>QCAW01000005.1 GCA_003281795.1 Pelagibacteraceae bacterium AG-345-F21
ATAATTAAACGATCGATAAAAAATTGAAAACTAAATCTAAAATATTAATAATAGCAGGTTCAGACTCATCAGGTGGCGCAGGAATTCAAGCTGATATAAAAACAGTCACAGCTTTAGGCAGTTATGCAATGACGGCAGTTACCGCTGTCACTGTCCAAAATACTAATGGAGTAGCTTCAGTGGTTGCTATCAAACCATCGGAGATAGGAAAACAAATCTTATTCACTTGCAAAGATATTAAGCCAAATGCAATTAAAATAGGAATGCTTCATTCTTCTCAGGTAATTTTTTCTGTTGTTAATGCTTTACAAAAAGTCAAGACTTCTAAGATTATTTTAGATCCTGTCATGATTGCAAAAGGTGGAACTAGATTGATAAATAAATCAGCAATAAAAACATTAAAAGAAAAATTAATTAAGAAAGCCTATTTGATTACACCAAATATTCCTGAGGCAGAAATTTTAACTAAAATGAAAATTAATACTCTCGAAGATATGATTCACGCTGCTAAAATTCTGCAAAAATTAGGCGTCAAAAATGTTTTGCTTAAGGGCGGTCATAGAAAATCAGTTTATATACAAGATGTTCTTTTGAGCGGTAAACAAGTAACAGTTTTTAAAAATAAAAAAATCACAACCAAAAATACTCATGGAACAGGCTGTACTTTATCGAGCGCAATCACTACATTTTTGTCATGTGGAAAACCTTTAAAGAAATCCTGTGAGTTAGGAATTAAATATGTTAACCAAGGTATAGGATCTAATCCAAATAATGGAAAAGGAAATGGTCCTATAAACCATTTAAACTCAATAATAATAGTTAAAAAATTTAGATTATGAAAAATGTAGTTGTTGTAGGTTCTCAGTGGGGCGATGAAGGAAAAGGAAAAATAGTTGATTGGCTATCCAGTGAAGCAGATGTTGTAGTTCGTTTTCAAGGAGGTCATAATGCAGGTCACACTTTAGTTATAGATAAAAAAGTATTTAAATTAAGATTGTTACCTTCAGGCATAGTCAGACAAGGAAAGATTTCAATTTTAGGTAATGGCGTTGTTATAGATCCCTGGGCATTGTTAGACGAGATTAAAGAAATAAAAAAAAAAGGAATTAACGTAAATCCAGATAATTTCATAATTTCAGAGTCCGCTTCTTTAATCCTTCCTTTTCATCAAGAAATGGATGAAATAAGGGAGGATGCTGCAGGAAAAGGCAAGATTGGAACAACAAGAAGAGGGATTGGACCTTGTTATGAAGATAAAGTTGGGAGGCGCTCTATTCGTGTGATGGACTTAAGGTCAAAAAGAAATCTAGAAAATAGACTTAAAAATGTATTGTTACACCACAACGCTATTAGAAAAGGTCTAAAAAAAAAGGTTTATAAAATAGATGATCTCAAAAAAAGATTATTAAAAATAGCACCTGAGATTTTAAAATTTGCCCAACCAGTCTGGTTAAAATTAGATGAATATATTAAAGATAGAAAAAAAATTTTATTTGAAGGAGCTCAAGGAATTCTTTTAGATGTAGACCATGGGACTTATCCTTACGTTACTTCATCTAACACTGTACCCGCAATGGCTGCAACTGGATCCGGTCTAGGACCGAATAAAATAAACTATGTTTTAGGTATCACAAAAGCTTATACTACCAGGGTTGGAAGTGGACCTTTTCCTACAGAACTTAAAAATAAGATTGGTGAGAGTTTAGGTAAAAGGGGTAAAGAATTTGGAACAGTAACAGCAAGAAAAAGAAGATGCGGTTGGTTTGATGGTGTTTTAGTTCGTCAAACTATAAAAATTGCAGGAATAAACGCGATAGCTCTTACTAAGTTAGATGTCTTAGACGAGTTAGATGATATTAAAGTGTGCGTTGAATATGAATTAAATGGAAAGAAAATAAATTATTTACCTACATCATCAGAGGATCAAACTAGAGTCAAGCCAATCTATAAAACATTCCCAGGTTGGAAAAGCTCAACTCAAGGAGTGAGGAATATTAAAGATTTACCTGAAAAAGCTAAAAATTATATTTATGCTTTAGAAGATTTTATTGGCGCTAAGATTTCGAGTATTTCCACAAGCCCAGAAAGAGACGATACTATTTTGATAGAAGATCCTTTTAAGGTTTAGTTTGCAGGAAGTAAATTTTTTGATTTACTCGCATTTATCATTGATTTTTGTAATTTTTCAAATGCTTTAGTTTCTATTTGTCTAATTCTTTCTCTGCTAATTTTGTATTTTTTACTTAACTCCTCTAGAGTTTTTGGATTTTCAGAAAGTCTTCTTGCTATTATAATTTCTTTTTCTCGATCATTTAAAATTTTCATAGAGTCTTTAAGCAATTCTTTTTTGTCATCATATTCTTGTTTTTGTGAGATCAAAAGCTCCTGATCTAAGGTATCATCTACTAACCAATCTTGCCATTCATCAGTCTCTCCACTTTTAATTGGATCATTTAACGATTTTTCTTGACCCATCATTCTTCTATTCATGTTTATTACTTCATCAGAGTTTACATCTAATCTTTTTGAAATTTCTTTTACATGCTCATCTTTTAAATCTCCATCTTGTCCAGGAGCTATTTGATTTTTGAGTTTTTTTAAATTAAAAAAAAGTTTCTTTTGGGCAGTAGTGGTGCCCATTTTAACAAGACTCCAAGATCTTAAAACATACTCTTGAATAGAAGCTTTTATCCACCACATCGCGTAAGTAGCTAATCTAAATCCTTTATCTGGATCAAATTTTTTTACTGCTTGCATTAATCCAATATTTCCCTCAGAAATTAACTCATTAACTGGCAAACCATAACCTCGGTATCCCATAGCAATTTTTGCAACCAATCTTAAATGACTCGTTACTAATTTATGTGCAGACTGTAAGTTTCCATTCTCTTTCCAATTTTTGGCAAGCATGTATTCCTCCTCCGCATCAAGCATCGGGAACTTTTTAATTTGAGACAGATACAATGAAAGACCCCCTACTGATGGAGAAGGCAAATTACTTATCTGTTTATTACTTTTCATGATTATGACTTATATATTAAATATATTTTTTCAACCACTTTGTTTTTTCAATAAATTCAACAATTTTTCAAAGTCTTTTGAAAGTTTCGAGTTAAACTCAATAAATTTGTTTATTGAAGGATGAATAAAACCTAAAGTTTTAGCGTGAAGAGTTTGCCCCTTTAATGATGATAAAATTTTTAAAAAACTTGGATTTATTTTTTTAAATTTGATATTTTTTTTTCCATACTGTTGATCTCCTAGTAAGGATGTTCCTTTAAATTTCATATGGACTCTTATTTGATGAGTTCTACCGGTATCTAGAGAACATTCGATTAAACTTATTTTTGGAAGGTCTTTTACATTAAAAACTTTAATAGTTTTATAATTAGTAATTGCCTTTTTACCTCTCATTTCATTTGCGATCATTAATTGTCTATTTTTTTTATCTCTAGTTATTAAAGTTTCTATCCGACCGCTGAGAGGTCTAATCACACCCCATATTAAACATAAATAATTTCTTTTTATTGTGTGATCACTAAACTGTTTTCCTAATTTAGCATGCGAAATGTTATTTTTTGCTATAACTAGTAAGCCACTAGTTTCTTTATCTATTCTATGAACAATTCCTGGTCTGTCTTCACCGTTTATATTTGAAAGATTTTTTTTAAATTTGTATACCAAAGCATTTACTAAAGTATTTTGAGTATTTCCTGCTCCAGGATGAACTACCATACCCTGAGGTTTGTTGACAATTATTAAATCTTTGTCCTCATAAACAATATCTAATTTAATTTTGGAAGGGATAAGCTTTTCCTGTTTTTTAAGTATTATTTTAATCTGTACTTGATCTTTTTCTTTAATCTTTTTTGATGGTGAGTTTATAGTAATTTTGTTAATTTTAACGTTATTATCAATTATCATTTTTTTAATTAATGATCTTGTTAACATAGTCAGTTTTTTATTTAAAAATATGTCTAATCTTAAGTCACGATCTATTTTATTGACCAAAAATTTTCTTGTTTTATTAATCATTTAAATTAAATTACTTCTTATGCGCTTGTAGCTCAACTGGATAGAGCGTCTGACTTCGGATCAGAAGGTTGAGGGTTCAACTCCTTCCAGGCGCACCACAAGAAGCAAAATATATCAATTTTTTTTCTTCCTAATATATTTTTTTTCAAAATTTTTTAGAAATTGATAAATCTTAAAACTCCGAACAAAATCTTTAAATTTTTCATTCTTTTCAAATATGTCATTTTTAATTCCAAATCTTTTTTTAAATCTTGTTGTGTTTTTAAAGTTTTTTCTATTTATTTCAGACTCCGGTCTACCTGATGAAAAATAGTATAGAGCAATAGACTTTCTAGACAAACCATCAGGACAGTTTAATGGCTCGGGATGTCCATGATTGCTAAAATCATTAGTAGAAAAAATAACAATTTTGTTAAAATTTGGAGATACTTTTTTCTCAGGTCTTTTCATGTCATTATCCCATAATTCTAATTCACCACCATAATTGTTTGACCAATCTTTATTTAAATACACTAAGAGATTTAATCTTCTATCTAGAGGTAGAAACGGGTGTCGATTAAAATCTGTGTGAATTTTAAGAACTCCACCGCGCTTAATTTCATGCAAACCTCCACCCATTAAATGTGGATCTGGTACTAATTTTTCTTTTATAGAAGTCAAATTTTCTAAAAACAATAAAAATTTAGGAGAGTTTAAAAAATCTATGAATTTTTTGGTATTTTTAGAAAAAGTTGAATATCTATTATTAGAAAATTTTACTTCATTTTGTGAGTTATACTTTTCACTATCTTTTAATTTCGACAAATCAGGAAATTCTTTTAGAACATCTTCCAAGAAGCCTTCAGAAAAAAAATTTTCAAAAACGATATGCGGAAATGGTTTATTTTTATTGTAAATCTCTAAATTTTTTTTAGCTATATATTCTAAGTCTTTATAGTTATTTGATAAAATATCCATTTTACACTATCCAATCTTGATATTTATTTAGATTGTTAATTATATACTCTGGAAAATTTTTATCTAGTTTTAACTTTTTATACTCATAATTTCTTCCTCTAATATCTTTAAGTTCTTTCAACCTAGACTTTATGATTTCAATATCATTTATTTCCGGTACATTTTCTTCTTGATGAGCTCCACTTTTAATTTTTTTTCTTAAATTTTCTGCATTTTTCAGGTCATTGAAATGCCAACCTCCATCTAAAATTAGTTGAGGAGGCTTAGGCTTATAAAACTTCCAAAAAGGTCGATTTTTTGTTTTTATATCTCTAAGCCACTGGGGCGACTTTAAAAATTTTTTGACGCATATTTTTGTTCCTGGCCAATTATCGACAGTAATATTCAGTAGATTTAATTTAAGATGAAAATTCATTTGAATAAAACATGCATATTTATTTTTTATATTAAATTCTTTAATTTTTTTTGGGTTTGGGATTTCGTCAAGATCTGAAATCATTATCAAGTCATCTTGATGGCTATCTTTATATCCTTTATGCAGAGAATTTCTTTGGTGTTGATCTCTAATATGCGCAGAGACCCAGTTTTTTTTGAAGGCAGGGACTTCTAAAGGAAGATCATCAATTACTAAATATTCGATTTTATCTTTAAATTTAATAAAATTTTTTATATTAAAATTTAATTTTTTTTCATTACCCGCATGATCTCGAGTAGCTTCAGCAATTACAAATTTATGTACATGATCTTTTAAGGTATTTAGCCTTAGATCAAGAACTAAATCTTCATCAAAATACATAAAACAATCGTAAATTTTCATCTGTTAAAATTTTTATTCTCCAATATTAATCAAAGTCCCTCTTTTTTTGGCTCCAAAATAAGCTAAATAAAATATTACAACACCAAAAATGAAGTAAATAATCGATATAGTTATACTAATTACTATCGTATTAAAATTTACAGTATTATTTATTAAAATATTTCTTAATTCTTCGAAAATATGAACTAGAGGAAGAAGTTTAGCCAAACCTTGCAAAAAGTCAGGTAAAATTTCTATCGGGTAATAAATACAACCTAGGGGGGCCAAAAAAAATAAACTCGCCCATGCAATATTTTCAAATGAAGGACCGTACCTCAATAAACCAGCGGTAACCAATAGACCTAAAGTAACACCAAAAATATAAAGACTAATCATTAGAAAAATTAATGGAATTCCCAATTTGAATATTGAAACACCAAAAAGAGGTATTGCTATAAGCGCTGCAGGCAACAGTCCAATTAGGGTTCTAAAAATTGCAGTTATAGTTAATGCCGTTATTATTTCACTAATTTTAATTGGAGCTATAAAAAGATTTGTAAAGTTTCTACTCCAAATCTCCTCAAGAAACATCATGTTATAACTAATGCTAGACCTAAATAAAAAATCATAAAGAATGGCTGCACTTAATATTATACCTACAGTATTTTCATAATAACTTGAAGTTAAAGTAAAAAATTTTGAAATAAATCCCCAAAGAAAAATTTGAATCGTAGGCCAGTATATTAAATCTAAAATTCTAGGAAACGAACCCTTAATTAAATAAACATGCCTTAAACAGAGAGCAAATATTTTATTCCAATTCATCTTTATTTCTCGCTAGTTTCAAAAAGGTATCTTCTAAGTTTTTTCTTCCGTGTTTTTCGATAAGAGCTTTACAACTTCCTCTATCTATTATTTTACCCTTTTTCATCATTACTATGTTATCACAAAGTCTTTCCACTTCAGCCATATTATGAGAGGCTAATAAAATAGTGAGTTCATTTTGTGATTTATAATTTTCTAGAAAAGTTCTAACGTAATCACCAACATCAGGATCTAAACTTGCAGTAGGTTCATCCAAAAATAAAAGTTTTGGTTTATTAATTAGAGATTTTGCTAGAGAAACCCTATTTTTTTGGCCAGATGAAAGTTCTCCATTTTTTTTATAAACAAAATCCTTTAGATTTAAATTTTCTATCATTTCGTCAATTCTTTGGCTGGCATTTTTAACCCCGTATAATTTAGCATAAACATTTAAATTTTGAAAAACAGTAAGTTTTTTGGGAAGCTCAATATATGGCGATGCAAAATTTATCGAACCTAATAATTCAATTCTATTTTTTGAATTTAATTCTTTATTATCAATTATAATTTTTCCACTTGACGGAGAAATTAATCCGAGCATCATTCCAATAGATGTAGTCTTACCACACCCATTAGGACCTAGTAGACCCATTGTTTTATTCTTATCAATTGTAAAAGAAATATCTTTAACTGCGAATATGTTATTAAATTTTTTACTAATATTTATTACTTCTAATTTCATTATTTTTTTGACGCTCTTTCTAATCTATCATTTATTGCAATACCTATTCCTTTGTTGGGAACTTTTACTACAAAGATTTTTTTAAATTTTTTTTTTTTAATTTTTCTTAATGTTCTATATAAATTAGATGCCGCTTCTTTCAAGTTCGAATTCTTACTTAAATTAAAGGAGTGCTTAATCCCATTATATTTTTTACCAAAAGTTAAAATTGCACAGTTTTTATCAATTCTATTTGTATCAAAATACATTGGTATACCAGGTGAATAATGAGACTTTAACATTCCAGGTGATTTGATTTTTGATTTTTTATTTACTTTATAAATTTTCTTTTTTAATATTTTTCTTATTGTTTTTAGTTCAACTAAGCCAGGTCTTAAGATAGTAGGTTTTCCAGTTAAGTCTAACACTGTAGACTCCAAACCTATCTTTGAATTTCCGCCATCTACAATTAATTTCAAACTATTTTTAAACTCATCTGACACATCAAGAGCATTGACTGGACTTAAGTTTGAAGAAATGTTTGCACTCGGCATAGCTAAGGGAAAATTAATTTTTTTTAAAATTGTTCTTGTCACCGGATGTTTTGGAAACCTAATACCTATTGAATTTAAATTAGCAGAGACTTTTGGTTGAATCTTGGAATTTCCTCTTTTTTTTAAGATAAATGTAATAGGTCCTGGGCAAAGTTTTTTATATAATTTAAAAAAATCTTTATTAAATATCACATCATTTTCAGCTTTTTTATAGTTGTAATAATGAACTATTAAAGGATTTAAATTAGGTCTTTTTTTTATTTTATATATTTTTTTTATTGGTTTTTTTAGATAAGCATTTCCAGCTAGTCCATAAACTGTTTCAGTGGGTAAACCTACTATATTCCCTTTTTTTAAATTTAAAATTGTTTTATCTAACATTTTTTTGTTATAAGGAAAAATATTTGAATAGAAATTTTTCATAATATTATTATTATACACTTGATGAAAAATCAAAATATTCCAGGTAAAATAAAAAGTAAATCCTTAAAAGAAGCTAAAGAGGAAATAAATCGAATTTTAAATAAACTCGAGGGTAAAGATGCTGATTTAGCGAATTTTGCTGAAGAATATAAAAGACTTATTTTATTAAATAAACATATTGATCAAGAGTTTAAAAAAAAAGCTAAAGATTTTTCGTCTAAAAATAAAAAAAAAAAAAATGATAAATAAGAAATTAAAAAAAAATGCTGAAAAAGTAGATAAATTTTTAATTAATTATTTTAAAAAACAAAAAAAAACATTGCTGACAAACCCAATGAAATATGGAGTTATCGCGGGTGGAAAAAAAATTAGATCAACTATCATTTTTGACTTAGGAAAAATTTTTAATCTAAGTGAGAAAAAGCTAATTAATATTTGTGCTGCTGTAGAATGCATTCATTCATACTCTCTAATTCACGATGATCTACCTTGTATGGATAATGACAAGATAAGACGCGGAAAGCCGTCTACCCACATTAAATATGGAGAAGCTTCAGCAGTGTTAGCAGGGAATTCTTTATTAACTCTAGCTTTTGAAATTATTTCAGATCAAAATTACGCTGTAAGCTCAAAGACCAAAAATGAAATTATAAAATATTTAGCTTTTTGTTCAGGCCATACAGGAATTGCAGGAGGACAAGAATTAGATTTAAAATTTGAAAATAAAAGAAAAAATCTAAAACAAATCATCGATATGCAAAAGAAAAAAACTGGAAAACTCTTTAATTTTTGTTTTTTTTCAGTTTCAGCGTTAGCAAATAAAAAAAAAAAAGAAAAACTTTATTTAAGCAATTTGGGTGAAGAAATAGGTTTACTTTTTCAATTTGCTGATGACTTTTTAGATGTAATTGGTTCAAAAAAGATAATTGGCAAGCCCATTAAAAAAGATAATAAAAAGGGAAAATCAACCTTGATAAACTTAATTGGATACAAAAAAGCACACTTGTATGCAAATAATCTTAAGAAAAAGATATTGCTTAAATTACAAAAACATGGAAAAAATGCTAGAGATTTGACTGATACAATTGAATTTATTTTAGGAAGAAATTTTTAATGACTAAACTAATAAGACAAATTAATTTTCCAGAGGATTTAAGAAAACTTAAGAAAGATCAACTTAAACAAGTATCAGTTGAGCTGAGAGATGAATTAATCGATATAGTATCAGAAACTGGGGGACATCTTGGCGCTGGATTAGGTGTTGTAGAACTAACAGTGGCATTACACTATGTCTTTGACACTCCTAAAGACAAACTAGTTTGGGATGTGAGTCATCAAACTTATCCGCACAAAATAATAACTGGCAGAAAAGATAGAATTAAAACTTTAAGGAAGGGCGGAGGCTTATCTGGATTTACAAAAAGATCTGAAAGCGAATATGATCCGTTTGGAGCTGCGCATAGTTCAACCTCTATTTCTTCTACTCTAGGTATGGCTGTTGCTAAAAAACTATCTAACAATAACAACAATGTAGTTGCTGTTATCGGAGATGGAGCGATGAGTGCCGGAATGGCTTATGAAGCTATGAATAATGCTGGAGCATTAAAATCAAAACTTATTGTTGTTCTGAATGATAATGATATGTCCATATCAAAACCTGTAGGAGCTATGAGTAAATACTTAGCTAGACTTTTATCAGGCAAATTATATTTTAGTTTTAGAGAAACAGTTAAAATGGTCATCTCAGCTTTTTCAAAAAGATTTAGTCAAAAAGCTGGTAAAGCTGAAGATTTATTAAGAGGAATTGTTACTGGCGGCACTTTATTTAGTGAATTAGGTTTTTACTATATTGGTCCTGTGGACGGACATGATGTTGATAATCTAGTCCAAATATTTGAAAATGTTAAAAATTCTAGTCATCAAGGACCAATATTAATTCATGTCAGAACTCAAAAAGGGAAAGGCTATAAACCAGCTGAGGAGTCGGGAGATAAATATCATGGGGTTTCAAAATTTAATGTTTCTACTGGTGAACAAAGTAAATCTAAATCAAATGCTCCTTCTTACACAAAAGTATTTGCCGAAACTTTAATTAAACATGCCGAACAAGATACTAAAATTATTGGAATAACAGGAGCTATGCCGTCTGGTACAGGGTTAAATTTATTTGAAAAAAGATTCCCTGACAGAACCTTTGATGTTGGAATAGCTGAACAGCATGCAGTTACTTTTGCAGCTGGTCTAGCTACTGAGGGTTACAAGCCTTATGCAGCAATTTATTCAACTTTTCTTCAAAGAGCTTATGATCAAGTAGTCCACGATGTTGCTATTCAGTCGTTACCTGTGAGATTTGCTATAGATAGGGCGGGTCTTGTAGGAGCTGACGGACCAACGCACGCTGGCTCTTTTGATATAACATATTTGTCTACTTTGCCAAATTTTGTTGTCATGGCAGCTAGTGATGAGTCCGAACTAGTTAAAATGATCAACACATCAGTACATATTAACGATCGTCCCTCAGCATTTAGATATCCCCGTGGAAATGGAATCGGAGTTACTATGCCATCAATTAACGAACTTTTAAAAATTGGAAAAGGTAGAGTTATTAAAGAAGGAAAAAAAGCTGCAATTTTAAATTTTGGAACAAGATTGGAAGAATGTAAAAAAGCCTCAGAAATATTATCTCAAAGAGGAATAAACATTACAATTATAGACGCAAGATTCTCGAAGCCTCTAGATGAAAAATTAATTATGGAAATTGCTAATAATCATGAAGTTTTAATTTCGATCGAAGAAGGTTCCATAGGTGGTTTTGGATCCCATGTGATGCAACTCTTATCCGATAGAGGGGTGTTTGATAAAGGATTAAAATTTAGATCTATGATTTTACCAGACTCATTTATTGATCAAGACACTCCAGAAAAAATGTATGAAAAGGCTGGATTAGACTGCTTATCAATTGTAAATAGAATTCAAGAAACTCTTAATTCAAATATTGTTTTAGCTAAAAACAAAAATAAGATATCAAATTAACCACACTGCGCTCTATGCATTAATAAATGATCTAGTATAACACAACTTATCATTGCCTCTCCAATTGGAACTGCTCTAATTCCAACACATGGATCATGTCTTCCTTTAACAGAAATTTTTGTGTTTTTTCCTTTTTTATTTATAGTTTCTCGACTAGTAAGAATGGAAGATGTTGGTTTAACTGCGAAAGACGCTACAATATCTTGACCAGATGAAATTCCACCTAATATTCCACCCGCGTGATTAGTTTTAAAATTAATCTTACCTGAATTTTTTCTAATTTCATCAGAATTTTCTTCACCACTTAAAAAAGCAGCGTTCATACCAGATCCAATGTTTACGCCTTTAACTGCATTAATACTCATTAAAGCTGCTGCAATATCAGTATCTAATTTAGAGTAAATAGGCGCACCTAAACCTACCGGAATTCCGGAAGCCCTTAACTCAATCACTGCTCCACAAGATGAACCTGCTTTTCTTACAGCTAAAAGATATTTTTCCCATAACTTAACAGACTTTTTATCAGGACAGAAAAATGGATTTTTTCTAATTTCAGAATCCTTCCAATTATCTTTATTACATGACATTAATCCTAATTGGGTTACTGCTCCTATAACGTTAAATTTTACACCTAAAATTTTTTTTAAAATCATTTTAGCAACAGATCCAGCCGCTACTCTGCATGCCGTTTCTCTTGCTGACTGCCTTCCTCCACCTCTAAAATCTCTAATACCGTATTTCTTGAAGTAAGTGTAATCGGCATGACCAGGTCTAAATTTGTTTTTAATAGACTCATAATCTCTAGATTTTTTATCTTCATTGTGAATCATAATCGAGATTGGTGTACCAGTTGTTTTACCCTCAAATACTCCTGATAAAATAATTGCTTTATCTGACTCTTTTCTTTGAGTTGTAAATTTAGACTGTCCTGGTCTACGTCTATTCATATCTTTCTGGATATCGCTTTCTGATATAGGTATATTTGGTGGACATCCGTCAATAACACAGCCAATTGCAGGCCCATGAGACTCTCCCCAAGTAGTAAATCTAAATATTTTTCCAAAAGTATTAAAAGACATAGCTATTTAATGTATAAATTATTTTATAGAATATATGAATCAAAAAAATGGCAAAAATACACTTGGAATAGATAGTTGCTTTGAGGAATTAGGCAATCCGATAGATTTATTCAAAAAATGGTTTTCTGAAGCAGAAAAAAGAGAAATAAACGATCCAAATGCTGTCGCAGTAGCAACTTCTGATAAAAACAATCAACCAAATGTCAGAATGGTGCTGTTAAAAGGAATAAGTCAAAAAGGTTTTGTTTTTTATACAAATTTTAAAAGCAAAAAAGGAAAAGAGCTTAAAGCGAACTCAAAGGCATCTTTGTGTTTTCATTGGAAAAGTCTAAGACGTCAAGTCAGAGTACTAGGTGATGTAGAAGAAGTAACTACTTCAGAAGCAGATGAATATTATAATTCAAGACCATACAAAAACAAAATTGGAGCTTGGGCTTCTTCTCAATCTGATGATCTTGCTAACAGAGAAACTTTTTTAAATAAAATAAGAGAGTTTGAGCAAAAATACCCTGAAAAAAATTCTGTGCCAAGACCACCTCACTGGTCTGGGTGGAGAATTCTTCCAAAAGAAGTTGAATTTTGGTTAGACGGCGAAGGAAGAATACATGAAAGATTAGTGTATATTAATGAAAAAGGTAACTGGAAAAAAAAATTACTTTTTCCTTAGAAAGATCTATTTAAACTAAAGCTAGTTAAGTTTTGTAATATTTTTTTATCTTCACTATCTGGAAAAATCCCTAAAGAATTGTAAGAAACATTTACGAAATACTCAGCTCTTTTCATACTTGCTTCAATTGCTTTATACTTATAAATTAACGCCAATATTTCACTAAAGTCGTCTTCATTTCTTTTATCTTTTTTAAGTATTTCCGATAAAAAATTTCTTTCTTCCTCATTACCTTTTTGGAAAACTATAATAAGAGGTAATGTAACCTTTCCTTCAAAAAAATCTTTACCTATTTCTTTTCCAAAAAATTTATCTTTACCGTAATAATCAAGCGCATCATCTGCTATTTGAAAAGCTAGACCTAAATTTTTTCCGTAAGACTCTAAAGCTTTTTTTTCCTTTTCGTTACTTCCTGCGATGCTTGCTCCCGTTTTAGTAGCAGCTGAAAAAAGTGATGCAGTTTTTAAATTTATGATTTCGATGTAAGTATCTTCTAACAAGTCTGCTTCTCCCCGGTGTTGCAATTGCAATACTTCACCTTGGGCAATTTTAGCAGAAGTTGATGACAATAATTTTAATATCTCTAAATCTCCATCTTCTACCATTATCTCAAAACACCTACTTAAAAGATAATCTCCTACTAAAATAGATGATTGATTACCCCAAATAGAATTTGTAGTTTTAACACCTCTTCTCAATGAACTTTCATCAATAACATCGTCATGAAGTAGAGTAGCCGAATGTATTAGCTCTACACAAGCAGCAAAATTTATGTCTCTTTTTCCTAAATCATAACCTGCTAGTTTGGCTGAACCTAAAGTTAGCAATGCTCTTAATCTTTTACCGCCAGATTTTAGGTGGTGGTCGCTCATCTTTTGAATAAGCGTAACATCGCTTTTTAACTTTGTTTCTATTACTTCTTCGACTTTATTGAGTTTTTTATCTAATAAATTTTTAAGCTCTAAATAAGCTGAACTGGCGTATTTTTTAAGAGGTATTACTGATCCCATATGTAATGATTATAATTGATTTACTAAATAATAAATTTTTAAATTATTCCGTTATGACGCACCCATAATTCAACTACAAGTAGCGCAAGAAAATAATTAAAATTTAAAGTATTACTGCTATAAGGTTATTTGTAACAACCATTAAAAAAATGTTTTCAATTTTTAAAAAAAAAACTGTAATTCCACATGTAAGACTAACCGGTATTATCGGTTCAGCAGGCAGATTTAAGCAAGGAATGGAATTAGCAAATCAAAGAGATATTCTAAAAAAGGCTTTTTCTTACAAAAAAATTTCTCACGTAGCTATTTCAATTAATTCGCCTGGCGGATCACCAGTACAATCTCATTTAATTTACAGCTACATTAGAGAATTAGCAAAGAAAAAAAAAGTAAAAGTTTTAGTATTTGCGGAAGATGTTGCAGCTTCTGGAGGCTACTTTATTGCTTGCGCTGGGGATGAGATCTTTGCGAATTCAAGTTCTATTATTGGATCAATAGGTGTTATATCTGCTTCATTTGGTTTTAAAGAACTAATACAAAAAATCGGAGTAGAAAGAAGAGTTTACACAGCTGGAAAAAATAAAAGCACATTAGATCCTTTTGTTGCTGAAAAAGAGGAAGATGTTAAAAGACTAAAGAGCATACAATTAGAACTTCACGCTGATTTCATAAAAGTTGTAGAAAATAGCAGAGGTTCAAAATTAAAAGATGTTGAAAAAAACAATATTTTTACTGGAGAGTTTTGGACTGGTAAGACAGCTTTGAAATTAGGATTGGTCGACGGAATAGGAAACGCAGACCAAGTTCTTAAAGAGAAGTTTGGAGACAAGGTTATAATTAAAAACTTTGAAAAACGCAAAGGATTTTTAGCAAAAAAACTTTCTTCTTCAATTTCAGATCCTTTGGATGGAATTATAAATAATTTAGAAGAAAAATCGATGTGGCAAAAATTTGGTTTGTAAATGCCAACTAAAAAAAAATTAAAATTTTTATCTTTTCAAGAAATCATTATGAATTTACAAAAATTTTGGGGAAAGTATGGTTGTATAATTTTACAACCTTATGATTTAGAAGTTGGAGCAGGAACTTTTCATCCAGCTACGACGCTAAGATCTTTAGGGCCTAAGCCATGGAAGGCAGCTTACGTGCAACCATCAAGAAGACCAACAGATGGAAGGTATGGAGAAAATCCAAACAGATTACAACATTATTATCAGTATCAAGTTATAATTAAACCCTCTCCAGATAATATTAAGCAAACATATTTAAAAAGTTTATCTGCAATAGGAATTGATGTTAAAAATCATGACATTCGTTTTGTTGAAGACGACTGGGAAAGCCCAACATTAGGCGCCGCAGGGTTAGGCTGGGAAGTCTGGTGTGATGGAATGGAGATAACACAATTTACTTATTTCCAACAAATGACAGGATTAGAATGCAAACCAGTTCCAGTAGAGCTGACTTATGGATTAGAAAGATTATGCATGTTTGTTCAAGGTAAGAAAAATGTATTTGATCTAGATTGGAACAATGAAGGAGTCAAATATAAAGATGTTTTTTTTCAAGCAGAAAAAGAATTCTCCGCATATAATTTTGAATTTGCCAATACAGAAAATTTATTAAAGAATTTTGAGACAATTGAAAATGAATGTAAATCTTTACTAGATAAAAAACTCTCTTTACCTGCTTATGATCAGTGCTTAAAAGCAAGTCATATATTTAATTTACTTGATGCTAGAGGTGTAATTGGTGTAGCAGAAAGAACTGGCTATATAAACAGAATAAGAGAACTTGCAAAAGGATGTGGAGCACTTTGGTTAAGTTCACAAATTTGATAAATTATGTCTGAATTTTTGCTTGAACTTTACAGCGAAGAAATACCACCTCAGCTTCAAATAAATGCCAGAACTCAACTTAAACAACAACTTGAAAAATCATTTAAGGAGGAGGGAATTGAATATAAAGATTGTTTGGAATATTCAAGTCCAACTAGATTAAGTATTTATTTAAAGGGAATACCTGAAAAGATTAAAATTAAATCAAAAGAAGTTAAGGGACCAAAAGTAGGGGTTACAGAAAATATTTTAAAAGGTTTTATTCAGTCTCACAATATTTCAGAAAAAAATTTATTTAAAAAAGAAACAGAAAAGGGAGAGTTTTACTTTATAAAAACAGAAGAGAAAAATATTTTAGTAGAAGATTTGTTGATTAGTATTTTACCAAAAGCCATATCTTCAATTAGTTGGAAAAAATCTATGAAATGGTCAACAAATAATCTAATTTGGGGAAGACCACTCAGAGCAATCTTTGCTATATTTAATGAAAAAAAATTATCTTTTAACTACCATCATTTAGAGTCAACAAATAATATTATAATTGAAAAAGATTTAATTATAAAATCTCAGAAGATCAAGAATTTTAAAGAGTATTTTTCATTTCTTAAAAACAATAAAATCTTCGTGGATCAAAATGAAAGGCAAAAAATGATATTAAAAAAATTTAATTCATTTTCAAAATCAAAAAACTACAAAGAACATTACAACCAAAATCTTCTAGAAGAAGTTGTTAATATTATAGAAGATCCAAATGTATTATTGGTTAACTTTGATAAAGAGTATTTAAAAATTCCACAAGAAATAATTATTTCTACACTCGAAAAACATCAAAGATATTTTCCTATATTTGATAGTCGAGAAAGATTAACAAATTATTTTTTTGTTGTTTCTAACAAGAAAGATGAGAAAAAACTTATTACAGAAGGGAACAAAAGAGTCGTTGATGCTAGACTTTCTGATGCTAAATTCTTTTGGGAAAAAGATAGATCACAAAATCTTATAAAACAAATAGTCAATCTTAAAACAATTACCTTCTATGATAAAATTGGAACCATTTATGACAAGACTCAAAGAATTAGAAATTTAGCAGGCTTATTATCTGACGAATTTAATATAAACAAAGAAAAAGTTCAGGTAGCTGCTTCCATTTCAAAATCAGATTTAAATTCAGATTTAGTAAGAGAGTATCCAGAACTGCAAGGCGTAATGGGAAAATATTTTGCTTTATCTCAAGGCTTTGAAGAGGATGTTGCAAACTCTATAAGCGAACATTATCTTCCAATGGGTTTAACTTCACCGATACCCAAAAAACCTTTTAGTTACTCCATCGCTATTGTAGATAAGTTAGATAGTTTAGTAGGTTTTTTTCTCATAAATGAAAAACCAACGAGTTCAAAAGATCCTTTCGCGCTAAGAAGATCAGCGATTGGATTACTAAGAATTATTATTGAAAACAAATTGTCAGTTAGATTAAGAGATCTTATAAATTATGCAATCCGACTTTACGAAGAACAAGGAGTAAAATTTAAAAATGAAAATACTGAAACAGAAGTACTTAATTTTTTAAAAGAACGAATGAGAAATATTTTAAAATTAAAAAATATTAAGATTGATATTATTGAAGCTTCAATTAGTTCTCATAGTGGTGATAATTTCTTAGATCTTTACAAAAAAAATCTTTTGATGAATAAATACATAAATAAAGATGTTGGAATAAACGCTATCAGTTCATACAAAAGAGCTTCGAGTATTACAGACAAAGCCGAAACAAAAATCTCTGGCCGGCCAGATGCTGTACTTTTTAGAACAGAAGAAGAAAAAATATTATTTGAAAAGATCAATGAAATACGAAAAGCTTTTACGGTAAAAGAAAGCAACAAAGATTATGAAAATTTATTAATTAGGCTATCAGAAACAAAACAATTTACAGACAATTTTTTTGACAATGTGGTTGTAAATGATGAAAATCAAGATATTAAGAATAATAGATTAGAGCTATTGAAAATGTTTTGTAACACATTTAATAATTTTATTAATTTTTCGAAATTAGAGGGCATTTGATGACAAAAATAATATTTAGTTTTGACGACAAATCGGCAAAAAAATTAAAAAATAAAAGGTACATATTAGGCGGCAAGGGAGCAAATCTCGGTGAAATGGGTCGATTAGGCCTGCCTGTACCTCCAGGTTTTACAATTTCTACTAATGTTTGTGAAATTTTTTACAAAAATAAAAAAAAATTACCAAAAAAAATAATAAAAAATATCGCAGCAGAATTAAAAAAAATTGAAAAGAAAACCAAAAAGAAATTTGGTGATTTAAAAAATCCATTACTCGTTTCCGTAAGATCTGGCGCAAGAGTTTCAATGCCAGGTATGATGGATACAATTTTAAATCTTGGACTTAATGACAAAACAGTAGAAGCTTTGAGAAGAAAAACTTTAAACGGCAGATTTGCCAAGGATAGCTATAGGAGATTTATTCAAATGTATAGTAACGTGGTTTTAGGTGTTGAAGGACATTTGTTTGAGGAATTAATTGATAATTATAAACTTACTAAAGGAGTTTTGTTAGATACAGATCTTGATGAAAGTGATTGGGATGGTTTAATTAAAAACTTCAAACAACTAGTTAAAAAAGAAAAAAACATCAACTTTCCACAAGATGTTAAACAGCAGCTTTATGGAGCTATTAATGCAGTATTTTTGTCATGGGAAAGTCAAAGAGCTAAAACTTACAGAAAATTAAATCAGATCCCAGATCATTGGGGTACAGCTGTAAATGTTCAAGCTATGGTTTTTGGGAACATGGGAAAAAATTGTTCTACTGGAGTAGCTTTTACTCGAAACCCCTCAACAGGAGAAAAGTTATTCTTTGGAGAATTTTTAGTTAACGCCCAAGGCGAAGATGTGGTTGCTGGAACAAGAACACCTCAGCACATTACCAAAAAAGCTAAAATAGACTCGGGGTCAAAAGAACTTTCAATGGAAGAAGTTATGCCAAAAGTTTACAAACAACTTGCAAAAGTTTTTATAAAACTAGAGAAACATTACAGAGACATGCAAGATATCGAGTTTACCGTTGAAAATAAAAAACTATGGATGCTACAGACAAGATCTGGAAAAAGAACAGCAAAAGCAGCAATAAAAATTGCTGTAGATATGGTTAAAGAAAAACTTATTTCAAAAAAAGAGGCGATACTTAGGATTGATCCAAATACTTTGGATACCTTATTGCATCCAACTTTAGATGAGAAAATTGAAAAAGAAGTTATCGCTTCTGGTTTGCCCGCATCTCCTGGAGCTGCGAGTGGAAAAGTTGTTTTTACGGCCGATGAAGCAGAAAGACTTAATGGGATGATGCAAGATACGATATTAGTAAGATTAGAAACCTCTCCAGAGGATATTCATGGAATGCATGCCGCTAAAGGAATCTTAACTGCTAGAGGTGGAATGACAAGTCATGCTGCAGTAGTTGCTAGAGGCATGGGTAGACCTTGCGTATCTGGGTCTAGTGAAATTACAATTGATTATGAAACGAAACAATTTAAAGCAGGAAACGAAATTATAAAAGAAGGAGACACCATAACTATTGACGGAGGTAGCGGAAAAGTCATGAAAGGTTTGGTTCCAACGGTTCAGCCTGAGATATCAGGATACTTTTCTACAATTATGAAATGGGCTGATGGATTTAGAAAATTAAGAGTTAGAACTAATGCAGAAACAGAAGCTGATAGTAAAACTGCTAGAGAATTTGGTGCAGAGGGCATCGGTCTTTGTAGAACAGAACATATGTTTTTTGATGAAGAAAGAATTTTATCTGTAAGACAAATGATTTTATCTAAATCCATTGAGGATAGAAATCATGCCCTGTTAAAGCTTCTACCTTATCAAAAAAATGATTTTAAAAAAATATTTAAAGTTATGTCAGGTTTACCAGTGACAGTCAGATTGCTTGATCCACCTTTACATGAGTTTTTACCTAAAGCAGAAAAAGATATAGAAGAAGTTGCAAGATCTTTGAATTTATCCTCTAAAGAAATTAAGGATAGAATTGCAGAGCTTCATGAAGAAAATCCAATGTTAGGTCATAGAGGATGTAGGCTTGGTATTTCATTTCCAGAAATTTATGAGATGCAATGTAAAGCTATATTTGAGTCATTAATAGAGTTAAAGAAAGAAAAAACAAAAGCAACATTTGTAGAAATTATGATACCATTAGTATCTACAGACATAGAGTTAAAAATCTTAAGAGCTTTAGTAAAAAGAATAGCCAAAAAAATAGAATTAAAAAACAAAACCAAACTAGATTATATTGTAGGAACAATGATAGAATTACCAAGAGCGGCATTACAAGCTAAATCAATTTCAAAGTATGCAGATTTTTTTAGTTTTGGAACAAATGATTTAACACAAACTACTTTAGGTATTAGTCGAGATGATTCAGGTAAATTTTTAAATGATTATATCGAAAACAAAATTTTTGAAGTTGATCCATTTGTAAGTATCGATCAAAGCGGAGTAGGAGAGCTAGTAGAGATAGCTTCTACTAGGGGCAGAAAACAAAATAAAAAACTCAAACTAGGAATTTGCGGAGAACATGGAGGAGATCCAAAGAGCATTGAGTTTTGTTCCAGAACAGGTTTAAATTATGTTTCCTGTTCTCCGTTCAGGGTTCCAGTTGCAAGATTAGCTGCTGCACAAGCAGAGTTAAGACGACAGTTCTAAACTAACATCAAAAGATTTTGCGCTATGTGTTAACGCTCCTACTGAAATTCTATTAACCCCTGTATTAGAAATTTTCTTAATATTTTTTAAAGTCGCATTACCAGAATATTCTGTCTCATATTTATTTTTGCAGATTTTTAAACATTTTTTAAGTTGTTTTGGACTCATATTGTCGAATAAAATTCTTTTAAATTTGATACCTAAAATTTGATTTAGTTGTTTTGTATTTGCTATTTCAACTGTAATAATTTTTTTAGTTTTGATAGCTTTTTTTATTAATTTCTTTAAATTATTTTCAGCGCTTATATGATTATCTTTAATTAATATTTCATCACTTAAATTGTATCGATGATTGCACCCCCCACCTTTCTTGACTGCATATTTTTCTAACAATCTTAGATTTGGGGTAGTTTTTCGAGTACAACATATTTTAGTTTTTTTATTTATTTTGCTAACATATTGATTGGTTAAAGTAGCTATACCTGAAGCATGATTTAAAAAATTTAAAGCAGTCCTTTCCGCAACTAAAATTGTTTTTGCTTTAGCTTTTATTTCTGCAATAACTTTATTTTTTTTAATCTTTTTTCCATCTTTAACTTTTGCTTTAAAAGTTGCTTCTTTGTCGATTAATTTGAAAGCTGCTTTACAAAAGTCTAATCCGGCGATCACTCCATTTTGTTTTGAAATAATTTTTGCTTTTGATTTCTTATTTTTTAAACTAATCAAATTAGTTGTGATATCGCCAACAGGCTTTAAGTCTTCATCTAGAGCTTTTTTAACAACAGAGTTAATATATTTTTGATTTAATTTTTGCACTGATCTAACGACCAATTTCGGTCATTCTAATTACAGATTTTCGAGCAGCTTCGATAGTTTTATCGTCTAATAGTATTTCATTTGTCTCATTCTCTAAACAGTCTAAAATTTTCTCTAAGTCTATTTTCTTCATATACGGACATAAGTTACAAGGTTTGATAAATGATACATTTGGATTATCTGCTTGAACGTTATCACTCATTGAACATTCAGTAACAAGCATAACCTTTTTAGGTTGATTATCTTTTACGTACTTTACCATGCCAGAAGTAGATCCTGCAAAATCCGAAGCTTTAATTACATCTGGCGGACATTCAGGATGTGCAATAATTTTAATACCTGGGTTTTGAGATTTAATGTCTTCTATTTCTTTTCCTGTAAATTGTTCGTGAACTATACAAGTTCCTTTCCATGAAATAATTTTAACTTTAGTATTTTTTGAAACATAATCTGCTAGATATTGGTCGGGAAGAAAAATAACCTTATCAACATTAAGTGACTCAACAACTTTTACAGCATTAGCAGAGGTGCAACAAACGTCTGTTTCAGCTTTAACATCAGCTGATGTATTCACATATGACACAACTGGAACACCAGGGTATTTCTCTTTTAACAATCTAACGTCTTTTCCAGTGATTGAACTTGCTAAAGAACAGCCAGCTTGCATATCTGGTAAATAAACTTTTTTTGTAGGACTCATTAATTTTGCAGTTTCTGCCATAAAGTGAACTCCACATAAAATAATTTTATCCGCTGAAGTTTTAGAAGCCTCTACTGCTAGAGCGAGCGAGTCAGCAGCAATATCTGCTACCCCATGATAAATTTCAGGTGTTTGATAATTATGTGCTAAGATTATTGCATTTTTTTGTTTTTTTAATTTATTAATTTTTTCAATTAAAGGCGCATGAATTTTCCATTCTGCATCAGGGATAAATTTAGAGATCTTTTTATAGATCTTTTCAGAGTTTAGTAAACTTTGTTGTTGTACAGACATACTTATTCTAATCTATCAACTTGAACTAAAATTGTCATTCATTTATTGTCGCATTATATATGCGGTCGTGCTGAAATTGGTAGACAGGCACGCTTGAGGGGCGTGTGGGTTTCCCGTGAGAGTTCGAGTCTCTCCGACCGCACCAAAATATAAAGAATTCATTATTGTGAATGGTTGCGTCAGAATTATTGTATTTTAATGCATTTTTTTTTTATATAAATTATTATGAGCTTTGAACTACCCAAATTAGATTATGCAAAAAACGCTTTAGCACCAATAATGTCTGAAGAAACATTAGACCTACATCATGGAAAGCATCACCAAAATTATATTACAAATCTGAATAACTTTGTTAAAGGTACTGATATGTCAAAAATGTCTTTAGAGGAAATAATTATAAAATCTTCTAAGGATAGGTCTAAAACAGGAATTTTTAACAACGCCAGCCAACATTGGAATCATTTATTATTTTGGAAGTGTATGAAGCCAAGCGGAGGAGGGGCGATGCCCTCAAAGTTAAAAGACAGGATAGTAAATGACTTTGGAAGTGTAGATGAATTTAAAAAACAATTTATTCAAGCAGGCATTACTCAATTTGGATCTGGTTGGTGTTGGCTATCAATTGATAATGGAAAATTGGTTGTTAATAAAACTTCAAATGCAGAAAATACATTAATTTATAATATGAAACCAATATTAGGATGTGATCTTTGGGAGCATTCTTATTATGTTGATTATAAGAACAGAAGGCCAGAGTATTTAGAAAATTTTTTTGAAAAACTAATTAACTGGGATTTTGTTGAGTCAAATTTAGTTTAGTTTTATTTACAAAAAAAGGGTTGTTTAGGGCCAATCAAAGGTATAGCCATTAACTCTTAGGCTTTATAAAATATAAAAAATTTGTAATGGAAAACTTTTTATCTCTTAAATTAGAAGAAACTCTTTTTGAGTCTTTAGCTAAAATTAATTTTAAAACTCCAACACCTATTCAATCTAAAGCTATTCCTATTGCATTAGAAGGTAAAGATATTTTAGGAACTGCACAAACTGGAACTGGAAAAACAGGAGCTTTTGGCATTCCTTTAGTAAATTATCTACTCAAAACAAAAAAAGAAACTGCCTTAGTAATGACGCCAACTAGAGAGCTTGCAACACAAGTTATACAAACTATGAATAGCTTAATTGGTAGAGGAAATATTAGAACAGCTCTATTAATTGGTGGCGACTCAATTCAAAAACAATTAAAACAAATGCGAAGAAATCCAAGATTAGTCGTTGGTACACCTGGAAGAATAAATGATCATCTTAAGCGCAAAACATTAAGACTAAACAATACATCTTTTTTAGTTCTGGATGAATCAGATAGAATGTTAGATATGGGTTTTACGCCTCAAATTAATCAAGTGCTTCAAACAGTTCCTAAAAAACATCAAACTTTATTATTTTCAGCTACATTACCAGGCAACATTTTAAGGTTAGCTGAAAAATATTTAAATCAACCTGTTAGAATTTCAGTTGGCTCTACATCAACTCCAATTGAAAAAATTAAACAAGAAGTACTTCGTGTAAATGACGGAGATAAATACAATCAATTAATTAAACAAATTTACATTAGGCAGGGCTCTATTTTAATCTTTGTTAAGACCAGACGAAATGCTGAAAAAATGGTTAAAAGATTAAAGTACGATGATCATGATGCTGATGCAATTCACGGAAATTTAAGACAAAACAAAAGAGATAGAGTAATAAAAGCTTTTAGAAATAATCACTTTAGAATATTAGTGGGAACAGACGTAGCAAGCCGTGGTTTAGATATACCCACAATAAAACATGTTATCAATTTTGATTTACCTCAGGTGCCTGAAGATTTTATTCATAGAATTGGAAGAACAGCTAGAGCAGGAGCTGAAGGTTCAGCATTAAGTTTTGTTGGTAATGAAGATAAATCTAAATGGAATGCTATCCAAAGATTAACTGACCCAAGTTTTAAAGCAGAACCAGGTAGCAATTCTAAGCGAAGAAGAAAAAGAAGAGGACGTTCTTTTGAAAGACGGGGCAGAAGAAGAGGCAGAAATAGTTTTGCAGATACAAAAAAAGATAATCAAGATAAACAACATGAAAATTGGAATGAAAGAAATGGTAAATCTTTTAGTTACAATAAAAAGTTTAGTGGAAAAAAAAAAGGTTTTAAAAAAAGGTTTTTTAATAAAAAGAAAAGATTTTCCGACAAAAGAAAAAAATTTAGAGACTAATCTTTATTAATAAGTTACAATCTTTTTAACCGCATTAATGCTAAGGATAATTATGGAATTTTTTCATAAGCACAAAAAGATAATATTAATTGTATTAATAGTTTTATTTATAGAACTAAGCGGATATGGAATTTTAGCTTCATTATCAAGACTATTAAGCGCTTTATAATTTACTAGTTGACTATGAAGGTTTAATCTAATTAAATAATAGGATGCCTGGTAAATTAGTTAGCAGGATGTCAGAACGAAAATGTTTTACTTTAAGTGAAACTGATACAATAAAATCTGCTAGCCAAAATTTCGATGAAAAAAAAGTTGGCTGTATGCCAGTTCTAGATAAAAATAAAAACGTCATAGGAATTTTATCGGAGCGAGACTTATCAAAATCTATTTATGCTGAAAAATTTAATTTAACTATGCCTATAACCCATTTAATGACAAAAAATTTAGTAACTTGTGATCTTAATACGTCTGTAACCGAGTTAATGAATGAAATGACCGAAAAAAAAATAAGACATATCTTAATTATGGATAATAATAAACTTCTTGGAATAGTTTCAATAGGAGATGTAGTAAATCATTTAATAAATAAAATTAAAGAAGAAAATAAAAATTTAAAAGATTATATTAATAGTTATTAATTAGTGACAAGACTCATTGAATTTTTTTAATCTCCAATAATTATAAGGCCAAGGAGTTAAAAAACCAGCTGTAAGCATAAATGGTATTACCCACCAAGTTAATCTAGCATCGCCTACCAAAAGATAATCCACTAAGTTCATTGCAATTTCCATACTTATCATTGAGATGAAACTCATTCCTAAAGCTGTTTTTAAAGCTTCTGAAAATTTAAATTTTTGTTTTATTAAAATAATTGTTTCAAGAATAACGCTTGTAATTAATCCATTCATAATTGCTAAAATCATTATTGTTAGAACAGCAAATGGTATTTGAGTTAATTGAAAAAATAAAATTGTTCCAAAGTCTCCTATTGAACAGCCCAATAAACACCATAGAGTATTTTTAGCGCTTAGATTCCAAGTGTGATTACATGACCAATTAAAATTTTCATTAGTAGTTTTCACGATATTATTTCCACATTTTTATCATTAATTTTTAGTTTTTTATCTTTAAAGACAGAAAAGTCTGGATCAAATAATTTTATAAGAGCAAAAGGATATGGTTTATCAATTAAAATTCTTCCAATAACACTATCATTATATTTAATTTCGTCACCAATTTTCACATTATTTTCTGTTTTGATAGACATTAATTGTCTTCTAATTTTATTTTTTAGTTTCATCCTGGCAGTATTCTCTTGGCCAACATAACAACCTTTTTTAAAATCAATTGCATTCAATTTTTCGAAATTTATTTCAAGTCCGAACAATTGTTCTTTCAAATTACTTAAACCCTCAACTGGAATTCCTTTAAGGTAAGCTTTTTCAATATAGGAGTTATTTTTTACGATCTTTAAATTAAGTTTTTTTATTGTTAAATAAAGTTTTTCTAATGGAGATATTATTCTTGCTCCAAGATCATTATCCCTAGGATCAACAAAAATTGGGGTTTCTCTATATTCAAGAGTCGTTTCTTCTTTACCCAACTCATTTTGAATTATTTTAAAATTGTCGAAATTCATTACTCCAACAACATAATTAGAAGACAAATCTTTTATTTCCACTTTTGATCTAATTTTGTATTTAGATAAATTAAGAACAAGTTCTTTTACAGAATTTCCGTCACAATCTAGCAAATAGCCTTTAGTATCTCTAATTACAAAAAAATCAAAGAGATACTTGCCTTGAGGACTCAATAATGCAGAAAAAATCGAATTAATTTTTGATACTTTATTTATATCGTTTGTAATTATATTTTGAAGATATTCTTTAGCATCATCTCCAGTAATAGATATTAATCCTCTATTTTCTAAAATAATAATCTGATCTTTTTCCATATTAATAGATTATATAGTATAATAATTTTTTAAAATATGTCTGATAATTATAGTCTCATCATAAAAAATGGTTCTTGTTATATAGATGGCAAGTTAACTAAAGCAGATCTCGGTTTATCTGGAAAAAAAATTAAAAAAATTGGTAAAATTGAGCTGAATAGCTCTAAAGTTTTTGATGCAACGAATAAATTAATTCTTCCAGGAATAATTGATACTCAAGTTCATTTTCGTGAACCAGGATCAACTGATGCAGAGGATTTAGAAAGTGGAAGCAGAGCAGCTGTATTAGGAGGCGTTACTTCCTTATTTGAAATGCCAAATACAAACCCTCCAACTTCTAATTTAATTGAGTTTGAAAAAAAACTGCAATTAGCAAAAGATAGAATGCATAGTAATTATGCTTTTTATTTTGGGGCAACACCAGAAAATACAGATCAATTATCTCACCTTAAAGATTTAAAAGGATGTTGTGGTATTAAGCTTTTCGCAGGATCATCAACAGGAAATTTATTAGTTGATAAGGAAACAGATATTGAAAAAGTAATTTCAAAAGCTGATAGAATAGTTTCAATTCACTCAGAAGATGAAGAAATATTAAATTTAAGAAAAAAATTTATTAAAAAAGGTGATGTTCATTCACACCCTGAATGGAGGAACACCGAGACAGCAATGTCTTCAACTCGTAGAGTTGTTAAAATTGCCGAAAGATATAATAAAAAAATTCATGTGTTACACGTAACAACGAAAGAAGAGGTAGATTTTCTTGCAATGCATAAAAATAATGTAACCTTCGAAACAACTCCTCAGCATTTAACTTTATATGCTCCAGATTGTTATGATAAATTAGGAACATACGCTCAAATGAATCCTCCTCTAAGAACAAAAGAACACTACGATCGACTATGGACAGCCATAAAGAATAATATTGTAGACGTTCTAGGATCTGATCATGCGCCGCACACTAAAGAAAACAAACAAAAAGAATATCCTAACTCTCCATCAGGAATGCCGGGAGTTCAGACAATATTTCCAATCATGCTAGACCACGTAAATAACAACAGGCTTACATTACAACAATTAATAAAGTTAATGTGTGAAAATCCTTGTAGAATATTTGGAATTAAAGATAAGGGTTTTATTAGAGAAAATTTCGATGCAGACTTAACTATTGTAGACATGAATAAAGAGCAAATTATAAAAGATGATATGATTGCTAGTAAGTGTGGATGGACTCCATTTAATAATTACAAAGTAAAAGGATTTCCTATAGCAACTTTAATTAATGGTAATTTAGTAATGTCAGAGGGAAAAATAGTTTCACCGGCTCAAGGTCAACCTCTAGCTTTTTAAAATATTATTATCCTTAAGGTCTTGTTTTATTTCATCTAAAATAACAGGATCATCAATAGTAGCGGGCATCTTATAAGGTTCATTATCAGCAATTTTTCTAACAGTTCCTCTTAATATTTTTCCAGACCTTGTTTTAGGAAGTCGTTTAACAATAATTGCAATTTTAAAAGCTGCAACTGGTCCAACTTTATCTCTTACCATCTTTACACACTCTGAGATTATTTCTTTCTTGTCTTTTGTTACACCGGCTTTAAGAGCAAGCAGTCCGATTGGTAACTGCCCTTTTAACTTATCAGCTATTCCAAGCACTGCGCACTCAGCAACATCTTTGTGCTCTGCTAAAACCTCTTCTATAGCACCTGTAGAAAGTCTATGACCTGCAACGTTTATTATGTCATCAGTTCTCGACATGATCCAAACATATCCATCCTCGTCAATGTGGCCCGCATCGTAAGTTAAATAATATCCTGGGTAAGTTGACATATAATTTTCCTTGTATCTTTTGTCAGCACCCCAAAGAGTTGGAAAAGTTCCAGGTGGCAGAGGAAGTTTTACGACTATGTCACCCATTTTTCCTGGACCAACTTCTTTACCATTAGAATTCAGGACTTTTAAATCATAACCTGGAACTGGTTTGAACGCTGAACCATATTTTACAGGAAAAGACTCTATGCCTGTGCAATCAGATGTAATTGCCCAACTCGTTTCAGTTTGCCACCAATGATCAATAACTGGAGCACCTGAGAGTTTTTCAAACCATTTAATCGTATCGGGATCTGCTCTTTCTCCCGCGAGAAAAAGCTTTTCAAATTTGCTTAAATCATATTTTTTAAAATAATCCCCATTTGGATCCTCTTTTTTAATAGCTCTGATAGCTGTTGGCGCAGTAAATAGAGATTTAACTTTATGTTCTGAAATAACTCTCCAAAAAACTCCAGCGTCAGGAGTACCTACTGGTTTTCCTTCAAACAAAACGGTTGTACACCCATAAAATAACGGAGCATAAACAATATAAGAATGGCCTACGATCCACCCAATATCACTTGCAGACCACCAAACATCATCTTGATCGATGTTATAAATATTTTTCATTGTCCATTTTAACGCAACTATATGACCTCCGATATCTCTTACTATTCCTTTAGGCAAACCAGTAGTGCCAGAAGTATAAAGAATGTAAGCGTAGTCATTAGCGTTCATTTTTTCACACTCTACAGACCGCACATCTTTGAGAGCATCATCCCAAGTAATATCTTTAGTGGGATTTAATTCTGCTTTATCTTTTTCTCTTTGAAAAATAATACATTTGTTTGGTTTGTGTGTTGCAAGTTCAAGCGCTCTATTAACCAGAGGCTTATAATACACCGTGCGTCCAGGTTCATAACCGCAAGAAGCGGAAACAATTAATTTTGCCTTTGAGTCATCAATTCTACTTGCAAGTTCATTAGCTGCAAAACCTCCAAACACAACAGAGTGTACTGCACCAATTCTTCCACAGGCTAACATTGCAATAACTGCCTCAGGAATCATTGGCATATAAATTATTACTCTATCGCCTTTATTAACTCCTTGTTTTTTTAAAGCTCCAGCGAATAAAGCTACTTTTTCCTTTAATTCGTTATAAGAAATTTTTTTTTGAATACCTGTTATAGGGCTATCATAAATTATTGCTAGTTTCTCTCCTCTTCCCTGATCAATGTGATGATCCAAAGCATTGTAACAAGTGTTAGTAACACCATCTTCGAACCATTTATAAAATGGAGGATTTTCAGAATTGAGTATTTTTGTCGGTTTTTTGTACCAAAAAATATCTTCTGATATATTTTTCCAAAATTCTTCTCTATTTTTTATGGAATTTTCGTAGATTTCTTTATATTTGCGACTCAATTTGTTCCCTCTGAAAAGTTAATTTATTCGCAGTATTTCATAAATATCCCCAAAAAAAAACAAAAAATCCAATAAAAACAGGCTTTTTTAGGCAAAAAAACGCTTCACTGTAACTTCAATTTTTATTAAGGTTCGCCCAACATATTCGTAAATGAAGAGTAAATCATTTTTCGAGTAGTTTAATATTAAACTAATAAAGAAAACTAACTAACGAGGGAGGTTTTCATGAGAAAATTAAGTCTATTTGCTTTAGCAACAGTTGCCTTTTTGGGTATTACTGGTTCAGCTAACGCAGCGACGCCTATGCTTGAGACAGGAGATTTCGTAGGAATATCTTTCTGGCTTGTGTCAATGGGTATGATTGCAACTACAGTATTCTTCTTTGCTGAAAGAAATACAGTAGCAGCATCATGGAGAACATCAATTTCAGTAGCTGGACTAGTTACTGGTGTTGCGTTCATACACTATATGTACATGAGAGAAGTTTGGGTGACTACGGGTGATACACCAACAGTATATAGATATATTGACTGGTTAATCACTGTGCCACTTCAAATGGTAGAATTCTATCTAATCTTGGCAGCTGTAAGAAAAGTGCCAAGCTCTATATTCTGGAAACTATTAATTGGTTCATTAGTAATGTTAATCGGTGGATACTTAGGTGAAGCTGGCTACATTCAACCATTTGTAGGTTTCGTAATCGGAATGGCTGGATGGATCTACATCTTGTTTGAAATATTCTCAGGTGAAGCAGGAACATTAGCTGCTAAAACTGGAAACAGAGCAATGACTACTGCTTTCAGTGCTATGAGAATAATCGTAACTATTGGTTGGGCTATATATCCTTTAGGATATGTGTTTGGTTACTTAACTGGTGGCGTAGATGCTAATGCATTGAACATAATTTACAATTTAGCTGACTTTGTTAACAAGATCGCTTTTGGTCTAGTTATCTGGGCAGCAGCAATGCAAAATACAAGATTATCTTCTAGATAATAGATTATAAACTTAAAAAAAAGGGCGAGTATGTTTTTGCATACTTGCCCTTTTTCTTTATATACTTATATATATTAGAATGGCAAAAATCACATACATAGATCAACAAGGAAATTCCAAAACCATAGAAGTTCAGAATGGACTTTCAGTCATGGAAGGTGCTATTCAGAACGATATTCCTGGAATAGACGCTGATTGTGGAGGCTCGATGGCATGTGCTACTTGCCATGTTTATGTCGAAGAAAAATGGTTAGATAAACTTCCTAAAGCAGAAGACGGAGAAATTGATATGATTGATATGGCATTTGAACCAAAAAAGAATAGCCGACTTAGTTGCCAAATTATAGTCAGTGAAGAACTTGACGGACTTCTGGTAACTACACCTGAGAAGCAATCTTAATGATAAAAACAGATGTTATAATTATAGGTGCAGGTCCAGTTGGTTTATTTGCAGTACATCAACTTGGCATTAAAGGATTAAAAGCAGTAGTAGTAGATAACCTCGATAAAGTTGGGGGACAATGTATTGAATTGTATCCAGACAAGCCAATTTATGACATTCCAGCGGTTCCAGAGTGTACCGGCGAAGAATTAACAAAAAAATTAATGGAGCAAATCAAACCCTTTAAAACTGAATTTTTTTTGAATGAGAGAGTAGATGAAGTTAAACAAGACAAAGATAATTGGTTTGTAAAAACAAGTAATAATAAAAATTTTATAGCTCCCAACATAATGATTGCTGGTGGTGTTGGATCTTTTGAGCCTAGAAAATTATCTCTTAAAGAGGCAGAAAAATATGAGGGAAAGTCTCTTTTTTATTCTGTAAAAAATAAAGAGAAATTTAAAAATAAGAATATAACAATATTTGGCGGCGGTGACTCCGCTTTAGATTGGGCTTTAGAGCTTTCAAAATTTTCAAAAATCAATTTAGTACACAGACGCGATGAGTTTAGAGGTGCTCCACACACACTTTCTGAAATTAAAAAAAAAGAAAAAGAGGGTAAAATAGCAATTAAAACCCCCTGTCAACTTGAGTCAATCGAAGGCGATGAAAATATAAAATCTGTTTCAATAAAATTCGATGATGGGAAAAAAGAAAAAATAACTACAGATATTATATTAAGTTTCTTCGGATTAATAATGAAACTAGGGCCTATAGCAGAGTGGGGTTTAAACATGGATAAAAAAACTATTGAAGTGGATTCAGAAAAATTTGAAACAAACAAAAAAGGAATATTTGCCGTTGGGGATATTTGCACTTATCCAGGAAAGTTAAAACTAATTTTGTCAGGTTTCCACGAGGTTGCTTTAGCATCAGTTGAGTGTTTCAAAAGAGCTAGACCTAATGAAAAATACAGATTTGAATTTACAACTGCATCAAAAACAATACAAAAAAGATTAGGAAAAAATGATTGAATTGCTTACCGCTAATACACCTAACGGTAAGAAAATTTCTATAATGCTTGAAGAAATAAATTTTGAATATAAAATCACTAAAATAAATATTAACAACGAAGAACAATTTAAACCTGATTTTAAAAAATTAAGTCCTTTTTGCAAAACTCCAGTTATAATTGATCATGAAGCAAAATTAAATCTATTTGAGTCAGGAGCAATTTTAATTTACCTAGGGGAAAAAAGTGGTAAGTTTTATGACAAAGACCAAAGAACAATTATTAATCAATGGTTGATGGGCCAGATGGCCTATGTTGGCCCGATGCTTGGACAGCATCATCAATTTCATCATTACAATCCAGGAAAAAGTAAATTTGGTGAAAATAGGTATTTTAAAATATCTGAAAGAATTTATAAAGAACTAGATGAAAGACTTTCTCTATCAAATTTTCTTGCGGGAAAAGATTATACTATTGCTGACATAGCTACCTTTCCGTGGATTGCTAGACATGAATGGCATGATATTGGTTTAAAAAAATTTTCTAATTTAACTAGATGGTATGAAGAAATTTCTAAAAGGGAAGCTGTTAAAAAAGGTTATGATATTTTGAAAAAAGGGGAACCAGTACCTAAACCTTAATCTTCAATAAAAATTTTTTCGTCTCTTTCATGCTTCTCTTGAGCTTCTATTGAAAGAGTGGCTACGGGTCTGGCCATAAGTCTTTTCAAACCTATTGGCTCACCTGTCTCTTCACAGAATCCATAAGTTCCACTTTTAAGTCTTTGTAAAGCAGAATTAATTTTGGAAATAAGTTTTCTACTTCTATTAAGCGCTTTCATTTCAACAGATTTGTCCGTGTAAGAAGAAGCTTGATCAACTATATCTGCTGATGAAACGTTATCATCAGAAGAGTTTAAGATATTTCCTAAGTTATTTGCTTTTATAATATCTTTTTTCCAATTAATTAATGTTTCAGTAAAATACTTTTTATGCTTAGAGCACATGTATTTTTCTTTAGAATTAGGCGTGTATTTTTTTTTAATCGTTTTTTTCTTTAGCATTTTTGAATTTGGGGAGTATATGTTTGAATTTATTCGTGTCAATAGTTTATAAATTGTATTAATTTGGACAAATGATTGCAAAAAAAAACATATCTAATATTTTTATCATATTTTTGATTTCACATTTATTAATTTGGACACTAGCTCCAACTTTAACAAATAAGAATTTGCCTTTAGATACTATTGAGGCTCTAGCATGGGGAAGTAATTTAGATTGGGGATTTAACAAACACCCTCCTCTTAGTGCATTAGCTTTAGAAATTTTTTATCAAATTTTTGGTAATCAAGACTGGGTATATTATTTTTTAAGTCAATTATTTGTAATTGCAGCTTTTTTCATCATCTACAAATTCTCTGAAGAATTTTTTAATAATAAAAGTTTAGCTTTATTATCTGTTTTTTTATTGGAGGGAATTTACTTTTATAATTTTACTACTCCTGAATTTAATGTAAATGTTTGCATGCTTCCCTTCTGGGCACTGAGTGTTTTTTACACTTGGAAATGTATAAAGCATGACAAGGCGCAAGACTATATTATTTTAGGCCTATTTATAGGTTTAGGGATTTTATCTAAATATCTTTTTATATATTTAATAGTAGGTATAAAGTTATTGTTTCTTTATTTAATAAAAAAAAAGAAAAAAATAAAAACAATTAATTTTTTTATAGCAGGCCCAATTGCTTTACTAGTTTTATCTCCCCATCTATTTTGGTTAGTTGAAAATAATTACACAACAATTTTTTATGGTTTACAAAGAACAGGCGGGCCTGGAAGTTTTACAGACCATTTAATATTTCCACTATCTTTCTTAGGGAAACAAATTGGAATATTAATTCCTTTTTTTCTTATGAGTTTTTTCTTAATTAAAAAAAATAAAATTAAATTTAATTTAAAAGATGAAAAACTAATTTTTTTAATTTTTACAACTATCGTTCCAATCTTATTAGTTTTTATTACTTCAATTTTGATGGGCGCAAAAATTAGAACAATGTGGATGACACCATTTTATTTATTTTTTGGTGTTTTTACTATTTATGTTTTTCAAACAAAAATTGAATTAAACAAATTAAAAAAATTTTTTTCTATTTTCCTTTTTTTTTTCATTATATCTCCGGTCACTTATATTGGAGTATCAGTAGCAAATGATCAGAAAAGAACCGATTACCCAGGAAAAGAGATAGCTCGTTTAGTCCAAAATAAATGGGATAAAAATTTTATAAATGAAATTAATGTAGTAGTAGGTGACGAATGGTATGCAGGAAATCTTTCTTATCATTTATTCTCAAGACCAAAATGGATGCAAAGTTTAGAAAATAAAGTCGAAACTATAAAGCCAGATAAGGGAATTATTTATGTTGGAAATCCAAAAATACTTAAAGAGATATGTCCTGGTGTTTTTGGAGCTATTAGACCGGTTGGTTATTGCATGATAGGAATTAAATGAGGAAAATAACTATTTTAATACCTGTATATAATGACTGGGAGTCACTTACTAAATTGCTAAAAGAGATTGATGAAATTGTCAAAGAAACTAAAAATTTAGAGTTTAGTTGTTTAGTTATAAATGATTGTTCTATAGTCAAAATGCCTAAAATATTAAAACCACCTAGTTTAAAAACTTTAAATATTATTAATATGAAAAAAAACAAAGGTCACGCAAGGTGTAATGCATTTGGTATTAGGTATATTAATGATCATGATACCTCTGATTATGTAATTTTAATGGACGGTGATGGGGAAGATAGACCAATAGAGATTAAAGGTTTAATAAATAAAATTTCCGATTTTCCAGATATTTCCGTTGTTGCAAAAAGAATTAAAAGATCCGAAGGGATTATTTTTCAAGCAATGTATCAAATACATAAGTTAATTACATTTTTATTTACAGGAAAAATTATTAATTTTGGTAATTATAGTTGTTTAACTTCTAAAGATCTTTCAATTTTATCTAATAAAGCTAGTTTGTGGAGCAGCTATTCGGGAACTGTAAAAAAGCATATAAAAAAATTTAATGAAATAGACTCAATTAGAGGTAAGCGATATTTTGGACCGTCAAAAATGTCTATATTTAATTTGATAATACATTCATTCTCAATAATAGCAGTTTTTAAATATTCTGTTTTTATAAGATCTAGTGTTTTAATTATATTTTTATCTTATTTAAATAATAGTACTGATGTACTTTCTATTTTTTTTCAAATTTTAATAGTAGTCTTTAATTTAATGATTTTTTCAGTTTCCTTTAGAGAAAACGAGAAAGATTTACTAAATTCCAACAATGATTATCTTGATAAAATAGAAATCACACACTAAAAAGTTGTATAAACAGACTTAAAGGGAATCAAACAGGAATCAAAAGGTGAACATTAGGTATATGATTTTTGTCGAAATGTGGACAGTTTAAAATAAATGTATTTAAAGTGTTCATTTGAAATCGAAAGGAAAAAATATGAAAAAATTATCATGCCATTGTGGCGATATAGAAGCTGAAATTAAAATTTCAGAAACAATAGAAAAATTTCTTAGATGCAATTGTTCAATTTGTAAAAGGAAAGGAGCAATTATGTCCATGGTTAAGAATGAAGATTTTAAAATCATTAAAGGTAAAGACAAATTAAAGCTTTATCAATTCCATTCAAAAGTAGCGAAACATTATTTTTGCAGCAACTGTGGGATTTACACTCATCATCACCCAAGAATAAATCCAGCCTTAACTGGATTTAACGTAGGCTGCTTAGAAGATGTTGATATTTTTAAATTAGAAAATATAAAAGTAGCTGATGGAAATAATCATCCTTTAGATAAAAAATAAATGAATAAAGTAAAATTCAATTTTTCTAAGACAAAAGAAAAATATTTAAAATTCTTAAAAACCCAAGAAGGAGTAGGCGAACCATTTAAAGATAAAGCGGGTCAATTTAAAAATTTTTATATTCCTATAAGTGAAATAATTTTTAAAAATTTTTTAAAAAGTAATAAAAAAACTCGAATAATCGGATTAGCTGGAGGACAAGGCTCTGGTAAGTCTACTATTTCAAAAGTGCTACAAATTATATTGAAAGAAAAATTTAATTTAAAAACAACTATTTTTTCTATCGATGATTTTTATAAAACTTACAAAGAAAGAAAAAAAATGTCAAAAAAAATAAGCTCTCTTTTTTTAACAAGAGGTGTGCCAGGCACACATGACCATAAGCTATTGCATAAATGCCTTAAAAATTTAAAAAAAAAATCCTTTCAAAAGATACTGATACCTCAATTTGATAAATCGAATGACGATAGATATAAAAAAAAAAAATGGATAGAGGTAAAAAGTAAACCAGATATAGTAATTTTTGAGGGTTGGTGTGTAGGTGCAATGCCACAAAAAAAAAAAGATTTAGAAAAACCAATTAATGATTTAGAAAGGTTAGAGGATACAAATATGATATGGAGAAAAACAACAAATCAAGAAATCAAATATAACTACAAAAAGTTATTTGACTCAATAGATCTTTTAATTTTTTTAAAAATTCCAAGTTTTAAATATGTTTATAAATGGAGGCTTTTGCAGGAAAAAAAATTAAAAAAAAAATCTAAGGGGAAAAAAATTATGAGCAATACTGAAGTGAAAAAATTTATAATGTATTATGAAAGAATTACAAAAAACATGCTCCAAAAATTAAGCAAAAAATCAAATATTTTGATAAACATTGACACTAAACACAGATTTAAATCAATTAAATTCAACTAAATGAAAATTCTATTATATTTTGCACTTTTTTTATTTTATTTTGAATCAGCTTTAGCTGAAACAAATTTAAAGTTTTACATTCAAGCCGCTGTTAAAAATAACCTTAAACTAAATGCTGAAAGAGAAAATAATAAGTCAATTAAACAAAATGTAAATATTTCAAGAAGTGAATTTTTACCAAGCTTATCTATTTCAGCTGACCAAACTAGTTCTCAATCATTTAATAGAACAGATCAGACTGGTTCAAGCTTACCAGATGCAAATAGTGATAACGAAAGTAAATCTATATCTGTTGATCAAAAAATTTTTCAAGGTTTTAAAGGTTATAATTCATTAAAAAAATCCGAGTTAGAGTCTAAACAAGCAGATTTTAAACTTAAACAAACTGAACAACAAACAATTTTGGATGCCGCATCAGCATACTTTGACTTGATATTTAAAATAAAAAATGAAAAATTTAATTTAGCAAATATTGATCTTTTTGAAAGGCAAGTAGAATCTGATAACGCACGTGTTCAAAAAGGAGAAATTACTCTAACAGATTTAGCTCAATCCGAATCATCTTTGGCTGGAGCCAATGCAAATTTAATTAAAGCTAAAACTGAGTTACTTGCTTCGAAAACAAATTTTGAAAGAGTTACTAGAGAAAAAATTACAAATACAGAAAATTTAAATGAAAGAATTGATATTGAATTGCCGAAAACAATAAAAGAGGCATTAGAGATAACAAAACTTAATAATTTAGATTTATTAATAGCAGAATTAGATTATAAAATAGCTGAAAGAGAATTAAACATTGAAAAATCCAAACTTTCTCCTTCAGCATCAATTAATTACTCAAAATCAGAAAATAATGACTTTAGCTCTTCAATCGATAAAGTTGATGAGGAAAGCGTTAAGGCAACAATTACCTGGCCAATAATCAAGGGAGGAAAAAATATATCATCTATTAAACGATCTTCTTTAAACAGACAAAAAACTTCCTTATTATTGCAAGATACCAAAACTAAAGTTGTAGCCGAAACTACAAATGCTTGGTCTGAATTTCAGTCTTCGGAAAGTGTACTAATAGCTACAGAAGCCCAATTAAAAGCTGCAGAAATCGCTAATGAGGGTATTACTTTAGAATATGACTCTGGTAATACTAGAACGACACTTGACGTCATTCAATCGAGAAGCTTACTTTTGGATGCCAGAATAGCTTACGCTAAAGCGGAGAGAGATTTTACAATTTCAAAATTTGCTTTAGCTTTTCAGATTGGATCTTTAACTTTAAATAGCATTAAAACCCTTTAAACCGCTATTTTTCTGGCCTTTTATTATATCTTGCAAAAAAGAACAAAATGTGTACATTTAGTATATCGATTCGTAACAAAAAAAGGATAAAAATGACAAAAAATACTTTAAAAGTCGTTAAAACAGACAATAAAAAAGAGCAAGAATTAAAGGAAAAAAACAAGTCTTTAGAAGCTGCTATCAGTCAAATAGACCAAAATTTTGGAAAAGGCTCAGTAATGAGACTTGGTCAACAACAAGCTTTAGATGTTGAAGCTATTTCAACAGGATCACTTAGTTTAGATTTAGCTCTAGGAATAGGCGGACTGCCAAAAGGAAGAATTATTGAAATATATGGCCCAGAATCTTCTGGAAAAACAACACTTGCCTTGCAAGTTGTTGCTGAAGCTCAAAAAGCTGGCGGAATATGTGCGTTCGTTGATGCAGAACATGCAATGGATCCAGTTTATGCAAAAAAACTTGGTGTAAAAACAGAAGAGTTACTAATTTCACAACCAGATACAGGGGAACAAGCTTTAGAAATAACTGATACGTTGATCAAATCAGGATCTGTTTCTGTTCTAGTCGTTGACTCTGTAGCGGCACTGACGCCAAAAGCGGAATTAGAAGGAGAGATGGGCGATCATCATGTTGGACTTCAATCTAGACTTATGAGTCAAGCTTTAAGAAAATTAACTGGTTCGGTTTCTAAATCAAACACAATGGTTATATTTATAAATCAGATTAGAATGAAGATTGGCGTAATGTTTGGAAATCCAGAAACAACATCAGGAGGAAATGCATTAAAATTCTATTCATCTGTAAGAATGGACATAAGAAGAATAGGTGCAATTAAAGACAAAGATCAAATAATTGGAAACTCCACAAGAGTGAAAGTGATTAAAAACAAAGTAGCTCCACCTTTTAAAGTAGTCGAGTTTGACTTAATGTATGGAAAAGGAATTAGTAAAGTTGGAGAATTAGTTGATCTTGGTGCAAAAGCAGGCGTCATTGAAAAATCAGGTGCATGGTATGCATATAAAGGCGAAAAGATTGGACAAGGCAGAGAAAACGCAAAGATCTATCTAGAAAAAAATCCAAAAATAGCGGTTGAAATCGAACAAGTCATTCGGGATCAAGCTGCAGCTATTTCAAAAGAGTTAGAAGGCAACCCTTCACCGAACGAAAAAATTAGCGAAGAAAAAGAAGATAAGTAAATCTTCTGCCATCTTAATATTAAAACGGGAGAAATTTTCTCCCGTTTCCCATGAAACAACAACCATCGATTGACTAAATCAACATTTAGTATGTAACACCCCTGGTTGTAAAATAATTAGTGTACAAAAGTATCTATATCTAGTTCAATAGGTCTATCGAACAAGGAGGAAATATGAGCACACAACAAGCGAAAAGCTCGAAAGTGTCTTCAGCTCTAGATACCTCTCATCTAAAAGTAAAATTTCCATTTAAAGCTAAATATGGCAATTATATAAATGGTAAATTTGTAGAACCTAAATCTGGTAAATATTTTGATAATGTAAGCCCGATTAATAATGAGAAGATCTGTTCAGTTGCACGATCGAATGAAAAAGACGTAGATGCTGCATTAGACGCAGCACACGCAGCTTTCCTTACATGGGGAAAGACAGACATCACTACTAGATCAAATATTTTGAACAAAATAGCTGATGTTATTGAAAAAAATCTAAACTTATTGGCAACCGCTGAATGTTTAGACAATGGAAAGCCAATTAGAGAGTGTATGGCAGCAGATTTGCCTTTGGTAGTTGATCATTGGAGATATTTTGCTGGAGTAATAAGAGCAGAAGAAGGATCAATTGCTGAAATAAGTAATAATCAATACTCTTACAACTTTCACGAACCTTTAGGAGTTGTAGGTCAGATTATTCCTTGGAACTTTCCATTATTAATGGCAACATGGAAATTAGCTCCAGCTCTTGCAGCAGGAAACTGTGTTGTATTAAAACCAGCTGAACAAACACCAGCATCTATTAATGTTTTAATGGAACTAATTGGAGATCTATTACCACCAGGTGTAGTAAACATTGTTAGTGGTTTTGGGTTGGAAGCGGGTAAACCTTTAGCGTCTTCTAAAAGAGTAGCAAAAGTGGCATTTACCGGTGAAACAACTACTGGAAGATTGATTATGCAGTACGCTGCACAAAACATAATTCCAATAACTTTGGAGTTAGGTGGAAAATCTCCAAATATTTTCTTTGAAGATGTCATGGAAAAAGATGATGACTTCTTTGATAAATGTATTGAAGGTTTTGTTATGTTCAATCTTAACCAAGGTGAAGTTTGCACTTGCCCAAGTAGAGCTTTAATTCAAGAGTCAATCTATGATAAATTCATGGAACGAGCTATTGCAAGAACTAAAGCTGTAAAACAAGACAATCCTTTAAAAATGGAAACAATGATTGGAGCTCAAGTGTCTTTAGAGCAGATGGAAAAGATCAAATCTTATCTTGACCTCGGTAAAAAGGAGGGCGCCAAAGTTCTAGCCGGAGGAAGTGTTGCTAAACTTAATAGTGGATTGGAAAAAGGAAACTATATCCAACCAACTATTTTTGAAGCTAAAAACAACATGCGTATCTCGCAAGAAGAGATCTTTGGACCTGTAGTATCTGTGATTAAATTTAAAGATGAAGCAGAGGCATTAAAAATTGCTAATGATACTCTTTATGGTTTAGGAGCAGCAGTATGGACTAGAGATGGTAATACAGCTCACAGAATGGGTAGAGGAATACAAGCAGGAATAGTGTGGACAAATTGTTATCACGCTTATCCAGCTCACTCGCCTTTTGGAGGTTATAAACAGTCTGGCGTGGGTAGAGAAACTCATAAGATGATGCTTAACCATTATAGACAAAATAAGAACCTACATGTTTCTTACGCTGAGAAGAAATTGGGATTCTTTTAACCAATAATATATACTGGCCCATGATTCTAAATCATGGGCCGTACAATAAAAATGAAAGTATCTGCAACTCACTCAGCTTTAAGCTTGCTATCTAAACTTCAGAAAAAATATGGAGAGAAACTTATGTTCCATCAATCTGGAGGTTGTTGTGATGGTAGTGCTCCAATGTGCTTTCAAGAAGGTGAGTTTCCTTTAGGAGATAATGATATCAAACTAGGTGAAATAGGGGGTGTTCCTTTTTATATGAATGGAGATCAATATGAAAAATGGAAACATACAGACCTTACTATAGACGCTGTAAAAGGAATAGGTGGGATGTTTTCATTAGATAATGGAACTGGAGAAAGATTTTTAACAAAATCAGAAATTTGCTTGGTAGTAGATAACGAAGAGCAAAAAACTGGCTAATCTCTTTATAGACAACCCTATAAATATCTGTATTTAATATTGTATGAGCCAATTTTTATTGACTGATATAAGAGATAAATTTCTCAACTATTTTAAGAAAAACGATCATGAAATAGTAGACTCTAGTAATTTGGTTCCAAATAACGATCCTACCTTGATGTTCACAAATTCAGGAATGGTTCAGTTCAAAAATGTTTTTACTGGATTAGAAAAAAGACCTTATAAAAAAGCTACCACCTCTCAAAAATGTGTAAGAGCTGGCGGAAAACATAATGACTTAGAAAATGTAGGCTACACTCCACGTCACCATACATTTTTTGAAATGTTAGGAAACTTTTCATTTGGTGACTATTTTAAAGAGCAAGCAATAGACCATGCCTGGAAACTACTCACAAAAGATTTTCAACTACCTAAGGAAAAACTTTATATTACCGTCTTTAATGAAGACGAAGAGTCATTTAAACTATGGAAAAAAATTGCAGGTTTAAGTGAGGACAAGATAATTAAAATTTCAACATCAGATAATTTTTGGTCAATGGGAGATACTGGACCATGTGGACCATGTTCTGAAATATTTTATGATCATGGAGATAAACTCAAAGGAGGACTACCAGGTAGCACAGATCAGGATGGAGATAGATATATAGAAATTTGGAACCTTGTATTTATGCAATTTGAACAGATTTCAAAAGATAAGAGAATTAATTTACCAAAACCATCAGTGGATACTGGAATGGGTCTTGAAAGAATGACAGCAGTTCTTCAAGGAACACATGATAACTATAAAATTGATCATTTTAAAAAAATAATATCTGCCTCGTCAGATATCATCAAATCACCAATTACTAATAAAACTATTGCTAGTCATAGAGTGATATCAGATCATTTAAGAGCTAGTAGCTTTTTGATTGCTGAAGGAATTTTACCTTCAAATGAGGGCCGCGGATATGTTCTAAGAAGAATAATGAGAAGAGGAATGAGACACGCTCACTCATTAGGAAGTAAGTCACCTGTTTTTTATAAACTTTTTGATGTTTTACTAAATGAAATGAAAAAAAGCTATTCAGAATTAGAAACAGGCAAAGATCTCATAGTAGAGACTTTAAAAAATGAGGAAGAAAAATTTTCCTCACTTCTTGAAAGAGGAATGAAAATTTTAAATGATAACTTAGATAAAGTAAAAAATAATACACTTCCTGGCTCAATTGCTTTTAAATTGTATGATACCTATGGTTTTCCCTTAGACTTAACTGCAGATATCTTAAGAACAAAAAATATTAAAGTTGATAATTCAGCCTTTGAGCAAGAAATGGAAAAAAGCAAAACTTTAGCAAGAGCTAATTGGAAAGGTTCTGGAGATAAGTCAGTAGAGAAAAAATGGTTTAAAATTAGAGAAGAACTAAGCCCAACAGAATTTTTAGGTTATGAGTTTGATAAAGCTGAAGGAATTGTTTTAAAAATTTCTAAAGATAATAAATTTGTTGATAGCGCTGAAGTAGGAAGTGATGTCGAAATTATCACAAATCAAACACCTTTTTACGGAGAATCCGGCGGCCAAGTTGGAGACCAGGGAATAATTTATAATTCAGATTGTAAAATTAATATTACTGATACACAAAAAAAGATGGGAGATCTCTTTGTTCATACTGGAAAAATTGAGTCTGGTACAATAAAAATCGGTCAAAGCGTTAATCTTGAGATAAATGTAGAAAATAGAAATAATTCTAAGGCAAATCATTCAGCAACACATTTGCTACATGAGTCTTTAAGAAGGACTTTAGGTAAACATGTTACTCAAAAAGGGTCATTGGTTTCTCCAGAAAGATTAAGATTTGATTTTAGCCACAACAAACCAATTGAAAAAGAGGAAATGATTAAAATTAATAAAGTTGTAAATGAAATAGTCGACAGTTCAACCGAGGTACAAACAAGAATAATGACACCTCAAGAAGCTGTTAAAATGGGTGCTTTAGCTCTTTTTGGAGAAAAATATGGTGAAGAAGTACGAGTGGTATTTATGGGTAAAGAGTCTAATGATTTTTTTTCTACAGAGCTTTGTGGAGGAACACATGTAAAAAATACAAAAGAAGTTGGAAAGTTTAAAGTTATCAGTCAGTCTGCAATCGCTTCTGGTGTAAGGAGAGTTGAAGCTTTAAGAGATAAACAACTTCAAGAGTATGAGAAATTTCAGAAACAAGATAAATCAACAAAAGAAAAATCAAACAAAGATCAATTAGAAAAAATTAAAATAGAACTACTTAATTACAAAATTAAACCTGATTTTAATAAAAACAAAGATTTAGCAGAAAATTTAAAGGTTTTAACTAAACAACTAGAAAAAATAAAAATTAAAAATGTTATTAACGATAAGAATAAAAATAAAATTAAAGATAAAAAGATTGGTAATTTTATTTTAAGGCAACAAACCCTTAATGATTTTCCACCTAAAGAATTAAGGAGTGTTATAGATCAAGGAAAAAAAGACATTAAAAATGGTATAATTATTAGCATCTCTACTTTTGAAGAAAAAGTTGGAGTTGCAATTGGAGTTACCAATGATCTTGTTTCAAAATATGACGCAGTTAATCTTGTAAAAATTGCTTCAGAAATACTTGACGGAAAAGGAGGAGGTGGAAGAAAAGATTTTGCTCAAGCCGGTGGAACAAATAAAGATAAAATAGATGATGCTTTTAAAGCAATAATAAACAAAATTAGTTAAGTTTTTTTTTAAGATTAGAATTTATTGCTTCTAAAAATTGATTAGTTGTTAAGAATTTTTGATCTTTGTCTATCAATATTGCTAAATCTTTAGTCATAGAACCACTTTCAACAGTTTCTATACAAACTTTTTCAAGAGTTTCTGCAAATTTAACTAGTTCTTGATTTCCATCAAGATCTCCTCTGTGAGACAACCCTCTTGTCCACGCAAATATAGAGGCTATAGGGTTTGTAGATGTTTCTTTTCCTGCTTGATGCTGCCTATAGTGCCTTGTTACTGTTCCATGAGCAGCTTCTGCTTCAGCTATTTTTCCATCTGGAGTTCTCAATACACTAGTCATTAATCCTAAAGAACCGTAACCTTGTGCCACCGTATCTGATTGAACATCTCCGTCATAGTTTTTGCAGGCCCATATATATTTTCCACTCCACTTCATTGCACACGCAACCATATCATCAATTAATCTGTGCTCATAAGTTATTCCCGACGCTTCAAATTTATTTTTAAATTCTTTTTGAAATACTTCTTCAAATATATCTTTAAATCTTCCATCATAAGCTTTTAAGATTGTATTTTTCGATGAAAAGTAAACTGGCCATTTTCTTACAAGACCATAATTCATACATGCTCTTGCAAAATCTTTTATGGAATTATCCAAATTATACATCGAAAGTGCAATACCTGGTCCATCAAAATTGAAAACTTCATGTTCAATTTTTTCTTTTCCATCTTCGGACTCCCATTTAACTGTCATTTTTCCTTTTGCAGGAACCTTAAAATCTGTCGCTTTATATTGATCTCCAAAAGCATGTCTTCCTACAATTACACTGTACGTCCAGTGAGGTACTAATCTAGGAACATTTTTGCAAATTATTGGTTCTCTGAAGATTGTTCCTCCGACTATGTTTCTAATTGTACCATTTGGAGACCTCCACATTTTTTTTAGACTAAATTCTTTCACACGCGCTTCATCTGGAGTGATAGTGGCACATTTTACACCAGCACCATATTTTTGAATAGCTTTCGCACAGTCAATTGTAATTTGGTCGTTTGTTTTATCTCGGCTTTCCATCCCTAAATCATAGTATTTCAAGTCGATATCCAGGTAGGGTTTGATAAGTTTATCCTTGATAAATGACCAAATTATTCTTGTCATTTCGTCACCATCTAGCTCAACAACAGGGTTTTTAACTTTAATTTTAGCCATATAATAAAAATATAGATTGATTAAGTAAGATTTTTATACATATTAGAAAAAAATTAGCAAACTTAAAATTATGTTTAATACAATTTTTCCAAAAATCCATAAAGAAGGGTACAAGTTTTTAGCTATCTCAATAATAATAACGTTTATTGTATTGCTTTTTTTTGAAACATTAGGTTTTTTATTATTTTTAGTAACAATTTGGGTTTATTATTTTTTTAGAGATCCTGAACGAGTATCAATTGATGATGATAGATTTCTAGTAAGTCCAGCAGATGGATTAGTTACAGATATTTCTGAAAGAACTGGACCTGGCGAACTTCAGTTGGAAAACACTACTTTTACGAAAATAAGTATCTTTATGAATGTATTTAATTGTCATGTTAATAGGATACCCATTTCGGGGACGGTTGAGGAGATTTATTATAAGCCGGGAAAATTTTTAAACGCATCATTAGATAAAGCAAGCGAAGAAAATGAGAGAAATTTTTTCAAAATTAAAGACAGCAAATCAAGCGAAGAAATAGTAATTGTACAAATTGCAGGTCTTATTGCCAGACGAATAGTTTGTGAAGTTGAGCAAGGACAAAAATTAAAACAAGGCGAAAGAGTAGGAATGATACGATTTGGAAGTAGAGTGGATATTTATTTTAAAAACAAAAAAACTTTAGTTAAATTAGGACAAAACGTTGTAGCAGGAGAAAGTTTAATCGCTTCAGAATAATGGAAGACAAAAAATTTAAATTAGTCTCATCAAAAAAAAACAAGACATTTACTTCCAAATATTTTAACATTGGGTGGCGTATGTTTAGGCATAAGTTCAATTAAATTTTCTATTGATGCGAATTTTAGTTTAGCAATAATTTTTATTTTGATAGCTGCTATTTTAGATGCTTTAGATGGTCGCTTAGCTCGTTTGTTAAAAGGAACATCAGAATTTGGTAAAGAACTTGACTCTTTAACAGACTTTGTAAGTTTTGGTATTGCCCCAGCTTTCATTCTATATTTTTGGGAATTAAATAAATATGGGAAATTAGGTTGGGCTATAACTTTAATTTACTCAGTATGTTGTGTTTTGAGACTAGCGAGATTTAATCTTACTAAAATTGAAGTTAATAATAATTGGAAAAGTAATTTTTTCGAAGGAGTTCCAGCTCCAGCTGGCGGACTCTTGATTTTAATGCCATTAATTTTTGAATTAACAAATATAAATATTGGATTAAATATAAAAAGCATAACCCCATATTTTACTGTTTTTATTGCTGTTTTACTTGTCAGTAAAATTCCAACTTTATCATTAAAAAAGATTTCAGTATCCCCCAAAACTACTATTTTTATTTTGTTGGCAGTAGGAATAATTTTTATTTCCTTGTTAGATTATACATTTGAAACTCTTTTAATATTTGGTTTTTTTTATTTAATGTCTATACCTATTAGTTATTTTATCTATAACCGTAAAATTAATAAAAAAAGCCTAGAAACATCTGAAGATGAGCATGAAGATGTTCTATAATGCGCAAATCAAAAAAAACAAAAAAAAGTAATACTTGGAAAATCAAGCAACATAGAGATCAATATTTTAAAAAATCAAAAACATTGGGTTATCGCTCAAGGGCAGCGTTTAAATTAATAGAATTAAATAAAAAATTCAAATTTTTAAAAAAAAATACGAAGTTACTTGATGTAGGTTCTTTTCCTGGTGGGTGGTCTCAAGTTTCAAGTAAAATTGTGACAAATGGAAAAATATTGTCCATAGATTTAAACAAAATGGATAAAGTTCAAAATGTTACTTTTTTTCAATGTGATTTTTTACAAATTGATACGAAAGAAAAAATATTAAATTTTTTTGGGGAGAAATTAGACGTGATAATTTCAGACATGGCTGCTGACACAACTGGAAATAAGTCACTAGATTGCATAAGAACTAACCAGTTATGTGCAGATTTATTGAGTTTTTCAAATCAAATATTAAAAAATGATGGGGTTGTTATTTCTAAACTTTTTATGGGAGATGACTTTTTATTAGTTAAAGAGCTAGCAAAAACAAAGTTTAAAAAGGTTCAATTTTTCAAGCCTGAATCTAGTAGAGGTGAGTCGAAAGAAACTTATATACACTGCGTTGCATTAAAGACTTTATAATTTTTTAAAATTGTATATAAGTTTATATGGAAGCAATTAAAGAAGCACTTACTTTTGATGACGTACTTTTGCTTCCGCGATTTTCTGAAATTTTGCCTTCAGATACTGATATCTCTTTAGATTTAACAAAAAAAATTAGACTTAAAGTTCCATTTTTATCTTCTGCTATGGATACTGTGACCGAATCAAAGATGGCTATAGCTATGAATAAATCAGGAGGTATTGGAGTAATACACCGAAATTTAAATATCAAAAAGCAAACTAAAGAAGTAATTAAAGTTAAAAAAAATAACTTATTTGTTGGTGCTGCAATAGGAACTAATTCAGAAGATATGATTAGAGCTAAATCTTTAATAGATAATGGAGTAGATTTAATTGTTATAGATACAGCTCACGGTCATACAAAAAAAGTTTTAAATGTGTTATCGAAAATTAAAAAATTTAACAGTAAAACCCCCATATGTGTAGGCAATATAGCTACAGGTGAAGCCGCTAAACGTTTGTATAACTCGGGAGCAGATATTATTAAGGTCGGAATTGGCCCAGGATCGATTTGTACTACTCGGATGGTTGCAGGCATTGGCGTCCCTCAAATTACAGCTATTATGGAAGTAAGCAACGCTCTAAAAGGAAAAAAAATTAAAATTGTATCTGATGGAGGAATAAAATTTTCTGGTGATATTGCAAAAGCGATAGCTGCCGGTGCCGATGCTATAATGATGGGATCTATCTTTGCTGGAACAGAGGAGAGTCCAGGTAAAAAATTTAAAATTAAAAATACGTATTATAAACAATACAGAGGCATGGGATCAATCGGCGCAATGTCGGCTGGCTCATCGAATAGATATTTTCAAAAAAATTATAAAGATAAATCAAAATTTGTTCCAGAAGGAGTAGAAAGTAGAGTAAAATTTAAAGGAAATATTTCTGAAATTATATATCAACTCAAGGGTGGATTGAGATCCTCTATGGGGTATATAGGAGCAAAACGATTAAAAGATATTAAAAGAAATGCTAAATTTATAAAAATTACTAAGGCAGGTTTTTACGAGAGTATGGTACACAGTGTTGAAATGACGGAACCTGTGTTAAATTATAAATTATAATGAATAAAATTAATAAAATATTAAAATTAATAATTATACTTATTTTATTTCCTACAACTCTAAATGCTAATTCTAATTTTTTTGAAGAAGGGGTTAAATTTTTTAATATAAAAAAATTTGATAAAGCAAAATTTAAATTTGAGCAAGACTTAGTTTACAATCCTAAAAATGAAAACGCATATTTATATTTGTCAAAAATATTTAATATTCAAAAAAAAAATGATTTAGAAGAACAAAATTTAGATACAGTTATGCTTATTAATCCCAAAAATGAAGAAGCCCTATATAATTTAGCCAAACTTAAACTTAAACAATCAGATTATCAAGAAAGTAAAAAATTAGTTAATAAATTAATTACTATTTGCAAGAAACTCTGCTTAAAAAGTGAAGAATTAATAGTTGATATTGAAAAGTCTCTTTCAAAATAAATGCATTTTAAGAACGAAAAGCATAAAATAATTATTGTAGATTTCGGGTCACAGGTAACAAAATTAATTGCTAGAAGAATAAGGGAATTAGGAGTTTTTTCCGAGATTATTAATATCAAAGATTTGACAAAAATTTCAGATTTTACAACTATAAAAGGACTTATTTTTTCAGGAGGTCCCTCGACAGTCACAAAAAAAGAATTTCCGACTATTCCAAAAAAAATTCTTTCAAAAAAAATTCCTATTCTTGGGATATGTTATGGATTGCAATTGATTTCAAAATTATACGGAGGAACTATAAAATCTTCAAAAAATAGAAGAGAGTTTGGAAGAGCTATTTTAATAAAAAGAAAAAAATCTTTATTAACTAAAAATTTTTTAATTAATAAAAGTCAATCTGTTTGGATGAGTCATCAAGATGCTGTAACAAAACTTCCAAAAGGTTTTTCAATCATATCTTCTACAAAAAATTCAAAACTAACAATAATAGAAAATAAAAAAAAAAAAATTTATGGAATTCAATTTCATCCTGAAGTTACTCACACGGATAATGGTCGACAAATATTTAAAAATTTTTTATTTTCAATTTGTAAAGTAAATAAGTCTTGGAGAGTTTCCTCTGAAAAAAATAGATTAATCCAAGAAATAAAAAGTTCAGTAAAAAAAGATAAGGTAATTTGTGCTTTATCTGGAGGTGTAGATAGCAGTGTTGTTGCATTGTTAATAAACAAGGCGATAAAAAAAAATTTAATTTGTATTATGGTAGATACAGGTCTTATGAGAAAAAACGAATTTAAATATTCTTATAATATTTTTAAAAATAAGTATAAATTAAACGTAAGATTAATTAATGCTTCCTCTGTTTTCCTCAAAAAACTCAAAAACGTTATAGATCCTGAAAAAAAAAGAAAAATTATTGGAAATTTATTTATTAAAATTTTCGAGAAAGAAGCTAAAAAATTTAAGAACATTAAGTTTCTTGCTCAAGGCACTCTCTATCCAGATATAATTGAAAGTAAATCATCAAGCGGAAGTAAAACTTCAAAAATAAAATCTCATCATAATGTTGGGGGATTACCCAAGAAAATGAATCTTAAATTAATCGAACCTCTCAAAGAACTTTTTAAAGATGAAGTAAGAGTTTTAGGAAAATCGGTTGGTTTGGCCGAGTCTCTAAGGAATAAGCATCCATTTCCTGGTCCCGGGTTAGCAATAAGGATTATTGGTAAAGTAACAACTGAAAAAGTAAAAGTTCTTCAAGAAGCGGATCATATATTTATTAATGAATTATTTAAGCATAATCTTTACCATAAAATTTGGCAAGCTTACGCTGCTATCTTGCCATTTAAAACAGTTGGCGTAATGGGTGACTCAAGAACTTATGAATACACATGTTTATTAAGGGCAGTAGTATCCGAAGATGGAATGACTGCAGATTATTTTAATTTTCCAAAGGGATTTTTAGATAGAATTTCTAATAAAATTATTAATGGTGTTCCAGGAATAAATAGAGTGGTATATGATATAACATCAAAACCACCTAGTACAATTGAACTGGAATAATGTTAAATAAAATAAAAAAAATACTTTTAAAAAAGAATAAAACTAAAATAGTAAGTTTAACAGCTTATTCAAAAAATATTGCAAAAATTTTAGACAAACATTCTGATATAATCTTAGTCGGAGACTCCATGGCTAACGTTCTTTACGGCATGAAAAATACTCATCAAGTTTCTATGGATAATATTATTCAGCACAGTTTAAGCGTTAGGAAAGGTATAAAAAAGTCATTAATGGTAGTAGATATGCCAAAAAATACTTACAAAAATAGAAAACAAGCAAAAAAAAATGCAATTTTTATTTTAAGAAAAACAAAATGTGAGGCCATCAAGATAGAGAGTAACAGTAAAAATTATGAAATTATAAGTCATTTAGTAAAAGCAAAGATACCGGTAATGGGACATATAGGATTCACTCCGCAATTTAAAAAAAAATTTAAAGTAGAAGGAAGAAACAATACTGAATTAAAAAAACTTATTAAAGAAGCAAAATTAATTGAAAAAGCCGGTGCTTTTTCCATAGTATTAGAATGTATCACACCTAAAGCAGCAAATATTATTACAAAATTATTAAAAATCCCTACTATAGGTATAGGATCATCCTCTTATTGTGATGGACAAATTTTAGTAACAGATGATATTTTGGGATTGAGTGGATTTTATCCAAAATTTGTAAAAAAATATATTAATTTAAACACAGTAATTGAAAAAGCTGTAAAAAAATATAGTAAAGAAGTAAAAAATATAAAATTCCCAAAAAAAAATAATTTTTTATATGGAAAATGAAACTGATAATAAAATGAGTTTTTTCAGCGCAATAGAAAATTTTGCAAAAAAAAACAAAAGAAAAATTTTAATTATTTTTATATTGATAATTTCTTGTTTGCTAGCGGTAATTTTTTTTAATTATTATCAAGAAAATCAAAATAAAAAGATCTCAGAACAATATATAAAGGCAGGAATTTACCTTACTCAAAATAAAAGAGAAAAATCAAAGGATATTTACAAAGATATTATTTATAAAAAAAATAAATTCTATTCTTACTTATCGCTAAATAATATCATTGAGAATAAAATGATAAAAAATAATGATGAAATTCTCGAATTATTTGAGGTTTTAGAAAATATAGATAAAGATAGGGAACAACAAAACTTAGTAAAATTGAAAAAAGCATTATTTCTAATGGAAATCTCAAAAAAAGATGAAGCAATGTTAATATTTGATAGTATTATCTCATCAAATTCTATTTGGAAAGAAATAGCTATGCAATTTTCTAGAACTAAATAAAATACAATTCTTTTTAATTTTGATCTATGAATAAAATTCTATTAATTATTTTTATTTTTATTTTTACTCATTGTTCATTCGATAATAAATCAGGCATATGGAAAAATGAAGAAAATTTAAGCAAGAAAGACGAAAGATTTAAAGACTTTAAAAAATTTTACTCAAAACTAGAGTCGTATAATAAAATTAAGTTTCCAAGTGAAAATCTTAAAATATCAATTGAACCTTCAGTTTCTAATTTTGTTTGGTCAGATAAGCATTACAATAATTCAAACAATCTAGATAATTTTAATTATAAAAACAATAATGAACTTGTTTTCTTAAGTAAAAAAATATCAAGATTTAAAAATAACGAAAATATTTTGTTTGATTTGGATAGAGCAATAATCTCAGACAAAAAGGGAAATATCTTTGCTTATTCTCTTGAAAAAAAAAATATTGATCTCAAATACAATTTTTATAAAAAGCAATTTAAAAAAAAAGAAAAAATTATAAAAATTGCTTTAGAAAATAAGATAATTTATGCTGCTGATAATTTAGGTTATTTATATGCTATTGACATTCAAACGGGAGGATTAATTTGGGCACAAAATTTTAAAGTGCCTTTTAGATCTAACATAAAAATATTTAATGATAAAATTATATTAGCCGATACAAATAATAATCTTTTAATAATAAATAAAATTGATGGTACAAAATTTAAGATTATCCCAACTGAAGAAGTTGTTTTAAAAAATGAATTTATAAATTCTATAGCTCACAATAAAAAATCTATTTTTTATCTTAATACTTATGGATCTCTTTACTCTATAAATAACAAAGGTCAGTTAAATTGGTTTCTTAATCTTAAACAATCGTTAGATGATGAAACAAATCTTTTTTATTCAAATGTTCTTTTATTACACAAAAAGAAAATTTATCTAGCTACAGATTTTTATCTTTACAAAATAGACTCAGATACAGGTGCAGTGTTATTTAAAATTCCGATCACCTCTAAAACAAAACCAATAGTCTCCGGAGATAGTATTTTTTTGATAACTAAAGACAACTTACTTGTGTGTATTAATAAAGATAAAGGAAATATTTTATATTCTATTAATATTAATCAAGAAATAGCTAATTTTTTGCAAACAAAAAAAAAAGAAGTTTTTATTAAATCATTAGCTTTAATTAATAATAATTTACATTTAGTTTTAAAAAACTCATATTCAGTTACATTTAAAGTCACTGGAACGATCAAGAATATTAATAAATTACCTTCTAAAATAAACTCTTTTCCAATTTATATAAATGACTCAATTATATATTTAAATAAAAAAAATAAACTGGCTATTGTGAATTAGTTATTAGACTTACTACTTAACAAGGACAATTGTTTGACTTTTAAGTCATTAATGTTATCCGATGGTTTTATTGGATAATCGCCTGTAAAATAATGATCACTAAATTGTGGATATGATTTGTTTCTTTCCCCTTTTCCTAAGGCAATGTAAAGACCTTCCAGGCTTAAAAATTTTAATGTTTTAGCGCCTATGTAGTCACACATTTCTTGATTAGTTTTTTTGTGTGCTAGAAGCTCTTCTTTAGTAGGCATGTCAACACCGTAAAAATCAGGAAATTTTATTTCAGGACAAGCAATTCTAACGTGCACATCTTTTGCTCCTGCTTCAATCAGCATTTTTACTATTTTATAACAAGTTGTTCCCCTTACCAAAGAGTCATCTATTAATATTATTGATTTATTTTTGACAATACTTTTTGTTGAACTTAATTTTAATTTGACGCCTAGGCTTCTTATATTTTGTGCTGGTTCAATAAATGTTCTGCCAACATAATGATTTCTAATTAACCCTAATTCGAATTCTTTTTTAGAGCATGAAGAAAATCCAAGAGCAGCAGGAACTCCAGAGTCTGGAACAGGCACAACAAGGTCTGCTTCTATGTTCGACTCCTTTGCAAGCTGAATACCAAATCTTTTTCTATATTCATACGCACACTTGCCATCAACTATACTGTCGGGTCTAGCAAAATAAATATACTCAAATACACAAGGTCTAGCTTTTTGTTTTGGAAAAGGTTTTATACTAGATAATTTTTCGTTTTCGACTACTACAATTTCTCCATTTTCTACCTCTCTAATGAATTTTGCCCCAACAATATCCAGAGCACAAGTTTCCGATGCAAATATGTAAGAATTATTTAATTTTCCAATTACTAATGGACGAATACCAAAAGGATCTCTTACTCCTATAAGTTTTTTATTAGTCATTAGAATTAGAGAGTACCCTCCTTTTATTTGAAAGAGAGCTTCTATTAATTTATCAATTATTTTCTCTCTTTTTGATTTCGCTACAAGTTGAACAATAGTTTCTGTATCACTAGTGGTTCTAAAAATAGCTCCATCGCTGACTAAATTTTCCCTCAATGAAAGAGCATTAGTTAAATTTCCATTGTGAGCAATACTTAACCCTCCCATATGAAGATCAGCAAAAAAAGGTTGAATATTGCGCAAGGATGTTTCTCCAGTAGTAGAATATCGATTGTGTCCAATTGCAAATTTTCCAGGGAGTTTTTTTATTACATCAATTTTAGTAAAATGATCACCTACTAAACCTTGTTTTTTTTCTGAGTGATAATTTTTACCATCAAAAGAGACTATTCCACATCCCTCTTGTCCTCTATGCTGGAGAGCATGCAAACCTAAAGCTGTAAGAGCCGAAGAGTCTTCATGATTTGATATTCCAAAAATTCCACATTCTTCTCTTAATTTATCTAAATTAAATTTTTTCAATTTTATCTTTTGTATCTAAAAAGTCTTCACTGGAGGGAAATTCTTCAATAAGTATTTCACTTCCTTTTTTTACAATGTTGAATGATACAGCATCCTCAGCTGATATACCCCAATTTTGATAAGGATAAAACCAATTTAATATTGTAAACAAACAAACAGAGACTATATAACCTTTAAAAAATCCAAATAATAAGCCAAATGATTTGTCAATTGAACCAACTCCAGTCCAGGTAACAGCTCGTCCTAATGATTTGCCCACAACTATTATTATAAATAATGAGAAAACAAAAATAATCAATCCTAAACCAACATTATTAACGAAATCAGAATCAATATAATCACTTACCCACGGTTGCAATTTAGGAACCAGTATAATTGTTATAATTAGTGAAAAAATCCATTTCATAAAAGATACGACACTCATAGAAAAACCTTTTATAAAACATTGAATTACACTGTAGATAAGAACTAGAGCGAATATAATATCAAACCAATTAAGTTTATTAATAAACTCTAAAATAAAATCAAAATTCATTTAATATTTTATTTTTCCTGTCCAAATGGTTTTAAAATTAAAATCAATTTAGGTAAAAGAGTTAAAACAGAAGTCATAGCTAATAACATAGCTATTCCGGTAAAAACGCCAAAATAAATTGTAGGGATAAAATTTGACAAAACTAGAATTGAAAAGCCAAAAACAATGGTTATAGAGGTATTTAGTATTGCTACTCCTACAGTGCTATGACACCTATCAAGAGTTTTATTGTAGTTGTTTATTTTTTTGAATTCTTCTTTAAATCTGTAAATATAATGAATACTATTGTCTACTGCTATTCCAATGGTAATAGCCGCTATAGTTATAGTCATCATATCTAAAGGAATGCCCAGCAAACCAATTATGCCAAGAATAAAAAAAGCTGCTATAAAATTTGGAACAACTCCTATAGAGGAAAGGACAATATTCCTGAATAAAACAAAAAACATTAAAAAAATTCCAAGTATTACTATGCCCAAAGTAAGTATTTGAGATTTAAATAAACTTTGTAGCAAATTGTTAAACAAAATTAAGACACCAGCTAACTTAAATTCATCTTTTTCTAGACCAAGTTTTGTATTTAAATCAGAATTTATTTTATTGATTAAATCATTTCTTCTTAGATTTTCTAATGAGTCTTTAATTCTTACACTTATTCTTGCCTCATCTTTGTCAACTGATATGTAGGGGGTAACAATTTCTTTTTTAATTAGATCTGGTATTTTGCTGTATAAAACCGCTATTTCTAAGCTTTGCAATTGTTTGTTATTTAAATCTTCTGCCACTCTTAAAATTGAGCCAAAAGATAAAACCTTACCAATTTCTGGAAGGGAGTCTAAATAATCATGGACTTTAATGATTTTATCCATTTTATCTCTTGTAAACCAATATTTCGCTTTGTCCTCAGCAGTTTCACTTTCTTCTTCCCATTCATCGAATTCATCACTATCCACTTTAGCTGTTTCTTTTTTTACTGGAAATTTTAAAATTATATTTAATGGAGTAGTGCCTCCTAAATCATCATCAATTTTTTTCATTCCTTTATAAATTTCAGTTTCTTTATCAAAATAATTTATAAAACTATTTTCAACTTCAAGCTTAGATATTCCAATTATACTAAATATAATTATTAAAAATGTAGATCCAAAAATAAGAAATTTGTTATTTTTTGTAAAAGAACTTAACGCAGAGGTTATTAATGATTTTTCAGTATCTTTAATGCCTATTTCTTGTTCGGCTGAGAATAAGTTTAGCAGAGAGGGTAATAATAAAAATGTAACAAATAAAGAAACAATTAATCCTAAAGTCATCATCCATCCAAAATCTATAATCGGTTTTATGCCACTAAAAACCAAAGATAAAAAGGCACATATAGTAGTTAAAACAGTATATAGAATTGGAAGCATCATTTTTTTACTAGCTTCAAAAACAGCCTCCTCTTTCGTTAGTTGAGGAAATTCTTTTTTTAATTGTAAAAATCTTACTGTCACATGGATATTCATAGCCATGTTTAATATTAGCATTAAAGCAATGAAGTTTGATGAAATCACTGTTACTTTCCATCCAATCAATCCTAGTAGACCAATCATAATAATTACTGAGGTTGCACAGCCTAATAACGGCATGACCACCCATTTAAAATTTCTAAAAATAAACCAAAGTGTTAAAATAATAAAAATGAATACACCAATTCCAAAAACTACTATGTCGCTTTTAATGTAGCTCATCATATCGTCCGCAATCATTGGGATGCCTCCTAAATGGATTTTAGCATTTTCTCCGTATTTGTTAATTACATCTCTTATTTCAGATATATTTTGATGATTTCTTATATTATATAAATTTTTATATTCTTCGTATTCAATAAGAAATTTTTTATAATTTACTTTTTCTTTTTTTGATAATCCTGTTTCAACTGATTGAGAAAAATATTTATCTTTGACTTTTATATATTCAGCTAGTCTTTCATCTTTCTTTAAATAAACAACTATACCTGAAGTTTTACCATCTTCGCTAATAACATAATTTTTATAAATAGGACTATTAATTATTTCATTAAATCCTCTTTTTCTATCTATTTCTGGGTAAGCCAAAGTTTTATAATTTTTTAGCCTCTCCATCAAACCTTCATCAGAGCTTTTTAGTAGAGGAACATCTATAACTGTTATAACACTATCTACCCAAGTTAATTTTTCAATTTTAGACTTGAGTAATTGAAGGTTGAGAATAGTTTCTTTTTCAGTAAAACTTGAAATTGGAGTATATGTTAAAACCAGAAAATCTTTTGAACCATATGTTTTATTAACTTCTCTTAAATATTTAAGATCTGGATCACCTTCTAGCAAAAGCGCATCGGATGAAGCATCTAGATTGAAATTTTTTGCTTGATAAAGTGAAAACCCAATTAAAATTACTAAAAAAAACAGAGTTACTTTTGAAAAATCTATTACTATTTTTTTATAAATATTGGCAAACATTATGATATTTCAGATATATCTTAATTTTTTTATAACTAAAGGAAAAACTAGGGTTAATTTTTGTTTAAATCTTTAAATTTTGTATAAATCCCCTCGAATTCAACTTTAATTGTGCCAGTAGGACCATGTCTTTGTTTTCCTAAAATTATATCTGCTAAACCATTTACATCGTTCATTTTAGATTGCCACTCGGCGTGTTCGATAGATCCTAGTTTAGGCTGTTTTCTTTCCAAATAATATTCTTCTCTATAAACAAACATCACAACATCAGCATCTTGTTCTATTGATCCAGATTCTCTTAAATCAGCTAATTGAGGTTGTTTATCATCTCTTTGTTCGACAGCTCTGGACAGTTGTGACAAAGCAAGAACCGGGACACCTAACTCTTTTGCTAATGCTTTTAAACCTTGTGTTATTTCAGAAATTTCTTGAACTCTACCATCATTCCTTAGTAAATTACTCGCTCTCATCAATTGAATATAATCAACCACAACCAGACTTAGCCCAAACAATCTTTTAATACGCCTAGCTCTATTACTAAGAGTAGCTATCGTTATTGCAGGAGTTTCGTCTATATACAAGGGAAGATTATAAATATTTCTTGAAGTTTCAATATACCTATTTATTTCTTCTTCCGTTACTTTTCCTCTTCTAATGTCGTCAGATTTAATTCTAGCTTGTTCAGATAAAATTCTTGTAGACAGTTGTTCAGATGACATTTCAAGAGAAAAAAAAGCAACTGAAGATTTTTCCTGTCTACTCATTATTTGTTGAGCTGCATGATATGCAATGTTAGTTGCCAAGGCCGTTTTACCCATAGAGGGTCTACCAGCTAAAATTACAAGATCAGATTTGTGTAAACCTCCTAATTTTTCATCCAAATCGGTTAAACCTGTTGGGACTCCTACAATTCCTTTATCATTTTTCATCGCCAAAGTTGCCATTTCGATTGTTTGATCTAAAGCTTGATTAAATTTTAAAAAGGACTGTGAAAAGCTTCCTCGTTCCGCTAAATCAAACAATGACTTTTCAGTTTTTTCTATAATTTTTTCAGCGTTGCTGTCTTTAGTGTTTAAAGTTTCGTGGTTCAAATCGTCGGAAATTAAAACCAACTCTCTTCGTAAATACATTTCGTGTATTACTTTTGCATAATCTACGGCTTGTTTCGTAGAAGAAGAAAATCTTGTTAATTTTACCAAATATTCTGTACCTCCTACTTCTTCAAGCATATCATCTTTTTCAAAATAATTTTTTAAAGTAATTGGATTAGCTATCATTCCTTTATTATTTAGTATTTCGATAACCTCGTAAATCTTTGTATGCGCTGGATCATAAAAACTTGTTGGATTAATTATATTAGCAACTTCATCTATAATGTCGTTATTTACTAATATTGAACCCAATAAAGCTTGTTCTGCCTCAATGTTAGAAGGTTGTTTCTTATCTAAATTATTTTCAGATAATTTAATTTTTTCCATTAGCAGATGATAGTTAAGAGAATCTTTTTTGAAAGACAAAAGTTACACACTTTTTTTCTTTACCTGTGGAAAAGTTATGCCGATTGAATTTTGTCTATTTTGATAGAAATTTGAGCCGAAACATCTGAATGAAAATTTAAATCAACTTTATATAAACCAATTTTATTTAGCTCATTTTTTAATATTATCTGAGATGGTTTAACTTCTATTTTCATTTTTTGCATAATTATATTAGAAATCTCTTTTGGTTTTATAGAACCATATAATTCACCGTTTTCTTTACTTTCTTTGTTAAAAGCAAAAATCTTTTTATTTACCTGCTGGGCTATCTCTTTTAATTTGTTTTTAATTTCAGTATTTTTTTTATTTAATTCAATTTTTTTTTTTGAAACATATTCTAAATTTTCTTTATTAAATCTAAGAGCTTTTCCTGTTTTCAAAAGATAGTTTCTTCCGTATCCAGGTTTAACCTTTACTTTATCCCCAATATTACCAAGTTTAATAATGTTTTCTAAAAGTATTAATTCCATTTTTATATCAACCCTAAAATTTTTGCTTTCTTTATTTCTTTAGTTAATTTTTTTTGTTTTCCACTTGATACAGAAGTGATTTTAGAAGACAAAATTTTGTTATTTTCAGATACATACTTTTTTAACAAGTTTAAATTTTTATAATCAATTATTGGAGCATTTTTTATTGAAAGAGGGCAGGATCGGTTAAATTTACCTTCAGCTTTTTGAAACAAGCTTAGTTTATTTAATGAATTTGTGTTTCTTTTTTGAAATTTTTTACCTTTTCTTTTCATAATTTAATTTTCTTTTTTAAAATACTCTTTTTTTGTATCTAAACTTTTATACTTTACTATTAAATGTCTTATGATCGACCCGTCAATTTTTATTTTTTTGTTTATCTCTTTTAATGTTTGAGAGCTTCCTTCAAATTTATAGTGAATATAAAATGCTTTATTATATTTTTTAATTTTTCTTGAAAGATTCATTAACCCCCATTCCTCAACTTTTATGACTTTTCCTTTATTATCGTTAATAACGCTAGTATATTTTTCTTTAATTTTGTCTAGTTCTGACTTAGGCAAGTCTTGTTTTGCTACTATGGTGTTTTCGTAAAATGACATAAAAAGATTATTGTTTAATAGTTTGCTTTAAAGTACACATTGTAAAAAAGGGTTTATACTATAATAGGTATTTATATCAACACTAATTATTTACGATTAATTGCTAAATATATGAACGCTATACTGTTTCCAGGCCAAGGTTCTCAAATAGTAGGAATGGGATCTGAATTTTACAATAATTTTGATATTGTTAAAAAAATTTTTAATGAGGCAGACAACAAACTTAATTTTAAGATTTCAGATATTATACTTAAAGGTCCTGAAGACGAATTAAAATTAACCAAAAATACACAGCCAGCAATTTTAGTAGTAAGTTTTTCAATATATACAGTTTTAAAGAAAGAATTTAATTTTAATCTTAGTACGACAAAATTTTTTGCGGGACATTCATTAGGTGAATATAGCGCTTTAGTATCATCTAATTCATTGTCATTTAGTGACGCTCTTTACTTATTGTATGAAAGAGGAAAGTCAATGCAAGAGGCCGTTCCTTTAGGTAGAGGAAGCATGATTGCAGTAATGGGTTCAAAAATTAATGAGTTAAAAGAATTGATACATGAAATTAAAGACAAAAAAATTTGTGAGATAGCAAATGATAACGCAGAGGGACAAACAATTATAAGTGGCGACACAGATTCAATAAATTTTCTTAAAATAATTCTTAAAGAAAAAAAAAAAAGATTTGTTCCTTTAAATGTGAGCGCACCTTTTCATTGCTCTTTAATGAAACCTGCAGCTGATAAAATGAAAGATAAAATAAATTCAATTGTTTTTAAAAAACCAGAAATTGACCTAATTTGTAATGTAACTTCAATGCCTGAAAACCAACCAGACAAAATTAAAGAGCTTTTAGTACAACAAATTTATTCACCAGTCAGATGGCGTGAAAGTATAATTAATATGCATAATCAAAAAGTTGCTAATTTTATAGAAATAGGGCCTGGTAAAGTTTTGTCTGGAATGGTTAAAAGGACTGTGAAGAACATTAATTGCTTTAGTATAAATTCAATAGATGATATGAAAAAAACAATCGATGAACTTAAAAATAAAAAAGTTGTAATTACAGGGGCTACTGGTGGAATAGGTAATAGCCTAGTAAAAAAATTCGCTGAAAGTGGATCGAAGATTCTGGCAACTGGTACAAATGAGGATAAATTAAATAAACTTAAAAGTGAATTTAAAGATATTCAAGTTGAAAAATTTAATTTGGGAGAGCACTCGAAAATTGAGTCTTTTATTGATTTAGCAAACGATAAATTAATCGGTATAGATATTTTAGTCAATAACGCTGGTATAAATTTAGATAGCTTAACTATAAGACTTACCGAAGAAAAATGGAAAAAAGTATTAGATATAAATCTAACCTCAACTTTCTTAATGTGCAAATCTGCAATAAAAAAAATGATTAAAAATAAATCTGGAAAGATTATAAATATAACGTCAATTGTTGGGCATACGGGAAATTTTGGACAAACAAATTATTCTGCATCAAAAGCAGGTATAGTTGCTTTTTCAAAAAGTTTAGCCCTAGAATATGCAAAAAAAAATATTAATATAAACTGTGTGTCTCCCGGTTTTATAAAAACCGAAATGACTGATAAAATTCCAGAGGAATATAAAACAAAGTTGATAAGCAGAATTCCTGCTGGGGACTTAGGAACTGGAGATGATGTTTCAAATTGTGTAGCATTTTTAGCTTCAGATATGGCCAATTACATCAACGGTGAAACCATTCATGTTAATGGCGGTATGTATATGGCTTGACAATTCTATTGAATAATTTATGAAGAAATTATCATTAACACAACAAAGGTAATCAATGGCAGAGGATATAAAATCAAAGATATAAAAAATAGTTGCAGACCATTTAGGCATTGAAGAAGAGAAGGTAACAGAAGAAGCTAGTTTTATAGATGACTTGGGAGCAGACAGTTTAGACACCGTTGAACTAGTTATGGCTTTTGAAGAAGAATTTGGTTCTGAAATATCTGACAGTGAAGCTGAAAAAATCTTAACCGTTGGAGACGCAATTAAATTTATTGAGAGCAAATCAAGTTCTTAGTTTCGCAGCAGTAGAATTAATGAGTCATGGTTCTTCAAATATCATGGTTGTTTTATCTTCTCCCTCTGGAGCCGGGAAAACAACATTAACTAAAAAAATTCAGCAAAAGTACAGCTCTTTCAAAATATCAGTTTCACACACAACTCGCAAACCTAGGAGCAACGAAGTTGATGGCGTAGACTATAATTTTATATCAGAAGAAAAATTTCAAGAATTAATAAATAATGGAGCATTTTATGAATATGCTACAATTTTCGGAAATTTTTACGGTACATCAAAAAAAACTGTAAATGAATTAATAAAAAAAAATGATATAATTTTTGATATTGATTGGCAGGGCACTAAACAATTATCAAAATTTAAAGAATTGAATTTAATAAAAATTTATTTATTACCGCCTAATAAAAATGAGCTTAAAGAAAGACTGGTCAAAAGAAATCAAGACACCCCACAAGAAGTTCAAAAAAGATTTAAAGCATTTGATGAAGATGTTAAACACTGGGCTGATTATGACTATATAATTATTAACAAAGATTTAGAAAATTGCTATAAACAAATAGAAAAAATTATTCAAACTCACAAAAATAAACAATTAATTTCTTTCAAATAAATTCGTTATTTCGTAGTACTTTTCAGGTTTTACGTCCGAAGGTCTATGTTCAAGATTAAGATCTTTAATTTCTTTCAATTTATCATGAGATTTAAAAATTTTTATTAGATTTTTATTTATCATTTTTCTTCTGTTTGAAAACAACAAATTTGTAATTTTTTCCAAATTTTCAATATTTTTAATTTTATTAATTTTTGTAATTTTTCTTTTAAAATGCAAAACTGAAGAAGTTACTTTTGGTTTTGGATAAAAACAATTGGGCGATACATCAAATTTTTTATAAATATCAAGATTGTAGTTTGCTAAGACTGCTAACCGTCCATAATTTTTAGTCCCGAATTTTCCAGATATTCTATCTGCCAATTCTTTTTGAAACATAAAAATTAAATCTGTATATTTAATAGGTCTTTTTTTAAATTTTATTATTTTTACTAAAATTTGAGAAGAAATATTATATGGTAAATTTCCAAATATAATTGAATTTTCTTTTATTTTTTTTTCTAAGTCAAATTTTAGAACATCTTCATTAAAAATATTTATTTTTTTATTACCACGATATTGAGACTTTAAATGTTCTGATAGTTTATTATCTTTTTCAATTAAAGTAAGGGATTTTGGATCTTTAGATAAAATAATTTTAGTTAAAGAACCTTTTCCAGGACCTATTTCAATAATATTTTTATTTTTGATATTTAAAATATTTACTATTTTGTAAATTATATATAAATCATTTAAATAGTTTTGACCCAATGACTTTTTAGCGTGTAACATTAATATAGATTATTTATAAATCTTATACATCGATACAGACTTATTGCACTAGCAGAATTTTTGCCAATCAGATCCGATGCAGGTCCATGATCTGGGGAAACTCTAACATAATTTAATCCAAGCGTTATATTTATTGCATCAAAATGAAATAATGTTTTAAATGGAGTAAGCACCTGATCATGGTACATGCCTATTATTACATTATAATTTTTCATATTACTTATAAAAAAAGAGTCAGAGGAAAAAGGGCCGCTAATTCGTAGCCCTTTCTTTTTTAATATTTTTATTGCAGGGATTATTTCCCTACATTCCTCTGAGTCTATTGAAAATTCGTTGTTATGAGGGTTAAGACCCAAAACAGCAATTTTAGGCCTTTTTTTAAAAAGAACAGTGAAATTTTTATTTAAGGTAATAATTTTTTTAACAATTAGTTTCTTTTTAATTTGTTTTGCGACATTCTTAATTTGAAAATGTGTTGTAAGTGGCACAACAGATAACCTATTGTTATGTATCAGCATAACCTCAGAGTTATCTTTAATTTGACATTTTGAAGCTAAATATTCAGTTACCCCAATATTTTTAAGTTTACTTATAAGTTTTTTATCAATTGGGCAATTTATGAAACCTTTACAGTCTTTTGTATTGCTTAAAAAATGTGCTTTATTAAGACAGTTTAAAACATATTTAGAAGCATCTTTATTTGCTACTTTAA
>QCAW01000006.1 GCA_003281795.1 Pelagibacteraceae bacterium AG-345-F21
CTTTGATCTGTAAATTAATTTTTTTTTAAAAGTTTCTAATTCTTTCATTTAAGAAATATATTATATATAAAAAATGGTTTTAATAAAAAAAAATATTATTTTTAGCGATGTTAATAAGCTTAGAGGTGTAGGAAAACAGTTATCAAAATATTTAAAAATTAAGCGAATTGAGAAAGTAAAAGATTTATTATTAAACTTACCTTATTCTGAAACTGATAGATCAAAAATTACTGATCTAGATAAACTAGAAATTGGTAAAATACATACCATACGTGTAAAAATAAAGAAGATTTATTTTCCAAGAATTAGAAATTTACCAAATAAAATACTTTGTGAAAATGCAACTGGTAAAATTGAAATTATATATTTTAATAGTCGAGAGGGTTATTTAAGGAAATTATATAAAATTGGAGAGATTGTTATTATAAGTGGTAAAGTGAGTTATTTTAATAAAAATTACCAAATAACTAATCCAGATTACGTTACCCCATTAGAAAAGGAAAACTATGTGAAACAAAAAATACCAAAATATTCTTTAACAAAAGGCATTAATGAAAAAAAATATCGCGCTATTTCAGAACAAATTTTGAATAATTTACCAGATGTTGAAGATTGGCATGACATACATTTTTTAAAAAAAAATAATTTTTTTAATTGGAAAGAAAACATAATATCTCTTCACAAAACAAAAGAAGGTCAAAATAATCGATCTCAAAGCTACAAAAGATTAGTATTTGACGAGATATGTGCAAATTTTTTGGTATTATCAAAAAGTAGAAAGAAAATTAAAAGTAGAAAAAAAAATAAGCTTTTTAAATCAATTTTATCAAACAAAATCATTAATCAACTCCCCTTTACATTAACGACTAGTCAAAAAAAAGTTTTTAATGAAATAAATTTAGATTTAAAATCTAAAACAAGAATGTTTAGAATCATTCAAGGAGATGTCGGTTCAGGAAAAACAATTGTTTCTCTTTTAGCAGTCGCAAATGCAATTGAAGATAATTATCAGTGTGCAATTATGGCTCCAACTGAAATTTTAGCAAAACAACATTTTGAATTATCTAAAAAAATTTTTATGAATACAAATTTAAAGATTGAATTCTTGACAGGAAAAACAGAAAACTCAAAAAGAAGGAAAATTATTTCAGATTTAGAAAATGGAAATATAAATTTAATTATTGGAACACATTCTTTATTTCAGAAAAAAATTAAATTTATGAATTTAGGATTGGCTATTATTGATGAACAACACAAGTTTGGTGTTCGACAAAGATCTGAACTTGCAAAAAAAGGAGGTGCCAATTGTGATGTTCTTTTAATGTCTGCAACACCAATACCTCGTACTATGATAATGTCTTTATATGGAGATATGGATATTTCTAAAATTACCGAAAAACCAAAAAATCGAAAAAAGATAATTACTTTAAGCAAACCTGAAAAAAAAATAAATGAATTGTGGTTATTTCTAAAAAAACAAATAGACAACGATAATCAAATATTTTGGGTATGCCCATTAATTGAAGACTCAGTTCACTTGGACTTTTCTTCTGTTAAAAAAAAATATGAATTAATAAATAAAAAGTTTCCAAATAAAGTGGGGTTTATTCATGGGGCATTAAATAAAGACGAAAAAGAAATCATTTTAAAAAGATTTTTTAAAAAAGAAATTTATATACTGGTTACTACAACAGTGATTGAAGTTGGAATCGATTTTCCAAATGCAAATTTAATAGTTATTGAAAATGCTAATAAATTTGGTTTAGCTCAGTTACATCAATTGCGTGGTCGTGTTGGTAGAGGCAATAAACAGGGACACTGTATATTACTTTTTAAGGACGGTCTTAGCAAAAAAGCAGTTAAAAGAATCAAAATTTTAAAGGAGTCAAATGATGGCTTTTTTATTGCAGAGAAAGATATGGAATTAAGAGGGTTCGGTGATATTATAGGTTTTCAACAAAGCGGAATAAAACATTTTAGATTTGCTGATCCTGTTATACATAAAGATTTATTTGAATTAGCTGAAAAGTATATAAATAAAGAAGTTAAAAATGAAAAAAAATTTACTTTTTTATTAAAACTATTTGATAGAGCTGAAATTATTAACCAAAATATTGATTAATTAATATTTGAAGTACCTGCAGAAACTATAAATTTTGAAGCCTGTTCAAAAGATACATCTAAATAAATTAAGTCTTTCTTAGGGACCATCAATAAAAAACCGCTGGTAGGATTTGGGGTTGTGGGAACAAAAACATTAACCAATTCTTCTTTAACTTTTTGTGATATTAAATCTTTGTTTTCCTTAGTTGCAAATCCGACCGCCCATACTCCTTTTCTTGGATACTCTAAAAGAACAACGCTACTTTTATCTTTTTCACTTTTTGTAAAACTTTCTGTCATTTGACCAATAGCAGAGTATATTGTTCTTAAAATTGGAATTTTTTTTAGTATGTTGTCGAATAACTCAAAAAATTTTTTTCCAAGAAATGAAAGAGATATCCATCCAATAAGAGTTATTAGAAATAAAGCAATCAATATTTCTAATCCTGGAATATCAAATGGAAGATAATTATTTGGATTAATTTCCTTGGGAATTAAATTAGTTGAAAATTTTACAATGAAAAGAGTTAAATATAAGGTTATCCCAATTGGTATAAGAGCTACAACTCCAGCTATGAAATTATTTCTGAGCCTTGCAAAAATGGATTTTTTGTTTGATTTATTTGACATTATTTAAGAGTAGCTTGAAAAAACAATAAAAACTATTATTAAGATAAAAATTGCAATTAACAATTTATTATTTAAAATCATGTATCTTAAATGTATAGCATAAATAGAAGAAAATTTCTTGAATTATTTGGATGCGGTTGCTGCTCATTAATTTTGCCATCCTGTTCTACAGTCCCAATTACAGAAAGAAAACAATTAAGCATTATACCTGAGGCATCAATTAACCGACAAGCTGCAGCTGCTTATCAGCAGTTTAGAAGTAAAGCAAAACTTATTACAAAAGGTTCTAAATTAAAACAGGTTGTGAGAATAGGTAAAAAGATAGAGTTAGCAGTAAGTGCTTTTTTTGATAGCAAAGGAGAAAATGATCCAACGAAAAATTTTGGATGGGATTATATTTTAGTTGATAATGATAAAGTTGTAAATGCTTGGTGTATGCCTGGAGGGAAAATTGCAGTTTATACAGGTCTATTAAAAGTTACAAAAAATGAAGATGCTTTATCTATTGTAATGGGTCATGAAATAGCACACGCTGTTGCTAGACACTCAGTTGAAAGAGCTAGTCATGCTATGTCAATTAATTTAGGAACAACAGTAGCTGATATTTTTTTAGGTGGCGCAATAAATAGAACTCGAAATACAGTTGGTCAAAATACAGGCATGGATATTTTTCAACTCGGAATAATGAATCCTTTTGGTAGAAAACAAGAAACTGAAGCGGACTACTTAGGGTTAATTTTTTCTTCACTTTCTGGCTATGATATACGAGAATCTGTGAAACTTTGGCAAAGAATGGCAGAAAAAAATAAAGGTAAAGAACCGCCTGTTTTTTTAAGCACGCATCCTTCTAGTAAAAAAAGAATTGAAAACTTAAATAACTGGATAGAAGAAGTTATTATTAAATACCCACCAATTAAAACTTAATTATTTGGTGAGCCCTGATGGACTCGAACCATCGACACCCTCCTTAAAAGGGAGGTGCTCTACCAACTGAGCTAAGGGCCCTTAAGAAATTATCTTTTATATAGTTATTTACAAAAATTCAAATATTTATTAATTAAAAAAATCAATATATTTTTTATAAAAAGAGGCAAAAGTGCCGCTCTTAATATTTTTTCTTATTTCTTTCATAAATTCTTGATAAAAATATATGTTATTCAATGAGATTAGCATGGATGCCATCATTTCATTGGATTTTATGAGATGATTTAAATAACTTTTAGAATATAGGTTTAAATTTCTAAGAGAACAATTGCCATCTAGTGGGGTCATATCTTGTTGGTATTTTGAATTCTTAATATTAATTTTACCTTCCCAAGTAAAAGCTAAACCGGTTCTTCCAGATCTAGTAGGTAAAACACAATCAAACATATCTATACCTAAACTTACAGCTCCTAATATATCGGAAGGTGTGCCGACACCCATGAGATATCTTGGTTTGTTAGCAGGTAATAAATGCGTTGTTTCTTTTAAAATATTAAACATATCAGATTGAGTTTCTCCCACGGCCAGTCCTCCCATTGCATATCCATCAAAATCAATCTTCAATAAATTACTAATGCTCTCTTCGCGCAAATCTTTGAATAATCCACCTTGAGTTATTCCAAATAAAGCTTTAGTTTTATCAAGACCGAATTCTACCTTACAACGTTCTGCCCATTTTGTAGATATATTTATTGATTTTATTAATTCCTTTTTGTCAGAGGTTAATTTAGGGCAAACGTCTAAAACCATAATTATATCAGAATTTATTGTTTTTTGAACTTGGATACTTTTTTCTGGACTCAATATAATTTTTTTTCCATCTAAATGAGATTTAAATATTGCACCAATGTCACTATCAATCTTGTTAAAAGCCGATAAGGACATAATTTGATAACCCCCGGAGTCTGTAAGAATAGGTTTTTTCCAATTCATAAAATTGTTCAAACCATTAAATTTTTTGAGAATCTCAATTCCTGGTCTCAACAAAAGATGATATGTGTTTCCTAAAATAATCTGAGTTCCAGTTTCATAAATATCATCTACAAAAACACCTTTTACTGTGCCTTGTGTTCCGACTGGCATAAATGCAGGGGTATCTATTTCGCCTTTTTGTGTGTAAATTTTTCCTAACCTAGCGCCGTCATTTTGAGTTATTAACTCAAAAGAAAAATCTTTTTTTTTCATTAAGACTATTTTAATTTTAGACTAATTATTTTGTCAGGATTTGTTACAGCTCCAGAATTAGGTTCGCCTTTTTTGATCATATCAACAAATTCCATACCTTTTACTACTTTTCCAAATGCTGAATATTGTCTATCTAGATGAGGGGCTGCTTCATAACAAATAAAAAATTGGCTATTTGCGCTATCAGGGTCTGCGGACCTAGCTGCAGATAAAATTCCTCTGGTATGAGGTATATCTGTAAATTCAGCTTTTAAATTTGGAAGATCCGATCCTCCAGTACCTGCTAAATCTAAATTAAAATCAGGACTACTAGTGTTACCATATTTTACATCTCCTGTTTGTGCCATAAAACCACTTATAACTCGATGAAAGACTACATTGTCGTATTTTCCTTGTGAGGCTAAATCTTTAAACCTTTTGACATGATTAGGTGCTTTATCGGGATAAAGTTCTATTTCGACTAATCCATGTTGTAGTTTTAAAATCATTATATTTTCTTTTGCAATTAATTGAACGTTTAATAAACTATAAATAAGTATAAATAAATAAAAAAAAATTTTCATTAATATTTATTTTTAAGCATTTTAACTGTAGATTTTGTTACAAATTTATTGATATGTCCCCCTAGTTTGCTGATTTCTTTTACAAATTTAGATGAAATAATTTGATTTTCAACATCTGACATTAAAAAAATTGTCTCTATATCTGAATTTAATTTTTTATTCATTCCAGCTAATTGGAATTCATATTCAAAATCAGAAACGGCTCTCAAACCCCTTATTATTACAGATGCTTTGTATTTTTTGCATAAATCAATTGTTAGTGTGTCAAAAGACATAACTTTAATTTTATTTTTTTTAAATTTTAAATCCTTAAATAATGAATTTTCTATAATTGACAATCTTTCATCTAAAGAAAAAAAATAGCTTTTACTAATATTGTCTGTTGCTCCTATTACAACTTTATCAAATATTTTAAGGGATTTTTTTATTACATCTATATGACCTAGAGTTATTGGATCAAACGTCCCTGGATAAATAGCAGTTTTCATAATATTTATAAGATATTATCCTCTATTTTAATTACAGAAACAACTTTTTCATTTCCGGATAATTTTTTAATTCTAACTCCCTGTGTATTTCGGCCAGCTACACGAATTTCTTTTACAGCACACCTCATTATGCCTCCTTTATCTGTAGATAGTATTATTTCATCGCTTTCACCTACAACTAAAGAAGCTGAAATATTTCCATTTCTAGGAGAATTAATTATACCAATTATTCCTTTGCCGCCTCTATTGGTAACTCTGTAATCTAAAAAAGATGATCTTTTACCATATCCATTTTCAGATACAGATAAAATAAATTTATTAATTCCACTTTTAATTTTTTTATCTTTATTGATTTCTTTTGAACTTATACTTGGATTGTTTAAGATTGATAGTGATATAACTTTATCATTTTCAATTAACTTTATCCCTTTTATTCCTTTTGAAGACCTTCCTTTGAATAATCTTAGTTTTTTTGATTTAAATCTAATACATTTACCTGTTTGAGTACTCAGCATAATGTCTTGATCATCTTTACATATTTTTACACCAATTATCTTATCATCTGCATCCAATTTCATAGCTATTTTCCCGCTATTATTAATATTTGCAAAGTCCTCCAAAGAATTTTTTCTTACATTTCCTTTTGAAGTTGCAAAAATAACTCTTAAATTTTTCCATTCTGACTCGTCTTCAGGTAGTGGCATAATTGAGCTTATAGAATGGTGATTTTTTAACGGAAGTATATTAAATATTGATTTTCCTTTTGATGCAGCAGTTCCTTCGGGAATTTTGTGAGCTTTTATTTTATAGACTAATCCTTGTGTAGAAAAAAATAATACTGGTGTATGAGTATTAGCAGTAAAAATTTGTACAACAAAATCCTCTTCTCTCGTTGATATGCCTGTTTTGCCCTTACCACCTCTTTTTTGAGCTTTTAAAGAGCTTAAAGGGCTTCTTTTAATATATCCTTGTTTTGTAATGCTGATTACCACAGATTCTTTTTGAATAGTTTCCTCAATATTGTAATTTAAAACAGCGTCAATTATCTTTGTGCGTCGAGGAACACTGAATTTATTTTTAATATTTTCTAACTCCTTAATAATAAGTTTATTTAATTCTTTTTTAGAGTTAATAATTTTATTGTATTCAATTATTAATTCAGCAAGTTTATTTATTTCATTTTCAATTTCACCTATTCCAAAAGCTGTTAATTTTTGAAGACGTAATTCTAGTATTGCATTTACTTGATTGTTTGAAAGCTGATAACTAGAAATATTTTTCTTTTTCTCAATCGAATTTATTAATTTAATACTTTTTTTAACTTTCCATTTTTTTGAAAGTAGATTTTTTTTAGCTATATCTGTATCCTTAGAATTTTTAATAATTTTGATAACTTCATCTATATTCTCAACCGCTGCAGCTAAGCCAATTAAAATGTGAGCTCTTTCTTCTGCTTTTTGTAAATCAAATTTTACTCTCTTTAAAACTGTGTCTTCCCTAAATTTTAAAAACTCTGAAATGAATTCTTTTAAATTTAAAATCTTTGGTTTGCTATTAACAATTGCCAAAGTGTTAAAACCAAAAGAAGTTTCAATACTTGTTAATTTGTATAATTGCCTCCTTATAGTTTCTGGCTCAACAGATTTTCTCAATTCAAGTACAACTCTTATACCTTCTCTATTTGACTCATCTCTTATATCTCTAATACCTTCTATCTTTTTGTCTCTTACTAACTGGGCTATTTTTTCAATTAAAACAGATTTATTTACTTGATACGGAACTGACTTTATAATTAAAAATTCTCTATTACCTTTTTTTTCTTCTAAGTCTATCTCTCCTCTTATTTTAAATGATCCTCTTCCTTTATTATAGCCTTGCTTTAAAATATCTTTTCCAATTATAATTCCACCAGTGGGAAAATCTGGTCCCGGAACATGTTTCATGAGTTGACTTATAGTAATGTCTTTATTTTCTATAAAAGCAATTGTTCCATTTATAACTTCTCCTAAATTATGTGGAGGTATACTAGTAGCCATACCAACAGCAATTCCACCGGCTCCATTAACTAATATGTTTGGGTATTGTGAAGGAAGCACTTCAGGTTCCTTCTCAGTTTCATCATAATTATTTCTGTAATTAACCGTATTTTTTTCAAGATCTTCAGTTAAATATTGTGCAACTTTGCCTAATTTAGTTTCAGTATATCTCATCGCGGCAGGAGGGTCGCCATCTATTGACCCAAAATTCCCTTGTCCAGATATTAAAGGTAGACTCATTGAAAAGTCTTGAACCAATCTAACTAGGGCATCATATACTGATTGATCGCCATGCGGATGGTATTTACCTATAACATCCCCGACTATTCTTGCTGATTTTCTAAAAGGCTTTGACCAGTCATATCCACCTTTGTACATTGCGTATATAATTCTTCGATGTACCGGCTTTAACCCGTCTCTAACGTCAGGTAATGCTCTACTTACTATAACACTCATAGCGTAAGATAAATAAGACGAGCTCATTTCATCTTGTACGAATATAGGTTTGAAGGTTTTTTTAGTCTCTAAAACTGTTTTGTCCATATTATCTAAAATGGAATTTCGTCATCTAAATCAGAGTTGTCTTGATTTAAATTGTCATTTGGTAAGGAACTTTTGTTTTCAGAAACTAAATTTTCACTTCCAGTTTTTGAATTCCTGCTATCAAGCATAGTTAAGCTAGAGTTATACCCTTGTAAAATTACCTCGGTAGAATATTTATCTTGTCCGGAAGACTCGTCTTTCCATTTCCTTGTGGTTAGTTGACCTTCGATATAAACATTAGCTCCTTTTTTAAGGTACTGCTGAACTACATTTACTAATCCCTCATTAAAAATTACAATTCTGTGCCATTCTGTTTTTTCCTTGCGTTCTCCACTATTTTTGTCTTTCCAGGTTTGACTTGTAGCAATACTCAATCTGGCTACACTTTTGCCATTGACCATTTGCTTGATTTCAGGATCTGCGCCTAAACGACCTATTAATTGTACTTTATTTAAACTTCCTGCCATAATAATTTAGACTGTTTTTTGTGAATTATTTTATTTAAGTTAATAATTTATATCACAATTGATTAATAAATATAAGCTGATTATTATTTTAAAGATTAAATATGTTGAAAAAAATCGTTGTAAAAGGCGCCAAAGAACACAATTTAAAAAATGTTTCTCTTGAGATTCCAAAAGAGAAACTAGTTGTAATAACAGGTCTCTCTGGGTCAGGAAAATCGTCTCTAGCATTTGATACAATTTATGCTGAAGGACAGCGTAGATATGTGGAAAGTTTATCCTCATACGCTAGGCAATTTTTAGATAAAATGAAAAAGCCAAAAGTTGATTTAATTGAAGGACTAAGCCCTGCAATTTCTATTGAACAAAAAAATACCTCAAAAAATCCAAGATCAACGGTTGCAACCGTGACAGAAATTTATGACTATATGAGAGTTTTGTTTGCTAGAATAGGTGTTCCTTATTCACCATTTACTGGTAAACCAATAGTTTCTCAACCAATTAGTGAGATGGTTGATAAAATCAAGAAATTACCAAAGGACAATACTATTTATTTATTATCACCAATTGTTAGAGGAAGAAAAGGTGAATATAAAAAAGAAATTCTTAATTATAAAAAAAGAGGTTTTAATAAAGTTAAAGTCGATGGTAGTTATTTAGATATAAACGATTTCCCCAGCTTAAATAAAAAAATAAAACACGATATATCGATTGTAGTAGATAGAATTATTTTAAATTCTAACATAGGAAATAGATTAGCCGACAGTGTCGAGACAGCCGTTAATCTCTCAAACGGTCTTTTGATTGTAGAATACGAAAATGAGACTTTACCTAAAAAATTTAGAAAACGTGAGAGTGTGACTTTTTCATCAAAATTCTCATGTCCAGAAAGTGGTTTCACGATAGAAGAAATCGAACCTAGGCTTTTTTCTTTTAATTCACCGTATGGAGCTTGCGAAGAATGTGAAGGTATAGGTCATAACTTAAATGTAGATCCAAATTTAGTCGTCCCTGACACGAAAAAAAGTTTACAAGATGGTGCCATTGAGCCATGGGCAAAATCAACAACTTTATATTATGCTCAAACTTTGGCTTCTATAGCTAAACACTATAAATTTCCACTTTCTGAACCCTGGAGGAAAATACCAAAAAAAATACAAGATATCATCTTATTTGGTTCAGATGATAATGAGATAAATTTTTCTTATGATGATGGGTATGAGTCATACAAAACAAAAAAAGCGTTTGAGGGAGTAATAAATAATTTAGAAAGAAGATATTTAGAAACAGACAGCGAATGGAAAAGAGAGGAAATTTCTCAATATCAAAGTGAGACTAGCTGTGAAAAATGTAAAGGAATGAGATTAAAAGATGAGGCCTTATGTATTAAAATAGATTCTTTAAATATAAGTGAAATTACATCCAAATCTATAGATGAAGCACAAAAATGGTTTGCTAATTTAATTAATGTTTTAAGTGAAAGAGATAAAAAAATTGCACAACATATTTTAAAAGAAATAAATGAACGACTAAATTTTTTATTAAATGTTGGTTTAAACTATTTAACTTTATCTCGTGAGTCAGGAACTCTATCAGGTGGTGAAGCCCAAAGAATTAGACTTGCATCTCAGATTGGATCAGGCTTGACGGGTGTATTATATGTTTTAGACGAACCTTCAATTGGATTACATCAAAGAGATAACAAAAAATTAATTACTGCACTAAAAAAATTAAGAGATTTAGGTAATACTGTGATTGTTGTTGAACACGATATTGAAACCATGGAAAGTGCAGATCACATAATTGACATAGGTCCTGAAGCTGGTCTTTATGGTGGAAAAATTGTTGCTGAAGGAAACGTGAAAGAAATTATTAAAAATGAAAAAAGTATTACTGGAAATTATTTGTCAGGGAAAAAATTTATCTCAATTCCTAGAAAAAGAAGACTCGCTAAAAATGGAAGATATATAGAAATAAATGGTGCTACTGGAAACAATTTAAAAAAAGTAAATTTAAAAATTCCAGTTGGAACTTTTACGTGTGTTACGGGAGTTTCTGGAAGCGGAAAATCAACTTTAATTTTACACACTCTATATAATGCATTTAATTTAATGTTAAATAAAAACAAGAGTAGAAAAATCCCAAAAGCTTTTACAGGGTTTAAAGGAACAGAGCTTATAGATAAAGTGATAGATATAGACCAATCTCCTATTGGTAGAACACCAAGATCAAATCCTGCAACATATACTGGCGCATTTGGTCCAATTAGAGATTGGTTTGCTGGCTTACCAGAGTCAAAAGCTAGAGGTTATAAAGTAGGTCGATATTCGTTCAATGTTAAAGGGGGTAGATGTGAGACTTGTGAAGGTGACGGTGTTATAACTTATGAAATGCATTTTCTACCTGACGTTTTTATACCATGTGACACTTGCAAGGGAGCACGATATAACAGAGAGACTTTAGAAATAAGATTTAAAAACAAAAATATTGCTGATATTTTGGATATGACCGTTGAAGAAGGATGTGATTTTTTTGAAAATATTCAAAATATTAGATCTAAACTAATTACACTAAAGCACGTTGGTTTGGGTTATATGAAAATAGGTCAACAAGCTACTACGCTATCAGGTGGTGAAGCCCAAAGAATAAAATTAGCTAAAGAACTTTCAAAAAGACCCACTGGTCGAACTTTGTATATTCTAGATGAACCAACAACTGGTCTACATTCTCACGACATCAAAAAACTTTTAGAAATACTACAAGCTTTTACTAATACTGGTAATACAGTAGTTGTTATTGAACATAATCTAGATGTAATTAAAACAGCTGATCATATAATTGATATGGGTCCTGAGGGTGGAATTAATGGAGGAAGAATCATAGCAGAAGGCTCACCTGAAAAAGTGTCTCAAGTGGAAGGAAGCTATACTGGCAAATTTATTAAAGATTTATTGGGCAATTCAAGCATGAAAAAAACTGCCTGAATAAGTTTATTATGGTATAGTGAATCATGGTTTCAATACTTCAATCTTTATCTAAAACAGTACATGTGTCTCTAGCAATAGCAATCCTTCTTCTAGTTGGGTTACATTTTGGTGGCGATGGATTTGCTTTAGATAGATATTTTTTTAGCTGGTTGTTTAGATACTTACATGTTTTAACAGGAGTTATGTGGATTGGATTGCTTTGGTATTTTAATTTTGTTCAAATTCCATCAATGCCAAATATTCCTGATGAACAAAAACCTGCCATTGGTAAAGTAATAGCTCCTAAAGCTCTATTTTGGTTTAGATGGGCTGCGCTAGGAACAATAATCACTGGATTAATAGTTTCGTATTTAAATGGATACGCCCATCAAGCAATGACATTAGGCATTGGTAGTGGTTATGGAAAAAACACAGCGATAGGTATTGGAATGTGGTTAGGAATAATAATGGCTTACAATGTTTGGTTTGTAATATGGCCAAATCAAAAAAAAGCTTTAGGAATGATTGAATGTACTCCTGAAGAAAAAGCTAAATCTGCTAAAACCGCAATGCTATTTTCAAGAACCAATACATTGTTGTCTTTTCCAATGTTGTTAACTATGGTAGCAGCTCAAAATTTATATTAGTTAAGGAATAATTTTATCTTCATTTTTTTCAAGAGTTTTATAACTAACTTTAAAAAATTTTAAAACTGGAGCCGCTACAAAAATTGAAGAATAAGTTCCAATAATTACGCCAAGTATCATTGCAAAAGAAAAACCCTTTAATATTTCTCCTCCTAACACATAAATTGATACTAAGGCTAGTAAAGTAGTTAAAGATGTAATTATAGTTCTTGATAAAGTTTCATTAATTGAAAGATTGGATGTTTCGCCTATGTTTAATTTTGTATACTTGTTCAAATTTTCCCGTATTCTATCATATATTACAACTGTGTCATTCATTGAGTATCCAACAATTGTTAATACAGCTGCTATGATAGAAAGATTAACTTCTAAAGATAAAATTGAGAATATGCCAACTGTAATAATAACATCATGAAATAATGCAACAATTGAACCAACGCTAAATTGCCATTCAAATCTAATCCAAATGTAAAAAAGCATAGCTGCTAAAGATAAAGAAATTGCTATTATTCCTGATTGTAACAACTCAGAGCTTACTTTGGGGCCAACATTTTCAACTCTCCGGAAGTTAATTTCAGCATTTAATCTCTCTTTTAAATTCTTTTTTATCAAAGGAATTAATTTATTGTTATTATCTGTTTTTTGTTCTACTTTAATCAAATAGTCTCCAGATTTTCCAAATTCTTTAACATTTACATCCCCTAAATTTAAACTATTTAAAGATGATCTTATTTCAGAAACATTTACATTGCTATTATCTGCTCTTAGTTCAATTAGTGTGCCTCCTTTAAAATCAATTCCGTAATTTAATCCTTTAAATAAAATAAACATTACACTAATGGAAAAAAGTATTACTGAAATATAGTTTGCTAGTTTAAATTTTGATGAAAAATCAATTTTTGTGCTCATTATAAATTCACCCGACCCTCTTTTTTATTTAAAACTATTAGGGATGTTAAATGTCTAGCTAAAAAATAAGCTGAAAATAAAGTTGTTACTATTCCAATGCCTAGAGTTATAGCAAAACCTTTAACTGGACCTGAACCAAATGCAAAAAGTATTACTGCTGCAATTAAAGTTGTTATATTTGCGTCAAGAACTGTGACTTTTGCTTTAGTATAACCGATATGAAATGCATGAATAATACTTTTTTCAGTTTTTAGCTCCTCTTTTATCCTTTCAAAAATTAAAACATTGGCATCTACTGCCATCCCCACTGTTAAAATTATTCCAGCTATTCCAGGTAAAGTGAGTGTAGCTTCTAATATAGTCAAAACGCCAATAAGCATTGTTAAATTTGCTATCAAAGTTAAGTTAGCTATGAGACCAAATATTTTATACTTATAAAGCATAAATAAAATTACTAAAGCAAATCCAACAATTAACGAAATAACACCTGATTTAATTGAGTCTTCTCCTAAATCTGGTCCTACTGTTCTTTCTTCAACAACTTCTAAAGGAGTTGGTAAAGCACCAGACCTGAGTAACAACGCAAGATCTGTTGCTTCTTGAAATGTAAAGTTTCCTGAAATTATACCACTTCCACTCGTAATTGGTTCATTTATCGTTGGAGCACTTATAACCTTACCATCCAAAATGATTGCTAATCTTTTTCCGACATTATCTGAAGTGGCTCTTCCGAATTTTTGAGCTCCAAGTCTATCTAGAGAAAATGAAACAGTTGGTCCATTTGTTTGATTATTAACATTTGGTTGAGCTTCAACTAAGTTATCTCCACTCATTATTATACGTTTACTTACATTAAGACTTTCACCAATTTCAGAAACAAGTTTTTCAGTTCCAAATTCATTGTTATCTGACACTAATCTAAAATTTAATTGAGCTGTTTTTCCTAAAAGATTTTTTATTCTCTCTGGGTCTTTTAAACCTGGTAATTCTACTAAAATTCTTTTTTCACCTCTCTGAAGAATAGTTGGTTCTTTAGTCCCAACATCATCTATTCTACGTCTAACAATTTCAATTGATTGTTTTAATGCAGAATTGTTAATGTTTAATAATCCATATTTAGAAAATGAAATATTTATAGTATCATTTGTCTTTTCTAGAGTTAGTTCGTGTGAATTATAATTATCTATATATGGATTAACCAAATTATCATTCTTTGAAAAAAATAATAATTCAAATTTTTCAGGATCACTGACATCAAAACTCAATTTTTTTTCATCAATCTTAAAATTTGAATAATTTATATTATTTTCTTTGAGTAATTTTTTTAAAGGAATAACTTTTGATTGAATTTTTTCTTTTACTAATGGGTCTGAATTTATTTCTAAAAGAAGATATGACCCACCTTGTAAATCTAATCCTAAATTTACTTTTTTGTTTATAAATAAACTTTCTTCATTTTGAAGATTTAAAATTGAAAAAAAGGATATAAATAAAAAAATAAGATAGATAATAATAATATTTATTTTAGAAAAATTTAACACAAAAAAGAATTATTTTTTGATTTCTTCTTTTTTAAGCTGGCTTGTGATGGTTGACTTGATTATTTGTACTTTCACATTTTCTCCAATATTAACTTCGATACGATCATCTTCCATTATTCTCTCTACAGTTCCTATGATTCCGCCTGAAGTTATTACCTCGTCACCTCTTTTTAAAGCCTCTACCATAGCTTTATGCTCTTTTACTCTTTTTTGCTGAGGTCGTATTAAAAAAAAGTAAAAAATAACAAATATTAAAATTAATGGTATAAATTGTGCTATTCCTTGTCCGCTCATGTTTGGATCATTATAATAAAAGAGTTAGTTAAACAAGAGTAATAATTAAATTTTATCAGCATTATTCATATATTTTTTTAAAATAGTAGGAATTGTAATTGAACCATCTTCATTTTGATTATTTTCTATTAGTGCTATCATTAATCGTCCTACTGCTAGACCTGATCCATTTAAAGTTCCTAAAAATTGGTTTCCATTGACAGATTTATATTTTGCATTCATTCTTCTAGCTTGAAAAGAACCACAAGATGAACAACTAGATATTTCTCTATATTTGTTTTCTGATGGAATCCACGCTTCTATATCAAAAGTTTTTTCTGCACTAAAACCCATGTCTCCAGTTGATAATAGGACAACTTGATAAGGAATTTCTAGAAGTTTTAAAACTTCTTCAGCGCATTTTAGCATTCTATCTAATTCGATTAAACAATCTTTAGGTTCAACCAGACTTACAAGTTCAACTTTGTAAAATTGATGTTGTCTAATCATTCCTTTAGTGTCCTTTCCGTAACTACCTGCTTCTTTTCTAAAACATGGAGTCGCTGCAACATATCTTAGAGGTAGTTCTTTAGTATTTAAGACTGATTTACAAACTAAATTTGTAAGCACTACTTCAGCCGTTGGAATTAAAAATTTTCTATCTGTTGAATTGTCAAATTTAATTTCAAATTGGTCGTCCTCAAACTTTGGTAACTGACCAGTACCAAACATAGCTCTTTCACTAACAATTAAGGGCGGCGAAATTTCTATATATTTAAATAAATTAACATGTGTATCTAGCATAAAATTAATTAAAGCTCTTTCTAATAGCGCAAATTTATCTCGTAAAACTACAAATCTAGAACCTGACAATTTAATTGAAGTTTCAAAGTCAATACCATTATTTTTCAATCCCAACTCTACATGAGATTTTGTCTTAAAAGAAAATTTTTTAATTTCTCCATTTGTTTTTATTAATTTATTAGACTTAGAATTGTTTCCTATTGGAACACTTTCATCAGCTATATTAGGAAGATTGTGTAGTATAGTGTCAATTTTTTTTTGACTTTCGTTAAGATTTACTAAAATTCCCTCAATTTTATTTGAAATTTTTTTAGATTTTTCAAAATTCAATTTGTCTTTTTTTTTGGATAAAGATTTTTTTTCTTGTTCTAGTAGTTCTTTTTTGTTTATTAGTTCTCTGTTAATTTTGTCAATTTTTTCAAAGTCTTTAATATCAAAATCTAAATTTCTAGCTTTAAATTTAATCTTATATTCGGCTAAATTATTTCTCAAATCTTTTAAATTATGCATCTTCTAAATCTGTTTGTTTATTTTTATTTTCCGTAAATTTAACTGTTATAATAGACAATTCATAAAGTAACAATAAAGGTATGGCTAAACCTATCTGAGTAATTGGGTCTGGAGGTGTTAAAATCGCAGCTACTGTAAAGATAATAACTATAAAGTATCTTCTAGTATTTTTTAAATAAGTAGAATTTACAACTCCAATTCTAGCTAACAAATTTAATAAAATAGGTAGCTGAAAACTTATACCAAAAGCAAATATAAGTCTCATTATTAAAGATAAATACTCGTTCACTTTAGCTTCTAGTTGAATTGGAAGTGAAGAAGATGTGCCTGTAGACTCAAATGATAGAAAAAATTTAATAGCTAACGGCATAACTAAATAATATACAAGAATTCCTCCAAGCAAAAATAAAATTGGTGTAGATATTAAGTAAGGTAAAATTGCTTTCTTTTCATTTTTATATAAACCTGGAGCAATGAATTTATAAATTTGTATTAACAAAACAGGACTACCTAAAAAAATTGCTGCAAAAAATGCTACTTTTAAATAAGTAATAAATGTCTCGTGTAAAGCTGTAAAAATAAGTCTTCTAGGTATTTTTTCATCTTTGACTGCGTTTGCATATGGCTCTACTAAAAAATTATAGATATGATCAGCAAATGTATAAGAAATAACAAAAACAAATAAAATAAAAATAATTGATTTAATTAACCTTGAACGTAATTCTACAAAATGACTTGTGAATGAATTAGTCATTTAATTTTTTTTTTTCTTTATTATTCTTATTATTAATTTCTTTTTCAACATCCAAATCTTCACCTACAGAACTAACTTCTCTTTGAAAGCTGCTAATTGCATTTTTTATTTTGCCAAAGTATGAACCTATTTTTTTTAAAGCAATTGGAAATTCTTTTGGACCTAAGACTAATATAGCTACTATAACTACAGCTAATATCTCTAACCAACCAATTTGAGGCATTTAAGATTATTTGTTATCAGGGTCTGGATTATCTGAATTGTTACTGTTTTTATCTTGACCCGAATTAGTATCGTCAGACAAACCTTTTTTAAAACTTTTTATCCCTTTTGCCAAATCTCCCATAATGCTAGAAATCTTCCCTTTTCCAAAAAGAATAACTACTAATATTGCTATGATTATAATTCCTGTCCAACCAATATTTCCCATAATTATTTATATACAATTATTTAAATTAAATAAATATATTTATTTATCTGATTCAGGAGCTTTATTAATAGCTTCTTCTATATCCTCGTAAATGTTCTGCTTTTCATTTAAGCTTTGTTCTTTAAAGAATTTACCTGTTCCAAAAATTGATTTATCAATGGCAGTGGTGTCAATTAACCCTGCAGAGCCCAATTCTTCTATAGTAGGGAGATCTGATAATTTTTGAACATTAAAATGATTTAAAAAATTTTCAGTTGTAGCGTATTGAATAGGTTTTCCAGGTACATCTTTTCTTCCAGCAGGTCTAACCCACTCGAGTTCTAATAAAATTTCTAAAGTATTTGTTGCAAAAGCGACTCCTCTAATCTCCTCAATTTCAGATCTAGTTACAGGCTGATGATAGACAATAATTGCTAAAGTTTCGATTGTTGCTTTAGAAAGTTTTCTTTGAGTAGATTTTTGCAATGACATTAGTTTTGATAAGTCCTCAGCAGTTCTAAAAGACCACTTATTTTTAATACAAACTAAATTAATTCCTCTATTTTTATAATTTTCTCTTATATTTTCTAAAATTTTAAAAATATTTGATGAGTTTCCTATTCTTTTTTCTATAGTTTCAATATCTAACGGCTCGGCAGCTGCAAACAAAATAGCTTCTATTTGACGTTCAATTTTAGAAATTTTTGAAGGAAATGAAATTATATTGTTTTTCTTTTTACTTTTATTTTTATTTTTCATTAATTATTTATTTTCTTTATCATAACTTTTTCAAAAATTTGATCTTGGAGAAGTTCCACTGATCCCTCCTTCGTTAACTCTAAGCTAGCTGCAAATATTCCTGCTAATCCTGTTTTTTTCATTTTTTTGCTTAAATAAAAGTTCGGTATTAACTCACTAATGTCCTTCCAATCTTTAATTTCATCGTATTTATTTTTAATCTGTTTAATACCTTCTTCAGTTGATAGAACTGGTAATTTAGGAATATTAATCGATTGAAATGATTTCTGCATTTGAAGATTGGAATAAGTTTTCAGTAACTCATACAAAGAGACATCATATTGCGGTGTGTTAATAGATCTTATTTCTCCTTTCATGCCTCTTGTAAAAATATGTACACCTAATCTTTTTTTTTGTAACATTTGATCTGAAAGAATTCTAATTAATTCTAATTTTTTTAATTGTAACTTAAGTTTTTCTGCCACTTCAAAAGCTTTAAAATTGTCTTCTTCATCTTCTGGTAATAATAATTTTGATTTTAAGTAGGCAAGCCATGTAGCTGTTAATAAAAATTCAGAGGCTAATTCTAAGTTTAAATTTTCATTATTCTTTATAAAATCTAAAAATTGATCTGCTAGTTTTGTAATTGATATTTTAGCTAGATCAACTTTTTGACTTTTTGCTAAGTCTAGTAAAACTTCTAAGGGTCCGCTATAATTTGGTATATCTATTGATATTAAATCAGATTTATTTGATTCCATTTCTAGATTTTATCTTAAAAATTTGTAAAATTCCGAAGTTTTTTTCATTGTAAACTTATCAATATAGGGTAATTTTTTTATTAATCTATTGGTATCTTTGAAATTTCCTCCACAATATAAAACAAGATTACATCCTGCTTGAAGTGATTTGAGAGCATTAGTTGCTAGATTAAATTTAAGTGCTTTCATTGAAATATCATCTGAAATTAAAATTCCTTTAAAACCTATTTTTTTTCTGATGATTTCAGAAATTACTTTTTTTGAAAAAGAAGCTACGTTTTTTTTGTCTAATTTTTGGTAAATAACATGAGCTGTCATGGCAAATTTAGAATTAATATTTTTGAAGGGAAAAAAATCTTTTTTTTTTAGATTAAGGTAATTTAATTTTACATTAGGTGTTCTTAAATGACTATCTACTGAAGCGCAACCATGTCCAGGGATATGTTTTGCAACAGTAGCTACTTTATTAAGATGGTATTGATTAATACAAACTTGACCCAATACCTTAACAATTCTGGAATTTTTGGAAAAACTTCTACTGCCTATAACTTTAGTAGTATTTGTCCTGAGTACGTCTAGAACGGGGACTGTATTGATATTTATCCCTAATTGACGAAAAATTTTACATAATTGATTAATATAATTCTTATAAATAGATATACTAATTTTTTGGTTAGAATTGAATAAGTCACCAAATAATTTTTGAGGTATGTTGTTATTTATCAATTGACCTAATCGTGAAACAGTTCCTCCTTCTTCATCAATTAATATTGGAAATTTTTTATCTTTGCTAATATATCTTATATTTTTAATAAGTTTTTTTAATTGATTAAAAGACTTTATGTTTCTTTTAAAAAGTATTAAGCCCCAAGGTTTTTCCTTTGATATAATTTTTTTTTCTTGAATAGACAATTTGTAAGATTTAATACTAATTATTATAGCTTTTTTTTTCATTTTAATTTTATTAAATTCCAAAATTTTCTTGGTTCGCTTTTATTAATTTCTTCCGAAAAACTTGAATTAAATTCAATAACATTTTTTGTATCATTTTTTAAAATTGGTAAATTAATTGCTTTTTCTTTTATAATATCCTCTATATTAAGCCTATTATTATTAATATTATTTACGTTTATATTAGATAAATAGTAATTAAAGATGTAAAAAAAAAATAAAAAAATTAAAAAAAGACATATTAATTTAAAAAATTTAATCATTACATTCTTGTTGGTAGCGACACACCCAATATTTCCATTCCCCTTTGAATTACTATTCCAATTAAAATAATTATCGCGAATGTTGTTAGGTTTTTAATCTTTTTATCAACTACAAATCTATAATTTGGATCTCTATTTCCTTTGCTCCAATAAGCATGAAATAGGGTTGCCAAATCATAAAGATAAAATGGAATTCTGTGGGGTTCGTATTTTGATGAAGCTGTTTCAATAATTCTTGGCCATTCAAATATCTTTCTAAGAATAATATTTTCATCTTTATTTAATTTAAAATTTTTCAACTCTAAAGACAAATTGTCATCTAAATCTTTATTTAAAGTTCTTAGAAGGGAGCTAATTCTGGCAAATGAATATTGCACATAAAAAACTGGATTATCTTTACTTTTTTCCATAACTTTATCAAAATCAAAATCTAGTTCAACATCATTGCTTCGGTTCAACATCATAAATCTTATTGAGTCTTTATTAACTTCATTAAGTAAATCTTTGGCTGATATAAAATCTCCTGCACGTTTTGACATTTTAAATGGTTTTCCATTTCTATATAGTTTTACTAATTGACAAACTTTACAATTCAATTTTACTTTTTTTTTAGATAATGCACCCACAGCAGCTGTTATTCTTTTGATGTAGCCAGTATGGTCTGCTCCAAGAACATTTATCAAATTTTGATAATTTCTTTGTACTTTATCCATATGGTACGCAACATCATTTGCAAAATAAGTCCAATTGCCGTCATTTTTTTGTAGTGCTCTATCTGTATCATCACCAAATAAAGTTGATTTGAAAATCAGTCTTTTTGTTTTTTTCCAATCTTTATCTGATCCTCCTTTAGGGGGTTCAAGATAGCCTTCTTCAACGTAATTATCTTTTTTTAACTGACTTACTGCTTTTTCTACTAGTTTATTGTTTACTAAGTCAGTCTCAGAAAAAAAATTATCATGTTCTATGCCTAATTTTTTTAGGTCTGATTTAATTAACTTCATAGAATATTCAAGGGATTCCTGTTTTAAAACTTCAAAAGATTTTTCAAAACTATCAAAAGTTTCGTTTTTTTTAGTATCAATGATCATCTTTGCTATATCGATTATGTAATCACCAGGATAAAGATCTTCGGAAGGAATAAATTTTTCGTTATATTTAATTTCTCTAATTCTTAGAAATACTGACTCTACAAATTTTAAAATCTGAACTCCATAATCATTTATATAATATTCTTTTGTTACTTTATTACCGTTAAATTTGAGTAAATTAGCTAAAACATCTCCATAAATAGCTCCTCTACAATGTCCTACATGCATCGGACCAGTCGGATTCGCAGAAACAAATTCAATGTTATAGTTATTGTTTGAGTCTTTTTTACCATAGTGTTTTTTATGATTAAGAATTTGATTAATATTTTTAATCAATGACTCGTTTGATAACTTGAGATTTAAGAACCCTGGACCAGCAACTTTAATCTCATCGAAGTCTGTAATATTTCTAATTAACAAATCTCTAATTTTATTAGCCAAGTTTTTTGGATTTATTTTATTTAGTTTCCCTAATATGAGACAAATGTTGCAAGACAAGTCAAAATTAAATTCTAAAGGAGGTATTTCAACAACGACACCTTTGAAACTCAATTCTTTTAATTCAAGTAACTTTTGATTTTTACTTATCAAAAAAGTAATTTTTTTTTGGTATTCTTCAAATATATTCATGTGACTTTTTTATAGAGATTTATTGCATATCGATCAGTCATACCAGCTATAAAATCACAGACAGATCTAGCAATGTTTGATTTATCATACTTACTAACATTTAAATACATTTTTGGATTATTTTTTATAGATAAAAATAATTTGTTAATAATCATTTTTCCTTTATTTGTATTTTTTCTAACATTTTTATGATAGTACATTTTTTTTCTCAAAAATTTTTTAATTTTTTGATCAAATTTCTTCATATTTCTTGAAAAAGTTACAATAGGATATCTTGACTTATAAACATCACTTAAATTTTTTATTTTATAAATTTTAATATTATTTTTAGTTGTTATTATTATATCTTTTACCATTTCATTAATTATTTCTCTTACTATTTGCCTTATAACTAAATCTATAGAAAAATTCTTAATTTTTTTTCTGTGTTTTATTATAATACTTTTTAAAATTGGAATTTTTTCTAAGTCTTTAAGTTTAAATAAGTTTGATTTTAATCCATCTTCTAGATCGTGACTGTTATAAGCAATGTCATCTGAAATTGAGGCTATTTGTGCTTCTAATGACGGACTAGATGAAAATTTTATTCTTTTTTTAAATAAATTTTTACCTAAAATTCTATGGTATTTTTTTGTGTTTTTAACTGGTCCATTGTGTTTTAACAAACCATCTAATGTTTCTAAAGTTAAGTTTAGACCTTTGAAATCATAATATCTATTTTCTAAAAATAAAATTATTCTAATAGTTTGAATGTTGTGATCAAAGCCACCAAACTTTTTCATGCAATTATTTAAAGCTTCCTCCCCTGCGTGTCCAAATGGAGTATGTCCCAAATCATGTGCTAAACTTAAAGTTTCACATAAATCTTCATTTAAATTGAAAAATTTGGATAAAGTTCTAGCTATCTGCGCGACCTCTAAAGAATGTGTAATCCTTGTTCTATAGTGATCGCCAGAGGTATTTACAAAAACCTGTGTTTTATGCTTTAGTCTACGAAAAGCGGTCGAATGAATAATTCTATCTCTATCTCTTTGAAAATCAGTTCGTATTTGGGTTTTATTTTCTTTAAAAAACCTGCCTTTTGATTTCAATGGTACCGCTAAATTTGATAATGAATGAATTGAATTTTTTTGCATGCTCACTATATAGATTATATACTAGATCATTATGGAAAAAAAATTAGAATTTACTAATAGAGCAAAAAATCAAATCGAAAAAATCACGAAAAGTGGAGCTAAAAAATATTTTAGAATAACAGTTCAAGGGGGTGGTTGTTCAGGCTTTAAATATAATTTTAGTTTTGATAGTAAATTAGAAAAAAACGATATTTTATTTGATCAAACCATAATAGATAAATTTTCTTTAGATATAATAGCTGGTTCAACTGTAGATTTTAAGAGAGAAATGATAGGAGAGTCTTTTGTTATAGATAATCCTAAAGCTTCTTCTTCATGTGGTTGCGGGTTATCATTTTCAGTTTAATGAAAATAATTTCTTGGAATGTTAATTCTGTAAGAGCCAGGATTAATAACATTTTAGATTATATAAAAAAAGAAAAACCAGACATACTTTTGCTTCAAGAAATTAAGACTCAAGATGAAAACTTTCCTTACGATAATTTTAAAACAATTGGATACACTTCACATGTCTTTGGGCAAAAAAGTTATAATGGTGTTGCAATAATATCTAAGGTCGAAGTTAAAAACATTAATAGAGATTTTATAAAAGATGATTTAAAGCAATCTAGAATCATCACAGGTGAAATACAATTACAAAAAAAAAAAATAGAGTTAGTTAACATTTACGTACCTAATGGTAATCCAATTGATACAGCAAAATATGATTATAAAAAGAATTGGTTAAAGAAATTTATTACTAATATAAAAAAAAAACTATTAAAAAATTCCAACTTATTAATAGCAGGAGATTTTAATATTATACCCGAAAAAATAGATGTGTATGATTTCAAAAGATATGAAGGCGACGCATTAGGTAAACTAGAAATAAGAAAAAAGTTCCGTGAGTTGATAAATTTAGGTTTTGAAGATGTTTATCGACTTAAAAATAAAGATAAACAAGAATATACTTTTTGGGATTATTTTGCTTCTTCATGGCAAAAAAATTATGGGATGAGGATTGATCATTTTCTTGTATCAAATAACTTACTTGAAAATATTACATCTATAAATATTAATAAAAAACCTCGTTCAAAAATTAAACCATCTGATCATACTCCTATTGAGCTCAAAATTAATTAACTCTACCATACATGTCTTTATATCGAACAATATCTGATTCCTTTAGAACGGATCCTAGTTGCGCTTCCATAATTTTAACATTTTTCTTGCTAGAGTTTTGAACTCTATGTATTGCTCCTTTGGGAATAAAAATTGAGTCATAAAGTTTTTTCGTAAAAACTTTTTTATTTAAAGTTATTTTTGGCTTACCTTGGGTTATAACCCAATGTTCTGATCTATAAAAATGTTTTTGAAGACTTAAAATTCCTTTTGGTTTTATATTTATTTCTTTAATTAAAAAATTATTACCAAAATATAAATTAGTATAACTGCCCCAAGGCCTATAAAAAATATTTTTTTTCTTTAAATATTTTTTTTTATTTTTATTAAACATTAAAAGTATTTCTTTCCAACTACCAAGATCAGTCCAAGGTATATTCAGTTTTATAGCATTAATATTTTTTGTTTTTTCAAGGATAGCGTGATCGAATGACTTTGTGGGATTTTTTATAAATGCTTTTTTATTTAAATGATAAATATTTTTTTTTATCTTGCTTTTTGTTACAGCTAATAATGAATTTTGATAGATTTTTTTTTCGTATTTTTTAAAATTATTTATCAATGAATCTTTTCTTAAAAAAAACATTCCAGAATTCCAATAGCCACCTTTTTTAATTATGATTTTAGCTTTTGTCTTTTTAGGTTTTTCAATGAATTTTGAAACACAATTAAATTTATTTTTTCTTTTAGTAATAAAATATCCAAATTGATCAGAGGGTGAATTAGGTTTTATTCCGAAAATAAAAAGATTTTTATTATTCAAAAATTTTTTATTTTTTTTAATTTCTTGATTAAATTTGCTTACTTGATTAATTAAATGATCTGCAGAGAGAAAAATTAGAGGTTGTTTTTTTGGAATGTCTTTTATCAATACAGCAGATAGAATTGCTGGGCCTGTATTTTTTTTTTCTGGTTCTAGCACAATTTTATATTTTTTAATTTTATGTTTCCTCATATTTTTTTTAATATCCTTCAAGTATTTAAAATTAGTGCTAATTATAGGATCATCAAATAAAGGATTTTTAATTCTATTTAAAGTTTTGCCAAAAAGTGTCCATCCACCAAAGTCAATAAATTGCTTAGCCTGATAGTTTTTATTATCAGACCACAATCTAGTTCCAGCACCTCCGCATAAAATAACTGGTCTAATTTTCATTAAATTTTTGAATAATCTTTAACTTCTTTTTTCTTACCTGGATGAGTAGGAGCTCCTAAATATGCAGGACCTACAGTTTGAGCATATTTCCATAGAGTACCCGATCCAAATGCAGATTTTTTTGCTTTCCATTTTTTTCGTCTTGAAGCTAACTGAGATTTAGTTAGTCTAACGTTTATTGTTCCTTTTTTTGCATCAATATCTATCATATCTCCATTTTTTAACAAAGCTATCGGACCTCCTAATGCTGCCTCTGGCCCAACGTGTCCAACACAAAAACCTCTTGTTGCTCCAGAAAATCTTCCATCTGTTATTAAAGCCACTTTTTCTCCCTTGCCCTGACCATATATTGCTCCTGTCGTAGACAACATTTCTCTCATACCTGGACCCCCTCTAGGTCCTTCATATCTAATGATAATTACATCTCCATCTTTATACTTTCTCGTTTGAACAGCTTTCATAGCATCTTCTTCATTATCAAAACATCTTGCTTTGCCAGTAAATTGCAATTTTTTTAATCCAGCTATTTTTACTATTGCTCCTTCTGTTGCTAAGTTACCTTTTAAACCAACAACACCTCCATCTTGAGATAAAGGATTGTCATATTCTCTTAAAACTTTTTGATCTTTGTTAAAATGAATTTCTTTTAAATTTTCTTCCATAGTTTTTCCAGTCACAGTCATACAATCACCATGAATAAACCCTCCATCATATAAAGTTTTTAGTAACATTGGGACACCACCTGCCTCCCACATGTCTTTTGCTACATATTTTCCTCCAGGTTTTAAATCTGCTAGATAAGGTGTTTTTTTGAATATTTTAGCTACGTCCATTAAATCAAATTTAACTCCAATTTCATTAGCTAGAGCTGGCAAATGAAGCGCTGCATTTGTTGAGCCGCCTGTAGCTGCTACAATAGTCGCTGCATTTTCCAAAGATTTTTTTGTCACTATGTCCCTAGGTTTAATTTCTTTTTCTAAAAGTTTCATTACAGTTTTCCCACTTTCAAAAGCGTACTTATCTCTTTCTTCGTAGGGAGCAGGTGTTCCTGCTGAATAAGGTAACGCTAGTCCTATCGCCTCGGACACACATGCCATAGTGTTTGCTGTGAATTGACCTCCACATGCACCTGCACTAGGACAAGCAACTAATTCTAGTTCTCTAAGTTCTTCTGAGGACATTTTTCCTGATGAATGTTTTCCAACAGCCTCAAATACATCAACAACCGTAACATCTTTACCTTTAAATTTTCCAGGTAATATAGAACCACCATAAATAAATACGCTCGGAACATTTAATCTTAACATGGACATCATTAATCCCGGTAATGATTTATCACATCCAGCGATACCGACAAGTGCATCATAACAGTGTCCTCTTACAGTCAACTCTGCAGAGTCAGCAATAACTTCTCTTGAGATTAGAGATGATTTCATTCCTTCATGTCCCATAGCGATACCATCAGTAACAGTTATTGTACAAAATTCTCTCGGTGTACCGCCTGACTGCTTGACTCCTTTTTTTACTGACTGAGCCTGCCTCATTAAAGCTGTATTGCATGGAGCTGCTTCATTCCATGTAGATACTACGCCTACAAAAGGTTTGGCTACATCTTGTTCTGTTTCTCCCATAGCATAATAAAAAGATCTATGAGGAGCTCTATCAGGTCCCAAAGAAGTATGACGACTAGGTAATTTTTTTTTATCAATTTTAGACATATTAGTTAATACTCGATACAATACTTCTTAATTTTACATCTTCAATAGTTAATTCTTCTATCAAATTTTTATCATTTTGAACTATTTCTTTAGGTGCATTCATTACATATGCCTTGTTTTTGAGTTTATTATTAAGAACTGAGATTTGTTTGTTTATTGTTTCTATTTTTTGTAAAATTCTTTCTTTTTGAGATCCTAAATTTATATCTTCGTTGAATCGAAGTGAAAGTGTTTCTTTAAGAACCAAAATATCGATAGAATTTTTATCATTAATTTTAGTGTCGATAACGCTATTAATTCTACCAACTTGTTTTATTAGTTTCAGATTTGCCTCAATTAGCTTTTTAAGTTTTACTGATTTTCTTGGTACTGATATATCGCAGAATAATTTAGGCACAATTTTAAGTTCTGCTTTCGTAGATCTTATATTGGAAATTAATTCAATTACATCATTTATATCATTTTGACTCTTATTAAATTTCTTCTGAATTTTATAATTAGGCCATGAAGAAGATATTAGATCATCCATAAAAATATCTTTATATTTATTTTTTGCCCAAACGGACTCTGTAAAAAATGGTATAAAAGGATGAAGAATCTTCAAAATATTAGCCATAATAAACGAACAGAATGTTTTTGCTTCTTTAACATCGATCTTGTTTTTAGAATTAAAAATTGGCTTTAAAAACTCTAAATACCAATCACAGTAAGAATGCCAGACAAACTGATAAACATGTTTAGCAGCTTCATCGAACCTGAAAATTTCTATATTTTTAGATACTAAATTTTGAGTTCTGATAAATTCATTAAATATCCATTGGTTAATTGGAAGTTTTATAGAATTTAAATTTATTTGTTTATCTAAATTACATTTGTTTAATTCTAAAAAATTATTAGCGCTCCAAATTTTTGTAATAAAATTTCGATTTCCAGTAACCCTATTTTTTGATAATTTAACATCTCTACCAGGAGATGCCATAGAGATTAAAGTAAATCTCAAACTGTCAGCACCGTACTCTTTTATTAACTCTAATGGATCAATTACGTTTCCTTTAGATTTTGACATTTTTTGACCTTTCTCATCTCTTACTAGAGCATGAACATAAACCTTGTGAAAGGGAGTTTTTTTATTAAAATAATTTCCCATCATTAACATTCTAGCCACCCAGAAAAAAATTATGTCAAAACCCGTAACAAGAACAGAAGTTGGATAAAATTTAGAAAGTTCTTTAGTTTTTTTTGGCCAGCCTAAAGTTGCAAATGGCCATAAAGCAGAAGAAAACCAAGTGTCTAAAACATCAGTTTCTTGTTTTAATTTAAATTTTTTATTCTTGTTTTTTTTCTTGGCTAAAATTTGAGCCTCTTTTTCAGTTTCAGATACAAAGACATTACCACTTTCATCATACCAAGCAGGTATTCGATGTCCCCACCAAATTTGTCGGGATATACACCAGGGCTCAATATTATTCATCCATTGAAAAAAAGTCTTAGACCAATTGTTTGGGAAAAAAGTAGTGTTACCTTTATTAACTATTTTTATCGGTTTTTGAGATAATTTTTTAGCATCAACAAACCACTGTTTTGTTAATAGAGGTTCAATTATTGAATTAGATCTATCTCCATAGGGAACTTTATTTTTAATATTTTCTACTTTAACAAGATTTCCTGCATCTTTAAGTTTTTTTAATAATAATTTTCGTGCTTCAAATCTATCTAAGCCTATGAATTCTTTAATTCCGTTATTATTAATTTTTCCACTTTTTTCAAAGATATTAATTAATTCTAATTTATTTCTTTTCCCTACTTCATAATCATTAAAATCATGAGCAGGGGTAATTTTTACTGCCCCAGAACCCTGTTCTGGATCAGCATAATGATCGGCGATAATCTTAATATTTTTGTTAACTATAGGAATGGTAACATTTTTTCCTACTAAACTAATGTACCTTTCATCTTTAGGATTTACAGCTACAGCTGTGTCACCCATCATTGTCTCTGGCCTAGTGGTTGCTATGGTTATTTTATTCTCTGAGCCCTCTATTTGATAGTCAATATAATATAATTGCGACTGAACATCTTTTTGAACTACCTCTAAATCTGATATTGCAGTTTGTAGTTTAGTATCCCAATTTACTAGTTTCTTGTCTTTGTAAATTAATTTTTTATTATAGAGATCTACAAAAACCTTAATTACAGCTTTTGACAAGTCTTTGTCCATTGTAAATCTAGTTTTTGACCAGTCACAAGAACATCCAAGTTTTTTAAGTTGGTCTAATATTATTCCTCCAGACTCCTCTTTCCATTCCCAAACTTTTTTAATAAATTTTTCTCTTCCTAAATCATTTTTCTTTATACCTTTATTTTCAAGATTTTTTTCGACTACAGCTTGAGTGGCTATTCCCGCATGATCAGTTCCTGGTTGCCACAAAGTTTCTTTCCCCATCATTCTGTTGAATCGAACTAAAACGTCTTGTAAGCTATTGTTAAGGGCATGGCCCATATGTAGTCTTCCAGTAACATTAGGTGGAGGAATTACTATTGAGAAGGTTTTTTTGTTATTTCCTTTTCTAGGTTTAAAACAACCCTTCTTGATCCAATAATCCGATATCTTTTTTTCTTCTTTTAAATGATTATATTTTTTAAAATCCATATTTTTTGAATATTTCCCTAAATAGTTTATATCAAATGTTTAAAAACCTAAAAGGTATAGATTTCCCTTTATTGAACCCCATAAATGATTTAAATAGTTTTTTTAGGTTTAATTGGCCACGTGGCGGAATGGTTACGCAGAGGATTGCAAATCCTTTTATCCCAGTTCGATTCTGGGCGTGGCCTCCAAAAAAATTGGTTGTTTTATTTTTTTAAAAAAAGTATGTTGATTTTTTATTCCTCGGTAGCTCAGTTGGTAGAGCAGTTGACTGTTAATCAATTGGTCGCAGGTTCGAGTCCTGCCCGAGGAGCCAAAATTAACCAACTTTTTCAAACTTAATAGTATTATTTAAAATTTGAAGTATTTTTTCTTTTTGATTTTTTGATAACGAAGAAAAGGTTCTAGATAAAAAAGAATAGTTTAAGTCTTCATTTGTTAGCTCATTAGGCGTAATATCTTTAAATTCTTTAAAATCTTCAAAAAAATAAATTATAGGAACTTTTAAAAACTGAGAAAGTTGCATTAATCTATTTGAACTTACTCCATTTGTACCTTTTTCATATTTTTGTATTTGTTGGAAAGTGACGTTTATTGCTTGAGCGACTTTTGTTTGAGTTAATCCTAGAGACAACCTTCTCATACGTAATTTTTTTCCTAAGTGAATATTGAAATTTTCTTCCATTAAACTCCCTAAATCTTAATTACGTTGAACTTTATTAATTTTTTAATACAACCCTAATTTTAAGATTTTGGCAACAGTAAAAGTTCAATTTGGGTAAAATAATTTCACCTATATTTAGCTATAATAATTGATAAAAAACAATAATAACTATTGACTTAATTGAAAAAAAACCCTCTAAAAATATAAGTTATTTATAATTTTTAAGCCTATACTCCCAGTAACCCGTCTTATCGAATGCAGCTTTTACCCAGAGATATGTATTTTCTTCGTACCAGACATCTGTATTTAATTTTTTACTATCTGGAAGATTTTTATCAGATGATTTAAAGTTAAAACGAAGAGTTTTGTATGTCTTGTCTCCAATTTTTGTTTCCTCTTTTCCAATAAAAGTTACTGTTTGTTCAATTATTCTACCAGAAATACCACTAATTTGTGCTTTAGCTTTTACAATTTCATGATTCCACCAAGTACCAACTATATATTCTTTACTGGCTTTTCCTTTATAAGAAGATCCATCTATAATTAAATTTTTATCAGCTTGATCGACTGTTATTTCTACGTATCTATTTTTTTTATTTTGTTTAGTTTTTGACGAATAGCTAGAAAAAACTCCTTTAAAGTAGTTTTCGTCACTTTTAGCAAAATATTTATATAAATCTACGCCTAATTTTGTAATTTTAAAACTCACTTCGCTGTTTATTGACAAATTATCGCCATCTCTAACAAAATTATATTTATGATATCCAATAGATTGATTGTTTCTATATAATTCGTACTCTAAATAATTATACTTTTCGTAATGTTCAACATGAGTATTGACAGTAGTAAAAAAAGATAAAAATATTATAATTGAAAGGATGTATTTTTTCATATATTTTGGATCATGGAAAATAACTCTATTTTATCTCAAATTGGAAATACACCATTAGTTAGATTAAAACAAGCCTCTGATTTAACAGGCTGTAACATTTATGGTAAAGCAGAATATTTTAATCCCGGTGAGTCTATTAAAGATAGAGCTGCGCTTTTTATAGTAAAAGATGCGATAAATAGAAAGTTAATTGCCAAAGGTGGGACTGTTGTTGAAGGCACGGCTGGTAATACTGGAATAGGCTTAGCGATAGTTTGCAAGGAATACGAATTAAATTTAAAAATAGTAATACCAAAAACACAATCTATTGAAAAAAAAAAGACACTTAAAGATTTAGGAGCTGAATTAATAGAAGTTGACGCAGTGCCTTATTCGGACCCTAAAAATTATATTAAGCTTTCACAAAAAATTTCTGAAAATTTAAAAAAAAATGAAAAAAAAGGTGTTTTCTGGGCTAATCAATTTGATAATCTTGTTAATACAGAGGCACATATAAAAACCACTGCACAAGAGATATGGGCCCAAACAGCTGGAAAAATAGATGCGTTCACTTGTTCTGTTGGCACCGGTGGAACATTATCAGGTGTTTCTGTAGGATTAAAAGAAAAAAATAAAAATATAAAAATCGCTCTTTCTGACCCTATGGGTTCTTCATTATATTCATACATTAAAGAAAATAAACTTAGTTCAACCGGAAATTCAATTACTGAGGGAATAGGTACTGGCAGAATTACTAAAAATTTCGAAAAAGCATTAATAGATGAAGCATTTCAAACAACTGACACTGAAGCATTAAACTTAGTATATGACTTAATAGAAAAACAAAAAATTATTTTAGGTGGATCCTCTGGCATTAATATAGCTGGTGCAATAAAATTGGGCAAAAAAATGGGACCAGGAAAGACAATAGTTACAATTTTGTGTGATAATGGAAAAAGGTATGCAAGTAAGATTTTTAACAAAGAATTTTTAAAGAGTAAAAATTTGCCAATACCGAAATGGTTATAATATTTGACTGAGAAAAAGTTTTGTTCGATCTGATTTAGGATTATCAAAAAAATCTTTAGTTTTTGCTTTTTCTACAATTCTACCTTCATCCATAAAAATCATATTATCCGCGACCTCTTTTGCAAAACCCATTTCATGAGTTACTACAATCATAGTCATACCTGCTTTAGCTAAATCAACCATTGAGTCTAAAACTTCTTTAATCATCTCGGGGTCCAACGCTGAAGTAGGTTCATCGAATAACATTATTTTTGGCTCCATACATAATGCTCTTGCTAATGCAGATCTTTGCTGTTGACCTCCAGATAATTGTCCTGGAAACTTTTTAGCTTGATCAGCTATTTGAACTCTTTCTAAATTTTTCATTGCTATTTCTTCAGCTTGTTTTTTTGGCAATTTTTTAACCCATATAGGTGCAAGAGTACAGTTGTCTAAAATTGATAAATGTGGAAATAGATTAAACTGTTGAAAAACCATTCCGACTTCAGCTCTTATTTTTTCTATATCTTTTGTGTTTTCTGAAATTTCTTTTCCATCAACTATTATTTGACCTTCTTGATGTTCTTCTAATCTATTTATACATCTAATTAAAGTTGATTTACCCGATCCTGATGGGCCACAAATTACAATTTTTTCTTGTTGGTTTACTTCAAGACTCACATCTTTTAAAGCTTGAAATTTATCAAACCATTTATTTACATTCTTAAGTTCTATAATTTTGCTCATTTATCTTTCTGTACTTAATTTCTTTTCTAAGTTTTGACTGTATCTACTCATAGCATAACAAATTATCCAGAAAACTAAACCAGCAAATACATACCCTTCCATAGCCATACCTAGCCATTTTGGATTAGTTTTGGCTAAATTTACCATTCCAGCAAGTTCTAGCAACCCTACAACAAAAATTAAAGGAGTATCTTTCACTAATGCTAAAAAGGTGTTTGCTATTCCAGGTATTACTAGTTTAAGCGCTTGGGGAAGGATTATCAAAAAATGCATCCTCCAATACCCCATTCCAAGTGATTTTGCAGCCTCATACTGGCCTTTTGGTAGAGCTTGTAACCCTCCTCTTATAACTTCTGCCATATATGCTGCTTCGAAAAGCGTGATCGCTATTAAAACTCTTATTAGTTTGTCTACATATGTTCCGTCAGGCAAAAACATTGGGAACATTACCGCCGACATGAACAGAACCGTAATTAAAGGAACGCCTCTCCAAAGTTCTATAAATCCTATTGAAGAATATTTAATTGCGGGTAAATTTGATCTTCTTCCTAGAGCTAAAAACATGCCTATGGGAAAACATAATATTAAAGCAAATGCAGAGACTATAAATGTTAAAGATAAACCTCCCCAAGCTCCAGTTTCAACGTATTTTAAACCAAAATCACCTCCGGAAATAAGTTTTAAGCCTATGATTGGATAAACAAATAATAAAAAAATTATTAGGTATGTTTTATATTTTCCAGATACAAAGAAAGAAGCCCCTACTAGAGCAAATAAAATGAAAAAAGCAGAGTTTATTCTCCATTGTTCAGCATCTGGGTACATTCCATAAACAAATCTGTTAAACCATACTTTAACAAAAATCCAACAAGCTCCACTGCCTGTACACTCTTCTTTTGAATTACCAACAAAATTAGCATCAAAAAAGAACCAATTTAATACTGGTGGAATGTATTTAATTAAAGCAAAAATTACTATTAAAGATAAAACAGCATTAAGGTTGTTTGAATTAAAATTAGTATTAATCCTATCTAACATTTTATTTCCACTAAACTCTATTCTAATAAAATATAATCCAATAGTTCCAATAATTAATGGTGCAAAGTAACTAAGTTTTCCTGGTAAAAAACTGGTAAAATTTAAGTTTAAAAAAGTGTTAGCCAAAACATCTATAAAAGCTATAGAAATAAAAAAACTACCAAAACTAACAAAACTGTTTAATTTTTCTTTGGAGGGTTTGATTAATATATTTTTCATTATTTTTCCTTGATAGCAATTTTTTTATTATACCAATTCATAAAAATAGAAATTGATAAACTTAAAGATAGATATGTAAGCATTGTTATAGAGATAATTTCAATAGCTCTTCCTGTTTGCATCAAGGCAGTTCCTGCAAAAACTAAAACTATATCAGGATAAGCAATGGCAGCTGCTAATGATGAGTTTTTTGTTAAATTCAAATATTGGTTTGTTGTTGGAGGTATTATTATTCTCAATGCTTGAGGCATAACGACTAATTTTAAGATTTGACCTTTTGTTAAACCTATAGATGCAGCGGCCTCTTTTTGTCCTTTGCCAACTCCTAAGATACCAGCTCTGACATTTTCTGCTATAAAAGTTGCCGTATACATCGACAATGCTAAAGCTAAGGAAATCAATTCTGGAATTATACTTACACCACCTTTATAGACGTAAATAGTTTTTGAAAGTTGCTCTAATACAGGAATTTCAAATGATAATCCAACTCCGCCAATGATAAATGTTAATAGAGGCAAACCAATTATTAATCCTAATGAAATATATAAAGTTGGTAACTGTTTTCCAAATTCATCTCTTTGTTTTTTTGCATATCTAGAAAAAAATATTATTGAAATAATTGCTAAAATAATTGAATAAAAGAATACTGAAAAATTGGTCCAAATAAACCTTGGCACGTACCACCCTTTTACATTTAAAAAGCTTATATCGTAAAAATTTATTGAGTCTATTGTTAAAGGTAATGCTCTTAAAGCAGCAAAATACCAAAAAAATATTTGTAATATTAAAGGAATATTTCTAAAAATCTCAACATACCATTCGGCTGCTTTAGCGATTAAATAGTTTTGAGATAATCTCCCTATACCAATTGTTACACCTAGTAATGTTGCAAAAAATATGCCTATTGATGAAACTAAGATTGTATTTAATAGTCCAACTAAAAATGCTCTTGCATATGAATCCGAGCCATCATAGTCAATTAATGAAAAAGTAATATCAAATGAAGATTCTTGTGAGAGAAAACCAAAACCAAAAGAAATTCCTCTATTTCCCATGTTGTTTTGGGCATTTATAGTAAAATAAATAACGACTAAAACCAAAAATAAAATTGTTAAAACTTGAGGTATTAAATCTTTATTTTTATTGTTTAAATCAAATTTAAAATTTTTAAAATTCATTCAGTGCAGAATATAATTGAGAATAAAAAAAAGGGCCAGATAAATCCGGCCCTTTTTAATTTTATTAGCAATTATCTTGCTGGTGGTACGTAAAGTATTCCACCTTTAGTCCATAATTCGTTAGGACCTCTATTTGGTAAAATATTCGTGTCGGCTATATGTTTTTTATAGCTTTCGCCGTAATTACCAACTTGCTCGATAATTCTTAAGCTCCACTCATTATCAAGACCAAAAGCAGCGCCTAATTCTCCTTCAGCACCAACTAATCTCTTGATAGCTGGGTTTTCTGATTCTTTAAGACTTGAAGCGTTTGATGAATTTACACCATACTCTTCTGCTTCGATCATTGTATTTAGGGACCATCTTACAATATCTTCCCAAACTGAGTCACCTTGTCTTACAACAGGACCAAGTGGTTCTTTAGAGATTGTTTCTGGTAATACTTTATGATCGTCTGGAGCACTCAATTTAGTTCTTTGAGCTGCTAATCCAGATTTATCAGTCGTATAAGTATCACATCTTCCAGCATCATAAGCTTGAACAACTTCGTCTGCTTTTTCAAACGCAATTGGTTCATACTTAATGTTTTTAGAATTAAAAAAGTCTCTCATGTTTAGTTCTGTAGTAGTACCTGTGTTTGTACAAGCAGATATACCATTTTTAAAATCATTCACAGAATTGATTCCAGAATTTTTTCTAACCATGAAACCTTGACCATCATAAAAGTTTACACCTACAAACGTTAAACCTATATCAGCGTCTCTTGATAATGTCCAAGTAGTGTTTCGTGCAAGTACATCAATTTCACCTGATGTTAAAGCAGTGAATCTTTCTTTTGCACTTAATGGTGTATATTTAACTTTGTCAGCATCACCTAATACAGCAGCTGCAACAGCTCTACATACATCAACATCGATACCAGTCCAATTCCCAGATGCATCAGCATTTGAAAATCCAGGAAGTCCTTGTGAAACTCCACATTTTACGAACCCGGCTTTTTTTGTGTTATCTAAAGTTTTAGATTTTTTTGAACCAGCACCTCCGCCACCTTGACCACAAGCGACAAGCAAAGATGAAGCTAGTACAACTAAAATCCATGTTTTTATTGATTTCATCATAATTATGATTTCCTCTTTAGTTTTATTGTTAACAATATTTTTGAAAAATTAATTTCAAAACATTTTTATTATGTTTCAATTGAAAAGTAATTTCAACTTAACTAAAAGTCATACTCTATATATGGTTTAGATGTTTAAAAATTACTAGATGTGATAAAATACAACCTAATTTACTATTTGAAAACTTGGGGATGTCAATTCATATAATCTACTTAAAGTTCTCTTAAATGGGTCAGACAAAACGTCTGATGAACCAAGATTGTTTATATCTTTAAATAACGAAATCATTAAAGGTATTTTGTTTTCATAAAAAATATCGATTAAAGTAATAAATCTTTTTTGCTGGTTAGAATTTTCATTACTAAAACTAGGAATATTTTCAATTACAATAAATTTACAATTTTTTGCTAGTTTTAAATAATCTTCTGCACCATAATTTGCGTCGCATAGTTGTTTAAAATCAAACCTTATTATTCCTTCAAAATAATTTGTAAACTCTAAATTTCTTCCTTTAATATTTAATTTAAGTGTCTTGTTTTTTTTATTTTTAGTCAATTTTCTAAAAATTTGATTAATTTGAAATAAATTCTTTTCGTTATTGGGGCAAAAAGCTCTTTGAAGTTTGTTGTCTCCTAACTTTCTATAATCATTTTCTAATAATAATTCTTTTTCGACACAATGTTTTTTTATTATTGAAATAAAAGGTAAAAATTGTTCTCTTTGTAAACCATCTTTATATAAATCTTTCAAAGCGGTATTTGTTGTAATAATAATTTTAATATTTTCTTTAAAAATGCACTCAAAAAGCTTACCTAATATCATTGCATCAACTATATTAGTAACTTGAAATTCATCTAAATAGATAACTTTAAATTTTTTTAACTTTTTTACGAAAGATTCTATTGAGTTTTCTTTATCTTTATTTTCCATTTGATGTCTATAATCATGAAATTTAATCATAAATTCGTTAAAATGAAGTCTTTGTTTCGATAAAGAAAGATTATTAAATATAAAATTAAGTATCATTGTTTTGCCTACACCAACACCACCAAATAGATAAAAACATAAATAATCATCTTTTTTAAAAAAAAATTTAAAAATACTTTTTTTAGTTTTTAAAAAAACTATAATAGATTTAACTATTTCAATTTGACTGGAATTTTGCTCAAAATTGTTGTTTTTACAGTAATTACGGAATGAAGATATTAAGGATTTCATTTTCCACTTAGTGCTTTTTCCCATTTTAAGCAACTTTTAACAATTAAACTTAATTTATTATATTTTGGTTTCCATTTTATAAATCTAAATAATCTATTATTATTAGATATTATTGAGACCATATCACCACTTCTTCTGGGGTGTTCAAGAATTTTTAAATTTTTATTACAATATTTTTTAAATTCGTTAATAACTTCTTTAACAGAAATCCCTTTGCTATAGCCACAATTTAAAATTTTTGATTTCTTTGTTTTGTCAATTTTTTTTAAAACTTTAAAGTGTAACTCAGATATATCCGAAACATGAATATAATCTCGAATACAAGTTCCGTCTTTTGTTTTATAGTCTGTTCCGTAAATTTTAAATATTGGATTTTTTTTCTCTGTTTCTAAAGACAAATTTTTAAATAATTGATCGCCTTTATTAATCTGACCAATCTTTCCAGTATCGCTCGCGCCAGCTACATTAAAAAATCTTAATATTCCAAAATTAATTTTATTCTTTTTGCAAAAATTTTTTATTAAATTTTCACCTTTCAATTTAGTTTTCCCGTAAACACTTGTTGGTTTTAAAATTGAATTTTCACTTACTTTTTTTAAACCGTCACTATACACAGCGCATGTTGAAGAAAAAACAAAATTTCTTACGTTAGTATTTTTCATAGCGATTAATAAATTTTTCGTTCCTTTAACGTTTATTCTTTCATATTTTTTTGGGTTTTTTTGACTTTCTCCAACTGATAAAACTGCTGCAAGATGAATAATTGAATCAATATTGTTTTTATTAATTATAAGATTGATTTTTTTTATATCCAAAATATTCGCTTTTATAAATTTTGCTTTTTTGTGTATTAATTTTTTAAACCCAGTTGATAAATTATCTACAATAATATTTTTTTTTTTATTTTTAACTAATATTTCAGAAATATGAGAACCTATATAACCAGCTCCACCTGTTATAAGTACGTTTTTTATCATAATAATTTAATGTAGTGGCGCGCCCTGAAGGATTCGAACCTACGACCCTCGGTTTAGAAAACCGATGCTCTATCCAACTGAGCTAAGGGCGCATTAATTAACACTATATTTACTTAAAAACACACTAAATGGTCAATATAAATCGGAGATTTAATCCCAAATTTTTCTGACTTTTCATGTTGATGAATATGATGTGAATGCACAAATACCGGCAAATGCTCTCCATTTTTTGTTTTTAGAGTGTATATAAAATTTGTTCCTCTGAATTTTCTATCTGCCACTTCTAGCTTTAATGCACTCTGGTCATCATGAATAAGATCTTCGGGTTGTAGTAATAATCTCACTTTAGAGCCTGTGGGAAAGTTATTTGATAGTTTTCCTCTAATTTCTCCTAATTCATCATGTCTAAGTCTGTGAACTGCACATTCACTATCAACAACCTCAACATTAATAAATATACCTTTGTTTAAAAAATTAGCTACTTCAATAGAATTTGGTTCGTGATGAACATTATAAGGTATATCATATTGCTTCAATGATTGGTCCAAAATTATTCCACACTTGTCTGCAGTTGAAAAAGCTTCGTAAGAGTCGTGAGTAACTATTATCGTAGTAAGATTAATTCTTTTTAGTAATTTTTTTACTGAAACTTGAATTTCTTCCTTTAAACTTTGATCTATATTAGAAAAAGGCTCATCTAATAAAAGCAAATCAGGTTTGGATAATAAAGATCTAGCTAAAGATACCCGTTGCGCTTCACCAGCACTTATTTGATGAGGAAATTTTTCTAAAATTGGTTCTATATGTAATAGCTTGGTGATTTCATCAGTTTTTACGTTAGAGTTGTTTCCATTTAACCTTTTTTTACCAAAATTAATATTGTCTATAACTTTATAGTTTGGGAACAAAGAGTTGTCCTGGAAAGATAAAGCTATATTTCTCTTTTCAGGTTCCATATGAATTTTATCTGAAGCAATTAATTTACCCTTAAGAAATATTTTACCCGAGTCTAATTTTTGTAATCCAGCTAATGTTCTTAGAATTGTAGTTTTTCCAATTCCAGATGGACCTAACAAAGAAATAATTTGACCTTGATCTTCTATTATAAGATTTACATCGTTAACTTTATTTTTTTCACTAGCGGTAAAATTACCTTTTTGGATTTCAAGAAAATGCTTAGACATTACAAGATTATATTAGTTTTTTTGTGAAAGTATATATTTTGAGGAAAATATTATGAGAAATGTGGCCCAACTTATCAAAAATAATGAAGGTAAAGCTGCTGCTTCTAGTAAATCTTGAGATGCGTATACGTACGCTTGAGTAGCAAAAGTCTCAAAATTAAAAGGTCTTAATATCATCGTTATCGGTAACTCTTTTATAATTTCTAAAGAGATAAGAACTACTATCAAAATAATATTATTTTTGAGATATGGAACATGAATTCTAGAAAACGTTTTAATTTTTGAATAGCCAAGTAAATAAGCGCTCTCATCTATTGAATTATTTATTTTTTCATAACTAGATTTAATTCCATTAAAAGAAAGAGAGAAAAATCTTATAAAGTAAGCTAAAATTAAACCAAACATTGAACCAATAAATAATTTTTTAGTGCTCCCAAGATTGGTATTTGCATTAATTATATCGCTAAGATTTGAAAATAATGTAATAAATGCAACTGCCAAAATTACTCCTGGTATAGCGTATCCTGAAATTGAAAAATTAGTTAGATAATTTAAAATTTTACTTTTTGATATTCTGCTTCCATAGTTTATAAATAACGAAATAAGAACAAGAACTAAACTTGATAAACCAACTAAATAAATAGTGTTTAGATTAATTTTTAATATATCAATATCTTGAATATATTTAGGAAATTTTAATGTCCAATATATCATTTGAGAAACAGGAAATACAAAACTAATAAAGAAAACCATAGCGCAAAAAGAAAATGCTAATAATGATTTTTTACCGCTTAGTTTGATTTTATTTATAGGTTTAAATCCTCTACCTGGTTGGTGGTATTTAGCATCTTTTCTTGAATAAATTTCAATAGATAGTAGAGCTAAAATAAATATTAATAATATAAATGAAATTTGGTTTGCCGAATTGAGGTCATCAAAAGAAAGCCAAGAATTATAAATACCAGTGGTTAACGTTGAGACACTAAAAGTTGATACAGTTCCAAAGTCAGATAAGCATTCCATTGCTACTAAAGCTAAACCTGCAATTATAGCTGGTCTTGCAGAAGGAAGAATAATTCTAAATAGTGTTTCTTTTTCTGAAAGACCTAAATTTTGACCAACTTCGATATAATTGTTTGATTGGAAGAAAAATGATGATCTAGTTAAAACATATACATATGGAAATAACGAAAAACTAATAGCTATAATAGATCCTAGAACTCCATCTAATTTAGGTATATGGGGATTATAATTATATTCACCAAAAAAACTTGTGAGTATTGAGTATGCAGTTCCATAATTTTCAAAAAAAGCAATTATTGAAAAAGCAAAAATATATCCTGGTATTGCAAACGCCAAAATTAAAGCCCAACTAAAGAATTTACATAAAGGAAATTCATAAAAAGAAATAAAGTATGCTGAAATAGTGCCTAGTAAAAAAGTGATAATTAAAACTGATATGAGAATAGTCAATGAATTGCTTATATAGTCGAAAAGAAATGTATTTTTAAGCAATGTAAAATAATTACTTGTTTCTGAAAAAAAACTGAAAAATATAGTAATAATTGGTAATGCCACTATTAATGCAATTAAAAAAGAACTAAAAAACCAAATATTATATTTTGTCATAAGCTACTATCTTGTTTAATCTCTGACTAAAGCGGCTTTATAAAGCTTGCATTTAAGCCAGAGATCTTGACGTCAAACTTAATCATTTTTAAATAATGAAGATACAATTATTTTAAATTCTTTATTGTTTATCTTTGAGATATCTCTCTTTGAAATTTTTTTTTCCATTATCTTTGCTTGATTCATGCAAGGCGAACAACCAGTTCTCAATTTATTTAAATTAATTACTTTTTTTTTTATTCGCCTCATATGATTAACAAACGTGTAACTATTTCCAACCTGCAGCCGTCATTACTTCTAAAGCATCAGCTTGTCTTTTTCCATAATTTACGACTTTAGTTTTTAGATCTTGTTTAAAATCTAACCCCATATTTACTACTAATGGATGCGGAGAAATTCCTGCAATCATTGGATATTCGAAAGTATTATTTACTATATGATTTTGAGCTTCACCACTTAGTAAAAATTCTACCAATTTAATTGCATTAGCTTTATTAGGAGCTCCTTTAACTAAACCAGCTCCACTAATATTCATATGTGTTCCTCTTCCATCTTGATTAGGAAAAAATGGTTTTACTTTCTTGGCAGCAGCTTGTTGTTCTGGTCCTTTTTTTCCAGATAACATTAATGCTAAATAATATGTATTTGCTACAGCAATATCAGCTTCTCCGGCTGCTACCGCTAATATTTGAGCTCTGTCATTTCCTTTTGGAGCTCTAGCCATATTAGAAACCATTCCTTTTGACCACTCTGCAACTTTACCTTTTCCATTATTCTTAATTAATGAAGCTACAAGTGATTGATTATAAATATTATTTGAAGCTCTTATTACTAATCTACCTTTCCATTTCGGATCAGCTAAACTTTCATAAGTTAATCCCGCTAACTCTGCACCGCTAACTCTTTCAGGAGCAAAATAAACTATTCTTGCTCGTTTTGCTATTCCAACCCATTTAGATGTTCTAAAATTACTAGGAACTGCTGATTTTATAGCATCACTTGTAAGGCCACCTTGTAAGTTAGCCGCAAAAGCTCCTAATCTTCCTGCATCTGCAGTAATATATAAATCAGCTTGACTATCGGAACCTTCCTCTATGATCCTTTTTTCTAAAGCACCAGTTTTTCCTGATATAACATTAACTTTAATTCCTGTTTTGGCTGTAAATTTTTCATAGAGCTGAACATCAGAGTCGTAATGTCTAGCACTAAATATGTTCACTTCATTAGCAAACGAACTTCCAGCAAAGATTAGAAAAGTTAATAACGATATTAATATTTTTTTCATATCTCTCTCTCTCTTTTTTTATTGATAATGATTATCATTTACAATATTATGATAATGATTATCATTTGCATAATTGACGCACCTATTTGTAGAACCTTGTTGATAACTTTTAATAAATAAGGTTTAAGTAATAATGCTTCAAATCAATCCAAAAAAATTTAAACATATTCAAAACAAAACCATACCTTCTCCGTTAAGACCAAAATTTAGAAATAAAAAAGATACTAATATATACTTTTTATCCAAACGAAGGCTTGATGGTAAAAAAAAAGAACTTTTAATTCAAAGAATTAAATATTCAAGCATAATTCTAACTGTAATGATTGGTGGATACTTTTTAACTAATTAAATTATTTTAGTACTTACTGACCCAAGTTTTTCAATTTTCCCTTTATAAAATCCTTTTCCTAATATTGGAACAACACCAACTGTTGAGCCGGTAAAGACATAAAAATCCTTATTCAATTGAATTTTATCTTTTTTGAGTTTATTTAAAACAAATCTTAAAGCATTAAGAGGATTTTTATAAACAGTATTTGTATTTCCATCGACAGAATGATTTATTTTGATATTTGAAATATTTGTTTTTAAATTACTAATTTTTATTTTTTTAAATTTTTGTTTTTTACCTATTATGAATTTTACATTAGCTCCAAAATCAGAGCACAAGTCACCAAGATATTTGATACCTTTTTTACTTTGACGATATCCAACAACTTCGATGCAAGGTGCCATTTGAGAAATAAACTTTTGAAAATTATTATTATTTAACTTTTTATTATATTTAAAAAAGGATTTTTTTAAGAAATAGCATACTTCAAGTTCTATGCCTAAAGTATATTTGTTTATCTTTACACTTTTATTATTTTTTAAAAAATTATGTTTATAAACACTTGAATAAAATGGTTCTTTTTCCTTTAATTTTTTTAAGAGGGATATACCTGTCCCACCTGCTTTAAAACCAATTATAGGTTTATTTATTTTGCTATCACACAACTTATTAAACTTTTGAGCTTCAGATAATTTTTTTGTATATAAAGAAGGAATAGGTGGAACTATTTTGTTTTTGATAAAAGCATTGACTAATTTATTTGCAATCTTTTCAGTTTGTTTTTTTTTCTTATTATTCATAATTATCTATTATATACTTAGATGATTAGAAATGTTATACCATAATAACTTGAAAATGAAAAAAAAAGCGAAAATAATAGCTACTTTAGGGCCAAGTATTTATAGTGAAAATAAATTAATAAAGCTTGTAGAAAATGGGGTCGATGCTTTTAGAATAAATTTTAGTCATAATACTAATGGAATAGATAAAATTGTATCTAAAATAAGAAAAGTTGAAAAAAAATTAAACAAAAAGATTGCGTTAATTGCAGATTTGCAAGGAGTAAAACTTAGACTTGGAAAAACAGAAACTTTAAAAATAAAGTTTAATCAATCATTTATTTTTGATAATAAGAATGAAAAAGGAGATTTAAAAAGAATAGGTTTTCTATATCCAAATATTTTAAAAAAATTAAAAAAGGGAAATAAAATTTTAATTGATGATGGAAAATTTGTTTTTGTTGTTAAATCAGTTCAATACAACTCGGTAACCACAATATGCAAGAGCCACAATTGTGTAATTAAAAGTAATAAAAGTGTTCATATTCCAAACTTCGAACTTGAGTCTAATAAACTTACAACAAAAGATAAAAAAGATATTAAAACTGCAACAAAATTAGGTTGTAACTGGATAGCATTATCTTATTTGCAAAACGAAAAATTAGTTAATGCAGCTAGAAAACTAATAAAAAAAGATATTGGAATTATTGCAAAAATTGAAAATAAACATGCTTTGAATAATATTAATAAAATAATAAATGCAAGTGACTCAATAATGATAGCTAGAGGGGATTTAGCTATTGATATAGGTCATAGTGAAGTGCCTAAAGCACAACTAAGTTTGATAAAAAGATGCTCTCAACTATCTAAGTCGGTAATTGTTGCGACACAAATGCTTGAAAGTATGATTGAAAGTAGTACAGCAACTAGGGCAGAAATAAACGATATTGCTACTGCAATATTTCAGGGAGCAGACGCTGTTATGTTATCTGCGGAGACCGCTATAGGAAAATTTCCAAGTCATGCAGTTTCTACAATGGCCAAAACAATTTTATCAACTGAAAAATATAAAAAACAACACATTGAAGATTTTAAAAATTCTATTAAATCAAACAAAGATCCTGTTAAATCAATTCTTCTTTCTGTAAAAGATATTGCTTATAATCCCAATCTCAAAGCTATAATAGTTTTTTCTAATTCAGGTAAATCAGCTAAGTTAGTTTCGTCTATGCGACCTGCAGCTAAAATTGTCACTATTTCTCCAAACATTAATATCTGCCGACAGGTCTCTTTGCTTTGGGGTGTTCAATCTATAAATAGCCGAGATGCAACAGGTTGGAAGGACATGATGTCAATTTCAAAAGAAATTATTAAGAAATTTAAATTTATAAAAAGGAATGAGTTTGTTATTATAACTGCGGGTTTGCCGTTTGGTAAAGCGGGAATGACTAATATGATAAGATTATATAAAGTTGGTTCTTAATGGAAATAATATTGTTTACATATTTAATTTTTTGGCTTCAGGAAATGTCTGAGTAATGAAACAAAATTATAGTATTGAAGAAATATTGATGGCAATTAATGATTTGCAAAGTTTTAAAAAGGATAAATTACCAAGCTCAGAAAAATTTAAACCAAAAAAAAATAATTCTGAAATCCCAGCAAACACATTAAAACTTATTGAGGAAGCTGAAAAAAATAATAATTAAATTAAGCTGGCTATTTGTATCGCTGTATCACACATCCTGTTTGAAAATCCCCATTCATTATCGTACCAAGATAAAACTCTGCAAAACTTTCCTTTTATAACCTGAGTTTGAGTTAAATCAAAAACTGAACTATGTGGATTGTGATTAAAATCCTTAGAAACTAGCGGAGATGAATTAGTTGCCAATATTCCTTTTAAAGGTCCTTTAGCTGCATTGATCATCGACTCATTTATACTTTCTGAAGTTACCTCTTTCTTCGGTACAAATGTAAGATCTATTAATGAAACGTTAGGTGTTGGCACCCTTATAGCTGTGCCATCAAGCTTTCCTTTTAAACTTGGTAACACTAAACTCATAGCTTTAGCTGCACCGGTGGAAGTTGGTATCATAGAATCTCCTGATGCTCTAGCTCTTCTTAAATCTTTATGAAGTGTATCTAAAAGTTTTTGATCTCCTGTATAACTGTGAATTGTTGTCATGTAGCCATATTCAATTCCAAAAGTATTTTCTAAAATCATAGCAACTGGTGCCAAACAATTTGTTGTGCAAGATCCATTTGAGACTATGTTATGATTTTTTTTTAAATCTTTGCTGTTAACTCCTTGAACTACAGTAAAGTCTACTTCTTTTGCTGGTGCGGATATAATTACTTTTTTAGCTCCAGCTTCTATGTGTTTGCCTGCAGTTAACTTATCTAAAAATAAACCAGTACACTCTAAAACTACGTCTGCTCCTATTTTTCCCCAAGGTAGTTTAGCAGGGTCTCTCTCAGCAAAAACTTTTATATTTTGATCTCCTATTTGAAAGCCTTCGCTAGAAGTTTTGACTTCCTGATTTAAAGTTCCATGTGTGCTATCGAATTTTATGAGGTGCGCATTTGCTTCTATAGACCCTAGATCATTAATTCCTACAACTTGAATTTGCCCTTTGTAGTTTTCTAATAGAGCTCTTAAGATTAAGCGTCCTATTCTTCCAAAACCATTGATTCCAACTTTGACCATATTTTTTATACGTATTTAAATACAACAATAAAATAAGCAACACAAATTATTGATGCTATCCACAAGAGACTTCCAACTAAACCTAACCATGCTAAGTGAATAAAAGCACTGCCTAGCAAAGAAACAAATAATCTATCGCCTCTGGTTGTGTCTAAACCTAATATACCTTTTCTTGGAGAACCTCCTGGTACTTTTTTTTCCCAAATGAGCATCACAGTTATACATAAAGCTATAAAAATGAAGAATGCTGCTGTTTGCCAAGTCCAAGCCATCCAAGAAAACAAGTCAAAATCGAAAAGACCTTTTTCTTTTGCTTTGCCAACTTCGCCCCATGTAGCTGCATATACATTTGTAAACATTATACCCTGCCCATCGCAAATCCTTTAGCGATATAATTCCTTACGAAATAAATTACGACCGCTCCAGGAATAATAGTTAAACTTCCAGCAGCAGCTAATAAACCTAGTTCATAACCAGATGTGCTTGAAGTTCTAGTCATTATTGCTGCGATAGGTTTAGCTATAGTTGCAGTAAGTGTTTTTGCAAGTAACAACTCAACCCAAGAAAACATAAAACAAAAGAACATAGTAATGCCTATACCTGCAGCTATTGTTGGAATAAATATTTTAAAGAAAAATCTTCCAAAAGAATAACCATCTACATAAGCAGTTTCATCTAATTCTTTAGGAACAGCTGACATAAATCCTTCTAAAATCCAGACAGCCAGAGGAATATTGAAGAGACAGTGAGACAGTGCTATAGCAATATGTGTATCAAATAAATTTACAGAAGAATAAAATTGGAAAAATGGTAAAGCAAATACAGCCGGCGGAGCCATTCTATTTGTTAACAGCCAAAAGAATAAATGTTTATCTCCTAAGAATTTATATCTAGAAAAAGCATATGCAGCAGGTAAAGCTGCAGATACTGAAATTATAGTATTAAAAACTGTATAAGTAATAGAATTCACATAGCCCATATACCAAGTACTATCAGTAAAAATTGTAACATAGTTTTCTAATGTAAAATCTTTAGGCCATAATGAATAAACGTTAATAATTTCTGTAGTTGTTTTGAAAGACATATTTAGCAGCCAATAGATTGGAAGCATTAAAAATATTATATATAACGTGGGTACTAACCATTTAATTTTACTCATGCTCTGCCCTCATCTTTCATCATTATTGTGTAAAATATCCAACAAATTAAGAGTACAATTAAAAAATATATGAGAGACATAGCTGCAGCAGGACCAAGGTCAAATTGGCCCAGCGCCATCTTTACTAAATCAAGAGATAAAAAGTTTGTTGCATTTCCGGGACCTCCGCCTGTTAATACAAAAGGTTCGGTATAAATCATAAAACTATCCATAAATCTCAAAAGGATAGCTAAAGTCAAAACTTTTTTCATTTTTGGAAGTTCAATGTACCTAAAAATATCCCACCTGCTTGCACCGTCTATCTCTGCAGCTTGATAATAAGCAGGTTGAATAGAATTTAAACCTGCGTAAGAAAGCAAAACTACCAAAGATGTCCAGTGCCAAACATCCATTAAAATGGTTGTAAACCATGCGTCCCCACTTTGTTGGGTAAAGTTATAATCAAAACCAATTGAATTTAAAGAATTTCCAAGAAAACCGATATCTGGAAGTGCAAATATATTCCACATAGCGCCTACTACATTCCAAGGTATTAATAACGGCATCGACATTAAAATTAGACATACTGGTACTCCCCAACCTTTTTTTGGCATAGTTAAAGCAATACCAATTCCCAATGGTAGTTGAATTAAAAGAATTATAAAAGTAAATATAACTTGTCTTCCTAAGGATGCATGAAATCTTTCAGAGTGTAAAATTTCTTTAAACCATCTGGTGCCCTCCCATGCAAAAACATTGCTCCCAAAAGTTTCTTGAAAAGAATAATTAACAACTGTCATTAGTGGAACTGCAGCATTAAAAGCAACAAGAACAAATACTGGAATAACAAAGTACCAAGCTTTTTGATTTAATGTTTTATTCATTATTCAATTATCCAGTTATCTCCATACGCATAAGTGTATTTTTGATCAAAAGTAATATGAGCACTATCACTTGGTATTTTAGTTGATGAGTTTGCTAAAATTTTAATATTTCCACTACTACATTCAGCATCAACAACTTTATGTCTGCCTGTATCACTAATTCTTTTAATCTTAACCTCTATTCCATCTTTAGAAAAATTAATAAATTCAGGTCTGATCCCTACTTGAGTTTTCTTAAAATTATTTTTTTTTGTATTGATTTTATTTGGCAATATTTTTCCTCCAAGATTTATTTGTCCGTTTTCAATAGAACAAGGTAAAATATTCATTCCTGGGGAGCCAATAAAATGTCCTACAAAAGTGTGTTTTGGTTTTTCAAATAATTCTACTGGTGTTCCTGTTTGAACAATCTGACCTTCGTGCATTACAACGACTTGATCGGCAAAAGTTAATGCTTCGATTTGATCGTGAGTTACATATATCATTGTACGGTTAATTTTTTGATGTAATTCTTTTAATTTAGAGCGCAAAACCCATTTTAAATGTGGATCAATAACTGTTAGAGGTTCGTCAAACATGATTACGTTAACATCTGATCTAACCAGTCCTCTTCCCAAAGAAATTTTTTGTTTGCCATCCGCTGTCAAACCAGAAGCTTTATTATATAAAGTTGATGAGAGTTCTAACATCTCACCAATTTCTTTTACTTTTGTATCAATCTCTGTTTCTGAAAGGCCTCTATTTTTCAGAGGAAATGCTAAGTTATCATAAACCGTCATGGTGTCGTATATGACGGGAAATTGAAATATTTGAGCGATATCTCTTTCAACTGGATTAAGTGCAGTCATATCTTTATCATCAAATAATACTTCGCCTTTAGTAGGTTTTAATAATCCTGAAATGATATTTAACAAAGTGGTCTTACCACAACCAGATGGGCCTAATAAAGCATACGCACCACCGTCTTTCCAATCAATATTTACATCTCTTAGTGCCCAGTCTTCTTTGGTGTTCTGTTTAGACAAGTAGCTATGACTTAAATTTTTTAAAGTAATTTTAGCCATGATTTACCAACCTATTATTTTGATCAAAATATAAAAATTCATCAATATTCATATATAATTTAGTTTCTTCACCAATATTTTTTGATTGAATACCATTAGACAAAGAAACCCAATTAAGTTTTCCATTAGTAAAATGAATTAAACTTTCAGAACCACTTAGTTCAGAAATTAAAACTTTCGCATTAATTTCAACTGAGTTATTTCCTTCTTGATACGTAGTAATATTATGGGGTCTAATGCCTATCTTATATCTTCCATCTTTAATTTTTAAGTTCGATTTCCATTCTACGTTGTTATTGTCTATTTTAAATGTTTCTCCTTTTTTATTTATTTCGGCTGTATTCATTGGCGGGTCACTAAATACCTTTGCGGAAGTTAAATTTTCAGGCTTGCTATAAACATCTAATGTTTTTCCATATTGAATAACTTTACCTTCTAATAATGTAGCTGTGTTTCCGCCTATCATTAATGCGTCTTGTGGTTCTGTAGTTGCATAAACTACAATACAATCTCTATCTTCAAATAATTTAGGTAATTCTTCCCTCAACTCCTCCCTTAATTTAAAATCAAGGTTTGCTAATGGTTCGTCTAGCAATATCAGATCTGAGTCTTTAACCAATGCTCTCGCTAAAGCTGTTCTTTGCTGTTGACCACCAGACAATTCATCTGGTTTTTTGTTTAGCATTGCTGATAGTTTTAAAAGTTCAGCAACTTTTCCAACTCTTTCTTTTATTTCATCGGATTTAATGCCAGTTATTTTTAATGGTGATGCTATATTTTCATAAACAGTAAAATTTGGATAATTAATAAACTGCTGGTAGACCATTGAGCAATTTCTTTTTTGAACTTCTTTACCAGTTACGTTTTTTCCATTAAACCAAATTTCGCCTGTAGTTGGCTTGTCTAAACCAGCCATGATTTGCATTAATGTTGTTTTGCCTGCTAGTGTTGATCCAAGTAAAACGTTTATAGTGTTTTTTTCTAATTTCAAATTAGTTGTGTGAATATGAGTCTCAATTCCAACTTTTTTTTCAACTTCTTTTAATTCTAAGCTCATATTTATATTTTTTTAATTTGGTTTTAAAAAAAGGGGGCAATAAATGCCCCCTTCTTAATTAAGTTTAACCTAGGTTATTTCCAAGCGTCTTTAAATGCTACGGTTTTTCCTTGAGGTTTTTCGTTAACTTTAGCTTTTGGCGAACCTTTTTTATTTAACCAATAAGATGCTTCTCTTGGTTTGTTAAGTCTAGGTCCACATCCACCGTATGCGTTACTACCTTTGTCAGCAGCTTCCATACGAGACATAACTAAGTCCATCTCATCTGCAAGACGATCCATAGTTTGCTGTGGTGTAAATGTTCCAGAGTTTACTTCTCCGATATGCTGCCACCATAATTGTGCTAGCTTCGGATAGTCTGGAACGTTGATACCTGTTGGTGACCAAACATTTCTGTTTTTTGATCTGTAGAACTCTACAAGTCCACCAAGTTCAGGTGCTCTTTTAGTAAAGTGTTTGTGATTAATAGTACTCTTTCTCACAAATGTTATACCAACATCAGCTTTTTTTAGAGACACTGTTTTTGATACAGCAAATTGAGCATACAACCATGCAGCTTTTCTTCTCTTAACGTCAGTAGACTTAAATAAAGTCCATGATCCAACGTCTTGATAACCAAGCTTCATACCTTGTTCCCAGTATGGTCCTTTTGGTGAAGGACCCATTCTCCATAATGGCATACCGTTTGCATCAACAACTTTATTGTTAGGATTTTTTCCTACTAAAGATGCTGTGAAAGCTGTGTACCAGAAAATTTGCTGAGCAACGTTTCCTGAAGATAGAGATGGTAAAGACTGATAAAAGTCCATAGCCGCAGCACCTGGAGGTGCATACTGCCTTAACCATTCGTCCCATTTTCTAATTGCGTATACTGCAGCTGGACCATTTGTAGCTCCACCTCTTGATACGTTAGCACCAACTGGATTACAAGAACCTGGTTCCATTCTAATACCCCACTCGTCTACTGGAACTCCATTAGGTAATCCTTTGCTTCCTGCACCGGCCATTGATAACCATGCATCAGTCATTCTCCAACCTAAGTCAGGAGCTCTTTTACCATAGTCCATATGTCCGTATATTCTTACACCATCAATATTTTTAACATCTTCTGAAAAGAATTTAGCTATGTCTTCATAAGCAGACCAGTTAACTGGAACGCCTAAATCATAACCATATTTTTTCTTAAATGCTTTTTGGATTTCAGGTCTATCAAACCAATCTTTTCTGAACCAATAAAGGTTAGCAAATTGTTGGTCTGGAAGTTGATAAAGATTTCCATCTGGACCAGTAGTGAATTGAAGTCCTATAAAGTCATCCAAATCTAATGTTGGCAAAGTAACGTCTTTACCTTCACCTTTCATCCAATCAGTTAAGTTAACAGCTTGTTGCATACGCGCGTGCGTACCAATTAAGTCTGAGTCATTTACATAAGCATCATAGATACTTACGTTTGTTTGCATTTGTGTTTGTACAGCCATTACAACATCACCTTCTCCGATGATTTGGTGTTGTACTTTGATGCCAGTTATTTCTTCAAACGCTTTTGTAAGAACCTTAGATTCATACACGTGAGTAGGTATTCCTTCAGATACTACTTTTAAAGACATTCCTTTGAATGGCTTAGCAGCATTATGGAACCAATTTAGTTCTTTTTCTCTTTCTTTAGCAGATAGAGCGGAAAGACTAAATTCCCCATCAGACCATTTCTTAATTGCAGCCATATGACCGTCTGCAAATGCAGAAGAAATAGTTACGATTGAAAATGAAACAGCAACAGCTAGAATCGTTTTAAATGTTTTAAACATTAAATCCCCCATTGTTATTTTTAGATTTTGTATTGAAACAAAAAAATTAGATTATGTACAGACTACAATTTGGAAATTGTACAACTAGAAAGTGTATTAATTAATTAAAGCTCTCTTTATTGCTTTAGACCAACCAATTATTAGAGAGTTTCTTATTTTATTTTTCATTTTTGGAGAGAATTTTTTTTCTAAGCTCCAGTTTTTTGAAATATCTCTAAGTGATTTATAGCATCCAATTTTTAAACCGGCCATAAAAGCAGCGCCTAAGGCAGTAGTTTCGTGCACTTTTGGTCTGAATACCTTTACATTTACTATGTCAGATAAGAATTGAGAAAACCAATTGTTCATCACCATTCCGCCGTCTACTTTGACTACTCTAGGTCGCAGCCCATCATGTTTCATAGCTTCAAATAAGTCGTATGTTTGATAAGCAACTGACTCTATAGTAGCTCTGACAATTTCTTTTGGTCCAGTATCTCGAGTAAGACCGCTTAAAACACCTCTAGAATTTTGGTTCCAATAAGGTGCTCCCATACCAGTGAACGCAGGAACTAGATAAACATCTTTATTGTCTCTTAATGAATTTATCATCTTTTCTGTTTCTGATGCTTTTTTAAAAAACTTCATTCTATCCCTAAGCCACTGAACTCCTGCTCCAGCAATAAAAATAGATCCTTCCATAGCATAAGTAGTTTTGCCATTTATTTTGTAAGCTATAGTGGTTAATAGTCTATTTTTAGAATAAATCTTCTTGGTGCCAGTGTTTAATAATACAAATGCTCCAGTTCCATATGTGCTTTTTAATGAGCCTGGTTCAAAACAACACTGTCCAATTGATGCTGATTGTTGATCTCCTACAACTCCTGTAATCGGAATAATTTTACCGGTAATAGATGGATGGGTGGAACCATAATTATCAGCACAATTCTTTACTTCTGGAAGAATATGTTTTTTAATTTTTAATATTTTCAAAATGGTATCATCCCATTTATTTGTAGAAATATTATATATCATTGTCCTACTTGCATTAGTCGCATCTGTAGCATGAACTTTTCCTTTAGTAAGTCTCCAGATTAAAAAGCTATCAATAGTCCCAAATAAAAGCTGTTTATTGTTCATAAGTCTTTTAGCTAAAGGTACATTATCCAATATCCATTTTATTTTTGTACCTGAAAAATAAGAGTCAATTGGAAGTCCAGTTTTATTAAATATAAGAGTTTCTTTGTTTTGTTTTTTTAACTTTTTACAATAATCAGCTTGTCTACGGTCTTGCCAAACGATTGCTTTATAAACAGGTTTCCCTGATTTTTTATCCCACAAAACAGTGGTTTCTCTTTGATTTGTTATTCCAATTGCAAGAACCTTTCCCTTTAATTTTTTTGCTTTAGAGATAACATCTTTTAAAGTTTTAATTGTTGTTTTCCAAATTTCTTCAGGATCGTGTTCTACCCATCCACTTTTCGGGAAGTATTGTGGAAATTCTTTTTGAGAAGAAAATATTGGTTTTCCTTTTAAATCAAATAAAATTGATCTGTTCGATGTTGTGCCTGCATCTATAGAAATGATAAATTTTTTCATCTGAATAACTCCCAGTCGATATCAAGTTTTTTATCCTCTATTATTGCATTGATCATAGCAAGCATTAAAGGTAATGTTTTTTTATCAAAGTCCTTATTTACTTTTTTTCCAATTTCGATAGCTAAATCGGCTCCTTCAACAGTTACTTTTTCCATTTTGATCTTTTTGGCTTCTGAAAATTTTAAACCTTCACCTATAAATGAACCCATTTTAGCGTTTCTTCCCCCACCAGAACTTACATAAAGATCACCTAAACCTGCTAAACCTTTAACAGTTTCTTTTTTACCTTCAAGATGTTCAACAAATATTTCCATTTCATAAATTGACTGTTTTATTAATGCTGAAGCTGTATTTAAATAATTTTTTTCTCTGATTTCTTTTGTTGCGTTAGTGCTACACAGTCCTTTTGCAGTTCCTACGGCCATAGAAAAAATATTTTTTATAGCTGCTGAAACTTCAACTCCATTAATATCGTTAGAGAATGAAGTGTGATAATAATTAGTATTGAGCATGTCAGCAATTTTTTTTGCGGTTTTAATATCTTTATTAGCTATAACTACACTGCTATGTATTCTGTTTGCTAATCCTGCTGCTAAACAAGGACCTCCTACAGCAGAAATGTTTACATTTTTAATCCCGTGAGAAGACAAAAGTCTTTTTAATTTGTCTACCAAAAGCTCATACTTGTTTTCATAAATACTTAAACCTTTTGTGAGCATCAAAAGATTAGGAACTTTACTATTTTTGTACAATTTGCTTATCTGATCAGAAACCCATTCAATTCCCTTTGAGCTAATACCTAAAACAATCAAATCAACATTTGACTTCAAAATTTCATTAAATTTTTCAAATTTAAAGATTTTTATTTCTTTTGGAATATTTGTATTAAGACCAGGATGTAAGTTGTGTGTTTTATTTAAA
>QCAW01000007.1 GCA_003281795.1 Pelagibacteraceae bacterium AG-345-F21
TCTTTAATATCTCCCCAGCTATAAGTTGATTTCCCAGGTTTTAACCATTTTAAAAATGCCTTTTTATTATCTATTTCATTACACTTATTGAAATATAACTCTACAAGACTATTTAATTTATTTATTTCCATAATTTGGTGGGCGAAGAGAGACTCGAACTCTCAAGGTATTGCTACCACCGGATTTTGAGTCCGGCGCGTCTACCAGTTCCACCATTCGCCCTTTTTTAAATAATCTAATTGATTTTTCTTACTATGAGAACAAAAAATATAGATGTTGTAAACATTATTAAAGCATATGCTGCGGTAGGAACCATAAATATGATATCATTAAATAACTGGGTAGCCACTACTACTGCTAAAGTTCCATTTTGTAAGCCACACTCTAAAGAAATACATTTTCTTTGAGCAACACCTGAAGCAAAGAATTTAGCAACATAGTATCCTACAAAAATCATTGTCATATTTAAAATGAAAGCTATTAAGCCTGCTCTAGTAATAAAAGAAACAATTTTATCCCATTCCTCTATCCAAATTGAAAGAAATACGATTAAGAATAAAATTACTGAGAACCTTTGGACTATAAGAGTTTTGGAAACAACAAAATCTGTCATTAAACTTCTAACAATCATTCCAAATATAACTGGAACAGTAACTACAAAAAACATTTTCATAGCTATATTTAGCATTGATATTTCCTTTATAATTTCTACGCCTAAAAAATTTGCAGAGTTAAAAACAATCAATGGAACTGTTAAAACGGATAGTAAACTTACAATTGCTGTTAAACTTACGGATAAAGCAACATCGCCATCAGCGAATTTAGTTAAAATATTTGAGGTTACACCTCCTGGGGATGCTGCAATTATCATCACACCCATGGCAATTTCAATAGGAAGTGAAATAATTTGTATTAGAAAAAAAGCTATAATCGGAAGTAAAATAACCTGACAGATAAAGCCGACGAAAAAGTCTCTTGGATTTTTTACAACTTTAGTGAAATCTGAAATAGTTAGACCAAGACCTAAACCGAACATTATTATCGCTAAACAAATTGGAGCTATTGTTTTTGCTATTTCCATGAGGTTTTAAATAATTTTAAAAGTAATTTATAGCTTAAAATTTGAGTTTTTCATTAAGTCGAATACATCTGTTAAAAATTCTGCAACATAATTTTGATTTAATAAAAAATTTGAGGCAATTTTTTTGTTCATTTTTCCTCTGGAAGTCATTACATATTCTAAATTTTTGGTCTTCGATATACAATCTGCTTTTACTAAATATTTCAATTTTCTTATTACAGTAGCTCTAGGTATTGTTGAAATATCTGAAATAGAAGAGGCATTTACTCCTTGTTTCATTTTTATATTAATTACAGAGCTGTAATAGTTATTAAATCCTATCCGTTCTTTAGCCTTATCATTATATAAATCACTGTCTATTTTTTTTGCTAGATTATACTGATGAGTTAAAGCTATGTTTCCCCAAACAATCCAAGATTCTAAATCACCGAAAACATTTTTGTGTCGTATTAAAAAAGGAATTTGCATTTTAAAAAATCTTAACCAAAATATTGTAAAGTATTTTTTAATAAATTTTTTAATTTCTTCTTTTGTCCAACTTTCTCCAAACCAATCATTCCCTTCTAACATTTTAGATTTTTTTTCTATAAAATTGGATAATAACTCGATGGTTTCTTGCGGTTTTTGAAAATCTATACCTGATTTATTAAAAGTGATTGTCTTTCCATTTCTGGTTAAAATATTTGCATCTTGTAATTCATTTACCTTTCTTCGTATGGTTTCTTTAGGAATATTAAGCTCATTTGATATCTGAATTAAATTAATCTTATCAATAGTAATTTCGTTTTGATCATAAAATTCATCCATTGAATAATAGATAAATTTATCTGAAAGATTTTGCCAATGATTACGAATTAGATAAATCATCACAATATACTTTTCTAAATCTTTGAACGTTCTATAGGCGCTATTTGTCCAAGCTTGTTGAAATTTTCCCCAGGTATCCCAATGAGTTAAAATGTTTTGTTCTAAATTATCTAAAACTAAAGACTTATCAAATTTGATTGGGTTTAATTGCGGTATAATTTTTTTAGTTTTAATATCAATAGGTTCGGACATATATTATTTCTTCCAAGTTACAGATTGATTTATCAAAATCGCCATTAACAGCCAAATTATAAAAGTATCTGCTGGAGAAAATCCATAATCTGCTCCAAAAATTCCAGCAATAATCACAATAGCGTAAATTGCAATAGTGGATAATATTAAACTTGCCAGATACCTAAGTATTGTGCATTTTAAATTCATGTTTTTAAAAAAACTATATGACAGATGTGTAGAGCTTGCTAGACATAAATTTTCTAAGCCTTTACTAGCTTTTGTTTCATTTATAGAGAGTTTTTTTTTCCCTGTTCCCCCAGATTTAATGATTATACCTATGGTCGTTGCTAAACGAGAAGATTATTTTAAAATTTTTTTAATAGCTACTTTTGGTTCTGTTTTAGGAGGATTATTTGGATATATGTTAGGTGTTTTTTTTCTAGATGCTTCCATGGTCATCATTGAATTTTATGGGTATGAAGAAAAAGTTTTTGAAATGCAAGATAAGATGTCGACTAAAGGGGGATTTTTAGCCTGGCTTGGAATTATGTTTTTAGCTGGGTTTACCCCTTTGCCTTTTAAAGTATTTACTATCACAAGTGGGGTTATTAATTATAATCTTCCAGTTTTCTTTCTTATCTGTTTGTTTACAAGAGGATTGCGATTTTTCTTGGTAGCATATTTAACAAGTTTATTTGGTCAAAAGTTTGGTGAATTTATTGAAAAAAAAGGTGCTATTTGGTTTTCTATTGGAGGAATATTTATTGTAATTTTAGCTTTCGTCTTGTACATAATTTTTACTTAATGTCAGATAATAAATTTTTATTAAATTCAATTTTAGCTTTTAGCATATTATCTCTATCCATAGCTTATTTTGTTCAATATATTCTGGGACATAAACCTTGTAATCTTTGTTTAATTGAGAGAATTCCTTATTTTTCAGCAGTAGTGGTAATCTCACTGATTTTTATAACAAAAAGATTTGAGAGATTATTTTCAGCAATAGTTTTGTTATTTTTTATATTTGGATCATTAGTTTCATTTTACCATGTTGGAATTGAACAGGGTTTTTTTGATGAGTCGCTTGTATGTAACTTAGAAAATTCAAGAGAAAGTCTGTCTAAAGATCAACTTTTAAAACAATTAAAAAACGTTCCAATTAGTTGCAAAGAAGTAACCTTTAGATTTTTAGGGCTTTCGCTTGCTACAATAAATACCATTATTTCAACTATTTTAAGTGGTATCATGTTAAAAATAATTATTAATTATGGACAAAACAAATAAAAAAACTTTAGAGGAAATAATTAGAGTAGACCATGCAGGAGAGCGGGGAGCTATCAAGATTTATGAAGGCCAATTATTGGCTTTAAAAACTTTTAAACAAAATGCCTCACTTAAAAGGAAGATTGAAGAAATGAAAGAACACGAGAAAGAACATTACGAATATTTTGACAGTGAGATTAAGAAAAGAAATATAAAGCCTACTAAACTTCTTCCTTTATGGGATTTAATGGGTGTTACCTTGGGATTTGGAACTGCAATGCTCGGTGAGAAAGCAGCTATGCTATGTACTGCATCAGTGGAAGAAGTTATTGACGGTCACTATAAAGATCAAACATATAAATTGGGTAAAGACGAAAAAAAATTAAAAGAAAAAATAATAAAATTTAGACAAGATGAACTAGATCATAAAAATATCGCTTATGATAATGGTGCAACTAAAAAAGGTTTATTTGGCGTTTTAGATAAGGTTATTAAAACTTCATCACGCATTGCAATAACTATTTCTGAAAAAATATAATTAAGGTTCTAGTTCAATATCCCAGTACAAATAGTCCATCCAACTTTCATGCAGAAAGTTTGGCGGAAAATTTCTTCCATTTTTATGTAAATCTTCAACGGTAGGTGCATAAGGTTTGTTGGCTAATTTTAATTCACACTGCTCATAAAGTTTTCCACCTTTTTTAACGTTACAGCTTGAGCAAGCGGTAACCACATTATTCCAGTCGGTTAATCCACCTTTTGATTTTGGCAACAGATGATCAAAAGTTAGGTCTTTTTTATCTCCGCAATACTGGCAAGCAAATTTATCTCTCAAAAAAACATTAAATCTTGTAAAATTCGGATTTTTTGATGGTTGAATAAAACTTTTGAGTGCTATTACGCTTGGCAAATTCATTTCAAAAGATGGGCTTCTAATTTTTCTTTTATAGTTTGAAACTATACTAACTCTATTTAGAAAAACTGACTTAACAGCATCTTGCCAACACCATATTGATAAAGGGTAATAACTTAAAGGTCGAAAATCAGCGTTTAGCACTAAGGCTGGACATTTTTCCAATGGAACTTTATCTGCTGAAGAAATTATCATACTAAAAGCTAACTGATACAAAAAATTATATCAAGTTATAATTTTGTTACAGGTGTATTTTTATGAATTAAAATGTTTTTTTATGAATTGTAGACCTAAACTTGACCCTTCTGTAGGTATACGGTGCTCACAATTTTTAAATATCTTGGTTTCTATCTCATAATTGTTTTTTTTAAAGAAGTCTTTTGCTTCTAATAAAGAGTCAATAGGAACAATTTGATCAGAGTCTCCATGCATTAAAATTATATTCGGTTTAGAGATAATGTTATTTTCAAGATGCACTATATCAATGATTCTTCCTGAGTAACCTACTATTGAATTAATTTTGTCTTTTCTTTTAATACCTGCTTGAAGACTGAGCATACATCCTTGGCTGAAACCTCCAATTATAATTTGGTCGGCTGATAAATTGTTGTTTTTTTTTACTTCATCAATAAATTTATTGAGTTTTGACTCTGCAATTAAAGATTTAGACAAAATTTGATCAGAAGTTTGATCTATTAAATCAAACCATTGAAAACCTGTTGGGCTGGCTGCGCATTTTTCAGGAGCATCAGGACAAATAAATAAAGTGTCAGGTAAATGCGCTTTCCAATAATTTGCAAGTATTGAAATATCCTTGCCGTCTCCTCCGTAGCCGTGGCAAAGTATTACAGCATTTTTAGGTTTTTTTTTACTTAGAGGTTCTAAAATAATTGTATTTAATGAGTAGCTCATGATAATGAATTATTAAATATGTCAGAATTTTTTTTTAATTTTATAGGTTTCACTTTATTAGGCGCTGTAGCGATAGTTTTAATCATGGGTATTTATACTTTATTTAAAGGTGGAAATACTAGTAAAAAATATTCTAATAAGTTAATGCAACTTAGAGTTCTATTACAATTTATAGCAGTTATAGTTTTAGTTTTAATGGCTTATTTTTTAAAAGACTAAATATATCTTTTTAATAATTTTATAAAATCTTTATCTATAAAATCAATTTCACCAACAATTCTTCCAAATTCGAGTCCATTTTTATCAATTAGAATGCTGGTAGGTAATCCTCGCATCTTAAATTGTTTTACTAATTTTAATTCTGGGTCAAAATAAATGTCTAATGAAAGCACGCCAACAAATTTAAAAAAATCTTGAGCTTTAAGTTTATTAGGTTTCTCCATGTTTATCGCATAAACTTTGACTTCTGGATATTGGTGTGTAAGCTTTTCAAGAGAAGGCATTTCTCTCCTGCATGGTGCACACCATGTAGCCCAAAAATTTAGTATCATGATATTGCCTTTTTTGTTTGTTAAATCGACCTCTTGAAGATTTAAATCTTTAAATTTTAGTTCCCCTATTGTCTTTGGTTTTTCATAAATAACTATATTTTTGGAAAAATCAGTGTCAGCTAAAACGTTTTTGCTGATTAAAAACACAAGTAATATGTGAATATAGATTTTAAAAGATTTACTAATTTTCATATTAATTTAAATTAAAAATAACATAGTTTATGACAAATAAAAATAAGACAGTTTGGTCAAGCAGATTTAAAAGCTCAACTTCTAAATCGTTTCAAAGAATTGGGGCTTCAATAAATGTAGATAAAAGGCTCTACGAACAAGATATTTTTGCATCAAAAATTCATACTCAAATGTTAATTAAGAAAAAAATTATACCTGCAAAAGAGGGTAAAAAAATACTTAAAGGGTTGGAAAAAATCAAAGGACAGATTAAAAAAGGTAAGTTTATTTTTAAAGAAAAATTTGAAGATATTCATTTAAATATTGAAAAAGAATTATACGAAATAATCGGAAACTCAGCAGGTTATATGCACACTGCTAGATCGAGAAATGATCAAGTAGTTACTGATTTTAAGCTTTGGGTAAAAGACTCATCGCTAATTTTGATTAAAGAATTAAATTCTCTAATGAAAAATATTATAAACAAAGCTGACAAAAATATAAGTACTGTGATGCCGGGTTTTACGCACCTTAAAAATGCACAGCCGGTTTCTTTTGCTCATTATCTCTTGGCTTACTATGAAATGTTAAAAAGAGACAGAAAGAGATTTAAAAATAATTTAGAGTTAATTGATGAGTCACCTCTTGGAGTAGCAGCTTTATCAGGGACTTCTTATAATATAGATAGAACTTTTACATCTAAGAAATTAGGTTTTAGAAAACCAACAGATAACTCTATTGATACAGTTTCTGATAGAGATTTTGCAATTGACTTTCTTTATACTTGTGCTGTATGTGCAATGCACTTATCAAGATTGGCAGAAGACTTCATAATATTAAATTCAGATGCTTATCAACTTATTAGCTTTAACGATAAAATGTTGACCGGTTCTTCTATCATGCCGCAAAAAAAAAATCCTGACCCTGCAGAACTTATTAGAGGTAGAACTGGGATAAATTATGGAAAATTAAATTCTATTTTAACAATAATGAAAGGACTTCCAATTTCATATTTTAAGGATTTACAAGATGACAAAGCGTTAGTATTTGATGGGTTTGATACTTTGAAAGATACTTTAATTATGAGCAATGAATTAATTAAAAATGTTAATCCTAATAAAAATAGAATGTCTAATATGGCAAAAACTGGATATACAACAGCAACGGACTTTGCAGACTACCTGGTGAAAGATAAAAAACTATCTTTTAGAGAAGCTTATAAAATATCATCAAAAATTGTTAATTATGCTGAAAAAAACAAAAAAAATTTAGATGAGTTAACTTTAGATGAAATTAAAAAGTTTCATAAGGACTTAAATAATAATGTTTTAAAAATTTTTGACATAAAAAACTCTATGAATTCAAAAAAATCTTATGGCGGTACATCTGAAAGAAATATAAGAAATATGATAAAAAAGTACAAAAAGGAACTTAAATGAAATTTGTAATTTCTCTTATTATGTTAATGTTTATATTTGGATCTTGCGGAAAAAAATCAGATCCTCAATATCAAGGGTCAATTAATAGTTTTGCAAAAATAATTTAATACATGTCTTATATAAGGTATAAAAATAATAATCTATTTGTGGAACGTGTTTCTGTAAGAAGTTTAGCTTCAAAATTAAGTACTCCTTTTTATCTTTATTCTGAGGGTAATATTATTGAGAATTATAAGTCGTTTTCGAGTAATTTCAAAAAATCTAACCCATTGATTTGTTTTTCAGTAAAAGCGAATTCAAATATTCAAATTTTAAAAGTTTTAAAAAAAATGGGGTCAGGTGCAGATGTAGTCTCAGGGGGTGAATTACTTAAAGCTATTAAATCAGGTATAAAACCAAATAAAATTGTTTTCTCTGGTGTTGGTAAAACAGAGGATGAAATTAAATTAGCAATAAGAAAAAATATTTTATTGATAAATGTGGAGTCGGAGAATGAAGCTGTATTAATAAACAAAATTGCGGGTGATCTAAAAAAAAAGATTGCTATAGGTATAAGGTTAAATCCTGATATCAACGCTCCAACACATAAAAAGATTTCAACAGGTAAAGCTGAAGATAAATTTGGTCTTTCAAAAACAAACTTAATTTCATTTTGTCTTAATATTAAAAAATTGAAAAATTTACAACTTGATGCGATAAGTGTGCATATTGGGAGTCAAATATTAAGTGAAAATCCTTTTAAAAAAACTTTAAAAGTTTTAGAGGAAATAATAAAAAAAACAAAAATCTTCTTCAAGTTTGTAGATCTTGGTGGTGGATTCGGTATTGCTTATAAAAAAAGTGATAGAAAAATTAATCTTAAAAACTACTCAAACTTAGTAGAAAAATTTAGAAAAAAATATAATTGTAATATTATTTTTGAACCAGGGCGGACAATTGTGGGTAATACAGCTATTTTAGTAACTAAAGTTCAATATCTAAAAAAAGGTTCCAATAAAACATTTGCAATTCTAAATGCTGGTATGAATGATTTTATGAGAACTGCACTATATGATGCCATTCACAATATAATTCCAGTGATTAAAAATGGTAAAAAAAATAAAGGGCCTATAGAATTTGTTGGACCTATATGTGAGACTACCTGCAAATTTATTAAATATAATAAATACCAAAAACTGAACCAATCTGATTACGTCGCCATATCAGATGTCGGAGCTTATGGTGCTTCTTTATCTTCAAATTATAATACTAAGCCTTTAATAGCTGAGATAATTATAAATAAATCTAAAGCAAAAATAATTAGAAAAAAACAGGATATAAAAAGTTTGCTCAACCAATAATGCAATTTATAAGATCATTCTTATTTACTATATTATTCTATTTAACCTTAGTATTAGTTTTTATTATAGCTATACCTACATTAGTTTTACCCAGTAAAGCTACTTTAATCTGCGGAAAAGTATTGGCTCACATGATTATATTCCTATTAAAATTTGTATTGGGGGTTAAAGTTAATTTTTCTGGACTAGAAAACTTAAAAAAAAATGAAAGATTTTTTGTTGCGAGCGCACATCAATCTTTACTTGAAACATTTATACTTCAAGCACCTTTGCAGTATCCTATTTTTATTCTTAAAAAAGAACTTTTAAAAATTCCTTTATTTGGTTGGTATTTAAGAAAAATTGGTTCAATTGATATAGTTAGAGACACTACTACAAAAGATAATTTAAATTTTTTTGATAAAATTAAAAATAATATTGAAGTTAGTAAAAGACCTCTATTAATTTTTCCCCAAGGGACAAGAGTAAAATTTGGTGAAAGATTACCTTTTAAAAAGGGTGCTGGTAGAATTTACGAAGCATTAAATTTACCTTGTGTTCCTGTTGCGCTAAATACTGGTAAGGTTTGGCCAAAAAATAGTTTTTTAAAACATAATCATGACATTAAGATATCTTTCTTAGAACCTATTGAACCTGGAAAAGATAAAAATATTTTTATTAATGATTTAGAAGCAAAAATTTATTCCTCGATTGATAATTTAAATTAATTTTTTTTTCTTCCAAAGTCAGGGGATTCAACATCTTGCCCAGCTTTAATTATCTCTTTTCTTACATTCTTAGTAGAAGCAAATATTTTTAAAAGTTTATCACCATTTTTTTCAGTAATAGCTTTTTTAAAATCATCAATGTTCTTAGAGAAATCATCTAAAATCTTCAAAATATTTTCACTATTATCAATAAAAATATCCCTCCACATTAAAGGATCTGAAGATGCAATACGAGTAAAGTCTCTTAAACCTCCAGCGCTATATTTAATAATTTCATTTCTAAATTTTTCATCAGCATTAATTGCTGTTTTTACAATGTTGTATGCTACTGCGTGAGGTAAATGACTTGTTAACGCAAGTATGTGATCATGTTCGTCAATATTCATTAATTTTACTTTGCTTCCTAAAAATTCCCAGAATTTTTTTAATTTTTCAACTTTGTCTTTATTGGAGTTTTTGCTATCACAAATAATTGTCCATCTATTTTTAAATAGATCTTTAAAACCAGCAGAGGGACCACTTTCCTCAGTTCCTGCTATAGGATGAGATGCCACCCAGGAGATATTTTTTAAATTAAAATTTTCAAATATTTTATTTACCTCTTTTTTTACTGAACCAGTGTCTGTAATTATAGCATCCTTTTTAAACAAGTCCTTTGCAGATAATAAAACTTCTTTGTAAGAGCTTAAGGGAATAGCAAGAATTATTAAATCTGAATCTTTTACTGCAGATTGAATATCTTTCGATATATTGTCACATAAGTTTTCTTTTTTTATAGCTTCGATTACATTCTTTGATTTATCAAAAACCGTAATTGACTTACTAATTTCATTGTTGTTTATATTTCTCAAAATTGACGAGCCTATTAAACCACATCCAATTATAGCAATTTTATCAAACATTAAATCATCTTCCTTAAAGTATTAATAAATTTTTTATTTTCCAAATTGTTTCCAATTGTTATTCTTAAAGAATTTTTAATCTTATATACATCCATTTTTCTAACCAATATTCCTTTTTTGGCTAATTTTAAAAATGTTTTTTTTGCACTCCCTCTAATTTTATTAAAGTTTGCCAGTAAAAAATTTCCATAACTGGAGTTCGTTTCTATTCCTAAATTCTTAAAGTTATCATAAAAAATTTTAGCCCATCTATTAACGTGTTTGATTTCTTTGTTTAACCACTTAACATCTTTAATTGATTCCGCCGCGGCGAATAAAGCAGCTCTATTAATATTGAAAGGTGGTTTAGTTTTGTTTAACGCATGTATTAAATTTTTGGGACCATACCCCCATCCAATTCTAAGACCTGCAAGACCGTAAATTTTTGAAAATGTTCTTGTAACTATAACATTTGGGGAATTAGAAAATAGCTTCATTCCCGGTAAGTAATTTTTGTCTTTTACATATTCAAAGTAAGCATCATCAACAACTAACAATATATTGTTTCTTAATTTTTTTCTTAATGTTAACAATTCGTTTTTACTAATAATTGTTCCAGTAGGATTATTAGGGTTGGCTAAAAAAACAATTTTTGTTTTTTTAGTTACTTTAGAAAGAATATTATTAATAGATATTCTAAAATTTTTTTCTTTAGCATATTTAATCTTTGCACCATAAATTTTACTATAAATTCTATAAATTATAAAACTAAACTCAGGAACAATTACTTCATCATTTTTATTAATAAATGATTTACATATTAATTCAAATATTTGGTCAGAACCTGATCCAAGTATAATTCTTTTAGGATCAAGTTTAAATTTATTAGCTAGCACTTTTCTGAGAAAGACACCTTCAGAGTCTGGATATCTTTTTAAATTTTTTGATACTTTGTTAAATTCTTTTATTGCCCTTGGACTTGGGCCCAATGCAGACTCATTAGCTGAAAGTTTAATTTTCACTGTTTTTTGCTTGTATAAACTTAATCCAGCAACATATTTTTCTGCGTTAATTTTTTTTGGCTTCGGTAAATTCATTTTATTTCTGTTAATATATAAAAAGCTTTAGTAATGCTAGTTTCATTACATATGAATTTGACAAGTTTACGACTATTTAGTATTAATCTCTTCAAGGCGCTGATTTAACCAAATTGCAGGCGCTTGATAAATATAGCTAAATAGGAGATAGCCCGGTTTAGCTGGGCTTTTTTTTTGGATGAACGATAAATTAGTAGATATAAAAAAAATAAACGTTTCAAAACCACTAAAATTAGACTGTGGAAAAACAATAAAAGATTTTCCTTTAGCATATGAGACTTATGGCAAGCTAAGTAATAACAAAGATAACGCTATATTAGTTTTTCACGCTTTAACGGGCGATCAATTTGTAAGTGAAGTAAATCCAGTAACAAAAAAAGAAGGCTGGTGGATAACGGCTGTAGGGCCAGGTAAGGCTATTGATACAAATAAATATTTTGTCATTTGTGCAAACGTAATTGGTGGATGTATGGGATCTTTAGGACCAAGAGATTTAAATCCTGAAACAAAACAACCATATGGATTAGATTTTCCAGTAATTACAATCAAAGATATAGTAAGAGCTCAAGAGTCTTTATTAGAACATTTAGGTATAAAAAAACTTCTTTGTGCTACAGGTGGATCAATGGGTGGGATGCAACTTTTACAATTTTGTGCAACTTTTCCAGATAAAACTTTTTCTGCTATTCCGATAGCTTGCAGCTCAAGTCATAGTGCTCAAAATATTGCTTTAAATGAATTAGCTCGTCAGGCTATTATGGCAGATCCTGTTTGGGATAAGGGTAAATATGTTTTAAAAAATTTACAGCCAAAAAATGGTTTAGCTGTAGCCAGAATGGTTGGGCATATAAGTTATCTATCGGAAAAAGGCATGCAGGAAAAATTTGGAAGAAAATTACAAGAAAAAGCAGATTATGAATTTAGTTTTGATGCAGATTTTCAGGTAGAAAGTTATCTAAGACATCAAGGCTATGCATTTGTAGAAAGATTCGATGCTAATTCTATTCTTTATATAACAAGAGCAATGGATTATTTTGATCTATCAAAACAATTTAAAGGTGGTTTGATTGAAGCTTTTAGAAATCAAAAAGCTAAATTTTTAATTATATCTTTTTCTTCGGATTGGCTTTACACAACTAAGGAAAATAAAGATATAGTCATAGCTCTTAATGCGTCCGGAGCTGATGTTTCGTATTCTGAAATTACCACAGATAAAGGACATGACTCTTTTTTAATTGATGAGCCAGAATTTTTAAAAACTATGAAAGGTTTTATAGACTCAATGTATGAAAAATTTAAAAATGAAAAAAGAATTTAAAGTAATTTCAGACTTATTGCCTAACAACACTAGAGTGTTAGACGTTGGTTGTGGTGATGGATCTTTAATGAGTTTCCTTGAAAAAGAAAAAAATATTGAAGTTCGTGGATTAGAGCTTAATCAAGATAAGGTGCAGCAGTGTATCCATAAAGGCCTACCTGTTATTCAGGGCAATGCAGAAACTGAACTGCACCAATTTCCAAATCAATCATTTGATTATGTAGTTTTAAGTCAAACGCTACAAGCATTTTATGACCCTGAGAAAGTATTAAAAGATCTTTTGAGAGTCGGAAAATCAGTAATTATTTCTATTCCAAATTTTGGATTTTGGAAAGTTAGAGCCAATCTTTTGTTTTTCGGCAAAATGCCAGTTACAAAAACGTTGCCCAATACATGGTATAATACTCCTAATTTACACATGTGTACAATTAAAGATTTATTCGATTTTTGTGATGAAAAAAATATTAAGATAAAGAAAGTTGTAGGAGTAAATGAAGACAAGACGTCTTTGATTAAAAAAAGTAATTTAGAAGTTAAAAATCTTTTTTCAAAATTAGGGATTTTTTTAATAGGATAAGATGGAAATAAAAATTATACCGTGTTTAAGTGATAATTACAGTTATTTAATTTTTGAAAAAGAAACTAATACTTTGTCGATTGTTGATCCTTCTGATTTTCACGCTTGTGATGAAATAATTAAAAAATATAAAAAATTAGATTATATTTTGAATACTCACCATCATGCAGATCATGTGGATGGTAATATTAAACTCAAAAATAAGTATAATTGTAAAATTTTAGGTTTTAAAAATGATAAAAATCGAATTCCAGGAATAGATATTTTATTAAACGAAAATCAAATGAAAAAAATTGGAAATCTAGAATTTAAAGTAATTTTTATTCCAGGGCATACTAAAGGACATATTGCCTTTTATTTTAAAAAAGAAAAAATAGTTTTTACAGGAGACACATTGTTTTCATTAGGATGTGGTAGAGTATTTGAAGGTACTCACAAAGATATGTTAAATTCCTTAAATAAATTGAAAAATCTTCCACCGGAGACAAAGGTGTACTGTGGTCATGAATATACTAAAACGAATTTAGATTTTTGTTTAAAACATGATCCAAATAATGCTCTGCTAAAAGAAAAATCATTAATAATAAACTCAAAATTAAGCAGTAATTTGCCGACTATTCCTACAACTATTGGTGAAGAAAAAAAAATGAACGTATTTTTAAGGTACGATGATGTTGCTCTTAAACAAGCTTTAAACCTTAAAGGTTCTTCAGATCAAGAAATTTTTAGCAAATTACGAGATTTAAAGGACACTTTTTAACCTCAATAATCTTGACTTGATAATATTGATAGCTATATTGCGATGAAACTAGAAAAAAAGGTTATATGTCATTTGCAATTATTGAAACTGGTGGAAAACAATACAAAGTTTCTGCAAGTAAAATTTTAGAAATAGAAAAACTTGATGCAAAAGTTGGTCAAACTATTAAGTTTAAAAATGTTTTACTTTTAAACGATAGTAAAAATACTGAAATTGGAAACCCAAGCATTCAAGGAGCTACGGTTGAAGCTAAGCTATTAGATAATGTTAAAGACCGAACAGTTCTAGTTTTTCATAAAAGAAGAAGAAAACATTCAAGAAAGAAAAATGGACATAGGCAAAGACATTCTAAAATTCAAATAACTAAAATTTTATCTAAAGATGGTAAGTTAATAGCAGAAGCCTCGATAGCTACATCAAAAAGCAAGTTTAAGTCTGAAAAAAAAGAAATTAAAAAAACTGAAAAAACTAAGAAAATTACAAACAAATAAGTTTTTATGGCAACAAAAAAAGCAGGTGGATCTTCGAAAAATGGACGAGATAGTAAAGGTCGACGTCTAGGTGTGAAAAGATATGGAGATCAGATAGTCATACCAGGAAATATAATTGTAAGACAAAGAGGGACTAAAATTCATCCTGGAGAAAACGTTAGTATGGGCAAAGATCACTCCATTTTTTCGTTAATAAAAGGAAAAGTAAAATTTAAAAAATCAAAATTGAACAGAACTTTTGTTTCTGTTATTCCCAATTAAATTTATAAATAACTTAAGTTATTTATAATATATTTACATGAAATTTTTAGACCAAGCAAAAATCAATATAAAAGCAGGCAATGGAGGTTCTGGCTCAGCTAGTTTCCGGAGAGAAAAGTTTATTGAATACGGAGGACCTGATGGAGGAGATGGTGGAGATGGTGGCTCAATTATTATTGAGTCGGAAAGAAATCTTAATACTTTAATAGATTTTAGATATTCTCAACATTTTAAAGCCCAAAATGGGAAGCATGGAAGCAAAAGAAATAAAACAGGAGCTAATGGAAAAGACACTATTTTAAAAGTTCCAGTTGGAACTCAAATCTACGAGGAAGATAATAATACTCTAATTTACGATTTTACAAAAAATAAAGAGAAATATTTAGTAGCATCTGGAGGTAAGGGTGGACTAGGAAACGTAAGATTCAAAAGTTCAACTAACAGGGCGCCTAAAAAAAAAACAAATGGTAAAATTGGTGAAGAATTTTGGATCTGGTTACAATTAAAAGTTATTGCTGACATAGGCATAATTGGTCAACCTAATGCTGGTAAGTCAAGTTTGCTTGCAGCTTTAACGAAGGCAAAACCAAAAATAGCAGACTATCCTTTTACAACAATCAATCCTAATTTAGGAGTAGCATATTACGGTGGTAAGGAAATTACTTTGGCGGATATACCCGGTTTAGTTGAGGGGGCACACAAAGGAGTTGGACTAGGAGATAAATTCTTGAGACATATTGAAAGATGTAAATTACTATTACATTTAATTGATTTATCTGAAGAGAGTTTAATTGATAACTATAAAAAAATTAAATTAGAACTTGTAAATTATGATAAAAATTTAGGTAAAAAAAAAGAACTTATTTTTTTTAATAAATCTGATTTACTAAAAAAAAATGATATTACTAGAAAAGTAAAAGAATTTGAAAAAAAAATTAAAGCGAAATGTGAGGTAATTTCAGTGTTTTCTAACGATGATATACAAAAAATAAAAAAATTATTGTCTAAATATGCTTATTAAAAATTCAAAAAAGATTGTTATTAAACTTGGTTCCTCTACTGTTGTAGATCCAAAAGGTAATTTTAAAACAAAATGGGTTACTAGTCTTATTAAAGATATAAAAAAATTTAAAAAAACTAATGATTTAGTAATTGTTTCTTCGGGTGCTATCGCATTAGGACAAAATTATCTTAAAATAAGAAAAAGAAAGATTAAGCTAGAAATGAGTCAAGCTATTGCAGCAATTGGTCAAATTCATTTAGCTGGGGAATTTCAAAAATTATTTGATAAATTTAAGATTAAAACTGGTCAAATATTAATAAGTCCAGATGACACCGAACAACGAAGAAGAGCGTTAAATGTCAGAAGAACTTTTGATAATTTATTTAAACTAAAAGCTATACCAATTGTTAATGAAAACGACACGACAGCAACTACAGAAATTAAATATGGTGACAACGATAGATTAGCAGCAAGAGTAGCTCAAATTATAGGAGCAGATACATTAATTATTTTATCTGATGTAGATGGGCTTTACGATAAATCAAAAAGAAAAAAGATTATTAAGACCGTAACAAATGTTGATACTAAAATTGAATCACTTATCGATCAAAAAAAAAATATGTATGGGTCTGGAGGAATATCTACAAAGTTAGATGCTGCAAAAATTTGTATGAATGCTGGATGTCATATGTTTATTGGAAATGGAAAAACAAATAACGCTATTCGTAATTTGATAAAAAATAAAACCTATACACATTTTATACCTAAAATTTCAAATTTAGCTGCACGAAAAAAATGGATTGTTAGTTCATTAAATTCTGCAGGTAAAATATTTATCGATCAAGGTGCAGCAAAAGCATTACATTCAGGAAAAAGTTTGTTGGCAGCAGGTATAACTAAAATTGAGGGAAATTTTAATAAAGGAGAGAACGTATTAATTTTAGATCAAAATAATAAAAACCTTGCAAGAGGGTTGTCCTCTTTTTCCTCAATAGAGATTAACAAGATCAAAGGTAAACAAAGTAAAGAAATAGAGAATATTCTTGGATATTTAAGTAAGTCTGAAATTATTCATAAAGATGATATGGTAAAATTATAAGATGAAATACCTTAAAAAAATTGGGTTTAATGCGCAGAAAGCTTTTAAAGAATTAAAAGATGCTAATCACAATAGAATTAAATCAGTATTAAACGACTACAGTTTTCTAATTTCTAAAAATAAAAGAAAAATAATCAAGGAAAATTTAAAAGACATAAAAAATGTTAAAAGAAAACATCTTGTAGATAGGCTTGTTCTTAATGAAAAAAGAATTGAAGGTATTAGAAGTTCAATAAATCAGATATCTAAGTTTAAAAATCCAATAGGTCGAGTTTTAGAAAGTTGGAAAAGACCTAATAATCTAAAAATAAAAAAAATTTCTACTCCAATAGGTGTTATTGGAGTTATATATGAGAGTAGGCCAAATGTTACTGCTGATGTAGCGTCTTTATGTCTGAAATCCAAAAATTGTTGTATATTAAAAGGTGGATCAGAAGCTTATAATTCAAACAAATTGCTTACAAATCTTTTTCGAGAAAGTTTAAGAAAAAATAAACTTAACCCAAACTGTGTTCAGTTTATTGACAAGAAAGACAGAAAAATAGTTGATCTTTTGCTTTCAAAAATGAGTGAGTATATAGATGTAATTGTGCCACGAGGAGGAAAAGGATTAGTAGCAAAAGTACAAAAATTTTCGAATGTTCATGTAATAGGCCATTTAGAAGGATTGTGTCATATCTATCTTGATAAATCATCAAATATTTCAATGGCAAAAAACATTATCGTAAATGCAAAAATGAGAAGAACAAGTATTTGTGGCGCACTTGAAACTTTGCTGATTGATCAAAGAGCTCTGAGTTCTCATGCAAAGCCAATCATTAATTCACTAATTGACTCAGGATGTGAAGTTAGAGTTGATAAAAATATAAATAAAATTTTTAAACATAAATTAAAAAAAGCCAAAGATCTTGATTGGAAAACTGAGTATCTTGACTCAATTGTTTCTATTAAAACAGTTAAAGGTGTAAAAGATGCGATCGATCACATTTTAAAATATGGAACGATGCATACTGACAGTATAATTACAAATAATTCTAAAAAAGCTAGAGTTTTCTTAAATGGAGTGAATAGTGCCATCGCCATGCACAATGTTTCTACTCAATTTGCTGATGGAGGTGAATTTGGATTTGGAGGAGAAATTGGGATTTCAACAAATAAACTTCCGCCTCGAGGTCCTGTAGGAATAAACCAATTAACTTCTTACAAGTATTTGGTGTCTGGAAAAGGAATTATTAGAAAATAATTAATGTCAAATTTGAAAGAAAAAAAAATTGGCATTCTAGGTGGAAGCTTTGATCCCCCTCATAAAGGACACGTTAAAATTACAAAAATAAGTTTATCAAAAATTAATTTTTATAAAATTTATTGGATAATTGCAAAAAAGAATCCTTTTAAAAAAAGTGCTAAATTCTCTGTAGAAGAAAGAGTGATAAAAAGCAAAAAGTTGCTAAAAACAACCAGAAATGTGAATGTGTCATATATAGATGATAAAATTAAATCATCTCGAATGATAAATGTTGTTAATTATTTTATTAAAAAGAAAAAAAAGAAAAATCTATACCTCATTTTAGGTGCAGATTGCTTGTTAGATTTTCATAAGTGGACAAGATGGAAAAAAATAGTTAAACTAACAAAATTAGTTGTTTTTTCAAGAAAAGGATATGATAAAAAGAGTAAAAAATCTACAGTGGTAAAATATCTTAATAAAAAAAATATTATATTTATAAAAAACAAACCAATAAATATTTCATCATCAATTATTAAAAGAAGGCGTTTTAAAAAATTTTAATGAAAATTTTAGAGATGAAAAAATATATAGAAAAAATATTAGATGATAACAAAGCAATCAATATTACCTCGATTGATTTAAAAAATAAATCATATATAGCTGACTATATGATAATTGCCTCTGGGACATCATCTAGACATTTACAATCACTTTCAGAAATACTAGTAGCAGATTTAAAAAAAATTGGCCTTAATGAATGCAGAATTGAGGGAAGAGAAAGCCAAGACTGGAAATTGGTAGATGCAATGAATATAATTGTACACATTTTTCATCCTGAAAAACGAGAATTTTATGATTTAGAAAAAATGTGGTCTGAAGAAATTCCAAAAGAAAAGGCAATGGTGTGAAAAAAATTACTTTTTTTACAATTTTATTTTTTTGTATTAATTTTACAAATTTAAATTCTAAAAATGACCTATACGAAAAAATAGATCTTTTTGGAGAAGTTTTAGAAAAAATAAATAAAGATTACGTTGAAGATGTAAATCAATCAGAAATGATGGACTCTGCTATAAATGGAGTTCTCCAATCTTTAGATCCTTACTCGGCTTACATGAGTCCAGAGCTATTTAAAGAAATGCAAACAGATACTCGTGGCGAATTTGGAGGTCTTGGTATTGAAATTGGGATGGAGTCAGGAGTAGTAAAAGTGATATCTCCGATTGATGATACACCTGCCTCAAAAGCAGGAATTAAAGCTGGAGACTACATTGTAAAAATTGGTGATGAACAAGTTCAAGGAAAATCTTTAATGGAAGCTGTTAAACTTATGCGAGGACCAATTGGTACCTCGGTAGAACTCACGGTTAGAAGAAAAAATATTAAAAAACCTTTAAAATTTAAGATTACAAGAAAAATAATTGAAATTAAATCTGTAAAATCTGAAATAATGGGTAAAAAAAGTAACTTAGGATATATTCGTCTTAAATCTTTCAATGAAAACAGTGATAAACAATTTTTAAAAGAAATTAAGCAATTTAGAAAAAATTCAAAAATTGATGGTTATATTTTTGATTTAAGAAATAACCCCGGGGGTCTTTTGACTCAAGCAATTAACATTACGGATTATTTTTTAGATGATGGTGAGATTGTTTCTACCAAAGGACGTAAGCCATCAGAAACTAGAAAGTTTTTTGCCAGAAAAGGAGATGAAGTAAGCGGTAAACCGATAATAGTATTAATCAATAACGGCTCAGCATCAGCGTCAGAAATATTTGCAGGAGCTCTTAAAGATCATAAAAGGGCTATTATCTTAGGAGAAAATTCTTATGGTAAAGGATCGGTTCAATCAATAATTGCTTTACGTAATGGTGGTGGAATGAGACTTACTATTTCAAAATATTATTTACCATCGGGAGACTCTATTTCAGAAGTTGGAGTTACTCCTGATATAGTTGTAGAAGAAACCGAAGAAAATTTTAAATTAAATTCTAAAAATGATAATCAGCTAAACTACGCTATAAAATTATTCAATTCATAGTAATGGACGAAAAAAAACTCCCTTTGAGAATTGGTGTTGGAGTTATAGTTTTGAATAAAAATAATTTAGTTTTTGTTGGAAAAAGAAAAGATAATCCGATAGATAAATGGCAAATGCCTCAAGGAGGAGTAGATAAAAATGAAAATTTTGTTGCGGCTATGAAAAGAGAACTTTTAGAGGAAACAAGTATTATAAACATTGAAATTTTAAAAGAAATTAAAGGAACATTTGAATATGAGCTTCCAAAAAATTTACTTGGGAAAATATGGAAAGGTAAATATAGAGGTCAGAAACAAAAATGGTTTATTGTAAAATTTATTGGAAATGAAAATGAAATAAATCTAAAAACAAAATACCCTGAATTTATTGAGTGGAAATGGATAACTATAGAAAAATTACCTGAGGTAATTGTAGATTTCAAAAAGGATGTTTATTTAAAACTATTAATAGAAATAAAAAAGTTTATCTATTAATTTCTTTTAGTGTCGAAATTTTATAAGATAAGAGATATTTTTCTTTATCAGAGACATCGCTGGTGCTAAGTTTTTTTTCAGCCTCACTAATCATTGTGTTCAATGAGTTTTTTTCTAAATCCAAAACCTCCTTTGCCGTTGATGATAAAACCAAAAGATTGTTATTAGAAAACTCTACAGTACCCTCCTCAACATAGTAGTTTTTTTTATCTTTATTCATAATAACGATTATTCCAGGTCTTAAAAATGTAATTAAAGGAATATGATCTTTTAAAATTCCCATCTCTCCTTCGTAAGATGGAATAGTGACCTCTGAAGCATCTGTTTTAACTAATGATTTTTCAGGAGTTATAATTTCAATAGTAAATTTTTCAGACATTATTTTTTGCTGGTTTTGGATAATTTTTCAGCTTTTTCAATTGCCTCTTCAATACCACCAACCATATAAAATGCGGTTTCAGGCAAATGATCGTATTCGCCTTTGCAAATTGCGTCAAACCCTTTTATCGTTTCGTCAAGATCAACTAATTTACCAGGTGAACCAGTAAAAACTTCAGCTACAAAGAATGGTTGAGATAGAAATCTTTGTATTTTTCTAGCCCTAGCCACTGTAAGTTTATCCTCTTCTGAGAGTTCATCCATTCCTAGAATAGCAATAATATCTTGAAGCGACTTGTAAGCTTGTAAAATTCTTTGGACATCTCTAGCAACTCTATAATGCTCCTCTCCAACAATTCTTGGATCCAATATTCTTGAGGTTGAGTCAAGTGGATCTACAGCTGGATAAATACCAATTTCAGCTATTTGTCTTGATAAAACTGTCGTTGCATCTAAATGTGAAAATGAAGTTGCGGGAGCAGGATCGGTTAAGTCATCTGCAGGAACATAAATAGCTTGTACAGATGTAATTGAGCCTTTGTCAGTCGAAGTTATTCTTTCTTGTAAATTGCCCATATCAGTTGCTAAAGTTGGCTGATAACCTACTGCAGAGGGTATTCTACCCAATAAGGCTGAGACCTCTGATCCCGCTTGAGTAAATCTAAAAATATTATCAACAAAGAAAAGTACGTCCTGCCCTTCTTTATCTCTAAAATACTCTGCAACTGTTAGTCCTGTTAAAGCTACACGAGCCCTTGCTCCAGGTGGTTCATTCATTTGCCCATATACGAGTGCTGCTTTAGATCCTTTGCCTTCAGTTTTAATTACTCCTGATTCAATCATTTCATGATAAAGATCATTTCCTTCTCTAGTTCTTTCACCCACTCCAGCAAAAACCGAAAACCCTCCATGAGCTTTTGCTATATTGTTAATTAATTCCATAATCGTAACTGTTTTTCCCACTCCAGCTCCCCCAAACAATCCAATTTTTCCTCCTTTTGCATATGGAGCTAATAAATCAATCACTTTAATTCCAGTTACTAATTGCTCTGTTTCAGTTGCTTGATCCGTAAATTTTGGAGCTGGTCTATGTATTGGCCATTTTTCTTTCGTTTTTACCTCTCCTTTTTCATCAATTGACTCTCCTATAACATTTATTATTCTTCCTAGAGTTTCTGGTCCAACTGGTACGCTTATAGGTGACCCAGTATTAAGGACTTCGTCTCCTCTTTTTAATCCTTCTGTAGCATCCATGGCTATTGTTCTTACACCATTCTCTCCTAGATGTTGCGCAACCTCCAATATCAATTTGTTACCAGAGTTAACAACTTCAAGTGCAGTATAAATTTCAGGTAGATCACTTTCAAAATTTACATCTACTACCGCTCCAATAATTTGAGTTATTTTACCTTTTTTATTCATGTCTACAAACTTTCTGCTCCTGATATGATTTCTATTAATTCTTTTGTAATTGAAGCCTGTCTACTTCTGTTATAATTAATTGTGAGTTTATCCACCAATTCACCAGCGTTTCTAGTTGCATTGTCCATAGCCGTCATTCTTGATCCTTGTTCACTTGCAGCATTCTCTAGAAAAGCTTTAAAAATTTGAGTAGATATATTTTTAGGCAGTAAATCCTCCAAAATTTCATCTTCATCTGGCTCAAATTCATATGTAAAAGAAGTATCTTTTTCATCCATCGATGAATTATTTTCTACAGGTATGATTTGTTGAGCTTGAGGGATTTGAGTAATTACATTTTTGAAATTGTTAAAAAATAAAATACATTTATCAAATTCATTTTGTTTAAATAAATTTATGATTTCTTTTCCAATAATTTCTGCTTCTTTAAAAGTGATTTGTTTCTTATCTTTAAAACTAAATTTTTTGATTATATACTTTCCATACTCTCTCTTAATTTGATCCAAGCCTTTTGAACCAACTGTAATTATTTTCAATTCTTTTCCTTCGCTAATAATTTTTTTAAAATTACTTTTAGCAAGTTTGCAGATGTTTGAGTTAAAACCACCACACAATCCTCTGTCTGCTGTTAGCACCAGACACAGATAAGTTTTATCTTTGCCTGTACCTACTAAAAGTTTTGGAGCATTAAGAGGATCATTTATTGATTTGGTGAGGTTTAGAATTATATTTTGCATTTTTTGACTATAGGGCCTACCTTTCTCTGCATTCTCTTGTGCTTTTCTTAATTTAGCAGCAGCTACCATCTTCATAGCTTTAGTAATTTTTTGTGTAGATTTTACACTTTTAATTCTTTTCTTTAGATCGTCTAAACTAGGCATTATTTACTGCCTTTCTTATATTCTTCTATTATTTGTGAAAGAAGTTTCTCAGTATTCTCCTCTAATTTACCAGACGATTGAATATCATCAATTATTTCAGGCTTTTCTGATCTAATTTTTTCGATAATGTCACTTTCAAATTTTTTAATTTTATTTAAATTAACATCGTCTAAGTGTCCTTTTACACCTGTAAATACTGATACGACTTGCTCAGCTACTGTCATGGGAGAATACTGATCTTGTTTCAAAAGTTCTGTTAATTTAGCTCCCCTATTTAGTAACGCTTGTGTAGATGCATCTAAATCAGAACCAAATTGTGCAAAAGCAGCCATTTCTCTATATTGAGCTAACTCTAATTTTATAGAACCTGCTACTTTTTTCATTGCTTTGGTCTGAGCAGCAGAGCCTACTCGCGAAACTGAAAGTCCAACATTTACTGCAGGCCTAATTCCCTGATTAAATAATTCAGTTTCTAAAAATATTTGTCCATCTGTTATAGAAATAACGTTAGTTGGAATATATGCTGAAACATCTCCGGCTTGTGTTTCAATAATAGGAAGCGCAGTCAAAGAACCTCCACCACTTTTTTCATTTAATTTAGCTGCACGTTCCAATAATCTGCTATGTAAATAAAATACATCTCCTGGGTAAGCTTCTCTTCCTGGAGGTCTTCTTAAAAGTAGAGACATTTGTCTGTAAGCAACTGCTTGTTTAGATAAATCATCGTAAACAATTAAAGCATGCATACCATTATCTCTAAAATATTCACCAATCGTACATCCAGTGTAAGGCGCTAAGAACTGTAAAGGAGCAGAGTCAGATGCTGTAGCAGCAACTATAGTTGTGTATTTTAAAGCTCCTGCCTCTTCTAAGGTTTTTGTTATTTGAGCAACAGTCGAACGTTTTTGACCTATAGCTACATATACACAATATAATTTTTTCTTCTCATCCGAAGATTCATTTATTTTTTTTTGATTTATTATTGTATCAATTGCTACAGCCGTTTTTCCTGTTTGCCTATCTCCGATAATTAATTCACGCTGTCCTCTTCCAATTGGTATTAGAGAATCTATAGATTTTAGACCTGTTTGCATTGGCTCGTTAACAGATTTTCTTGGAATAATACCAGGTGCTTTTACCTCTACTCGTTTTCTATTTTTAACTGAGAGCTCTCCTTTTCCATCAATAGGATTTCCCAATCCGTCAACTACTCTACCTAGAAGCTCTTTGCCAACTGGAACATCGACAATTGCATTCGTTCTTTTGATAGTGTCACCTTCTTTAATATTCCTATCATCCCCAAAAATTACCACTCCAACATTATCGTTTTCTAAATTTAAGGCCATCCCTTTAGATCCATCCTCAAATTCAACCATCTCTCCAGCCTGAACGTTGTCTAGTCCAAAAACTCTTGCGATTCCATCTCCTACAGATAAAACTTTTCCTATTTCTGAAACTTCAGCTTTTTCTCCAAAATTTTTAATTTGGTCTTTTAGCAATTTTGTAATTTCTGAAGGATTAATTGTCATATTAACTTTCTAACATTGCCTTTTCAAATTTTTTTAATTTATTCTTTATAGATGTATCGACCATAAAACTACCTAATTGCAATTTTAAGCCTCCAATTAATTTTTCATCTACTTTATAATCAAACTTAATAGTTGAACCCATAGATTTCGATAATTCTTGACTTATTTTATCTAGTTCGGAAGAGGTTAATTTTTTTGATGATATTAATGATGCTTTCATCTCTCCTCTTTTTTTAGAACACAACTTTAAAAAGCTTTCGATAATTTTGTTTAGGAAGAGAATTCTTCTTTTTTCAATTAACAGTAAAAAGAAGTTTTTTAAGATTTTGGTAAAATCTAACTTCTCTGACAATATGGTAACAGCTTTATTCTGATTATTAATACCTACGGTAGGATTTTGTATAAAATTTTTTATCTCGGAACTGGAATTAAGGAGTGTTTGAAAATTTTTAATATCACTCTCAATTTTATCTAATTCTTTTGCTTCATTTGCTATCTCGAAAAGAGCACGAGAATACCTTTCTGAAGTTTCAGTTGAGAAAGATTTGTTTGTACTCATTTTTTTATTGTTAGAAATAATTGTGAAATTATGCTGTGGTCGTACCATAACAGTATAATTTGATCAAGTTGCCAATTTTGAATTTAAGCAAAATTGACAGGATCTACATCAACCGTGAGTTTAATTTTTGATGATATTTTAAGTTTATTAAGTAAATTTGTTATTCTTATTTGCATAAGCGCTTGATTGTTAAATCTAACTAAAAGTCTTGATCGAAAATACTTTTTAATTTTTAATAATGGTGAGTCTATTGGCCCTAAAATCTCAATGCCTTTTATTTGATTTAATTTTATTTTAATTTCTGTTGCACCTTTTAAACTCAAACTATGATCCTTTGAAGAAATAATAATTGAAATTAATCTTATAAATGGGGGTAGCCTATTTTTTTTTCTAATTATCAATTCATTTTTTAGAAATTCTTCTGATCGATTTTTAATTAATTCATTAAGTGTAGTATCTAAAGGAGACAAAGTTTGATAAATAATTAATGACTCTGAACTAAATCTTCCTGCTCTTCCGCTTAACTGATGGTATAATTGAATATTTTTTTCAGTAGATCGTAAATCAAAGCCTCTACCCGAGAAGTCAGCATCTATCACCACAATACAATTCAATTTGGGAAAATTAAAACCTTTTGAAACCATTTGAGTTCCAATTAAAATATCTATCTCATTTTCATTTATCCTTTTAAAAAGATCTTCGACTTCATCTTTTTTTTTCATATAGTCGCTAGAAAAAATATTAATTTTTTTATTTGGAAATATTTCTTTAACTTCTTCAAATATTTTTTCAACACCAGGCCCATACATTATAAAATCACAATCTGCTTCTGACTTGCATTTATATTTTATATTTTTTTCGTAAGAACAATAATGACAAATCGCTTTGTTTTTTAATTTATGAAATGTTAGATACAATGAGCAATTCTTACAGACAAGTTTTCTGCCGCAATTTTTGCAAATAAGATAGGGGGCAAATCCTCTTCTATTAATAAAGAATAAAACTTGTTCTTTTTTTTTTAAATACTTTTTTACTAATTGAATTGTCTCTTTTGCAATAAATTTTTTTTTATATTTAACTATATTTAAATTAATAATTTTAGTTTTTGGTAATGGATAATTTTCAAATCTTTTAAAAATTTTAACATGTCTATATTTTTTATTTTGAATATTATTGTAAGTTTCAATTGATGGCACAGAAGTAACTAGATGTATGGGAATTTTTTCAAAGTTAGCTCTAGAGATAGCCATATCCCTAGCGTTATAAATTACTCCTTCATCTTGTTTGTAGGAAGCGTCGTGTTCTTCGTCTACAATTATAATTCCAAGTTTTTTAAAGGGTAATAATAATGAAGATCTTGCACCAATTACTATTTTAATTTCATTGCATATAATTCCTTTCCAAATTAGTCTTTTTTGTTTTGGTGTTATTTTTGAATGCCAAATTGCTGGTTCAAAACCAAAGAAATCTTCAAATCTAGACTTAAAATCATTTGTTAAAAATATTTCAGGTAATAAAATTAACGCTTGATTTTCTTTTTTAATAATCTTTTTAATTCTCTCAAAATATACTAAAGTTTTGCCTGAGCCAGTTGTTCCTTGTAGCACTGAAACATCAAATTTATTATTTGTCGTTTCAAGAAATGATAGAGCTGATAACTGTTCCTTATTAAGTATAAATTTTTTTTTTTTAGTTTTCTTCAGTTCAATGGATTTATCATTTTTCTTTATAAATTTGTCATTTCCTCCAATTACCATTTTTAATACAAGGCCGACCGGAACCATGTTGTAAACTGAAAACCATTCAACAAATTCAATTAATTTTTCATCTATTGAATAGTTGATTTTTTTACTAATATTTTTAATTTTAATATTTTTAGGTTCCAAATAAGAATTTTTCCAAATAACTCCTAATTCTTTTTTTGAACCAAATGGTACTTCAACTAAATCGCCAATTTTAGTTTTAATGTTGTTTAGATTATACGTAAAAGGAAAATTAAATACTTTTGGCAACAATACTTGAGCTTTCATAAATGAATAGTAATAGAATTTTTTTTTTTTAGAAATGAATTGGTCTTTTATCAACAGCTAAAGCTGCTTCTTTAATTGCTTCTGTGTGAGTCGGATGCGCATGGCATGTTCTTGCAATATCTTCTGCACTAGCTCCAAATTCCATGGCTAATGCCATCTCGGCTATCATATCTCCACAATGTGGGCCTATAATGTGAACCCCTAAAACTTTATCTGTTTTATTATCTGCTAAAATCTTCACAAATCCATCTGTTTCATTGTTCACCTTAGCTCTAGAATTGGCTAGAAAAGGAAATTTTCCTATTTTGTAACTGGTGTTCTCTGACTTAAGTTGTTCTTCAGTCTTTCCTACATAAGCAACCTCTGGAGATGTGTAAATAACTCCAGGTATAACATCGTAATTTACATGTCCAGCCTGACCAGCCAAACTTTCCGCAACTGCAATGCCCTCTTCCTCAGCTTTATGGGCTAACATAGGTCCTTTAATAACATCTCCTATAGCATAAATATTATTAACTGAAGTTTGTAGTTTGTCGTTTACCACAATTCTTCCTTTTTCATCTTTTTTAATTCCAATTTTGGTAAGATTTAAATCTTCTGTATAAGGCTTTCTTCCTACAGCTACTAAAACTTTATCTGCCTCTAAAATTTCCTTTTTTTTATTTTTGTTGTCCGTGAATTCTACTAAAACGGAATTTTTTTGATTTTTGACTGAAATTACTTTTGAATTTAATCTAAATTTAATTCCTTGTTTAATTAAAATTTTTTGAAACTCCTTAGAAACTTCTCTGTCCATACCTGGGGTAATATGATCTAAATATTCTACAACAATTACTTCTGTGCCTAGCCTTGACCATACTGAACCCATTTCTAAACCAATATAACCACCACCGATTACTACCATTTTTTTTGGAACCTTACTCAAAGTAAGAGCTCCAGTCGAAGAAATTATATTTTTTTCATCAATTTCTATACCTGGCACTGAAGCTACGCTTGAACCTGTTGCAACTACAATATTTTTGGCCTTATAGTTTTGCTTGCTATTATTATTATAGACTACCACGTCATTTTTAGAAAAAATAACACCTTTTCCCTTCAAATAAGTAACTTTATTTTTTTTGAATAAAAATTCTACACCTTTTGTAAGAACGTCAACTGATTTATCCTTATTGGACATCATTTTATCGATATTTAATTTTAATTCGTTAAATTCTATGCCTTGAAGGTTAAATTCTTTTTTGGCCTTATGAAAATTTTCTGATAAATTCAATAAACTTTTAGAAGGTATACACCCTACATTAAGGCAAGTGCCTCCTAGAGATCCTCTAGACTCAACACACGCTGCTTTGAGTCCTAGCTGAGATGCTCTAATAGCGCATACATAACCTCCCGGGCCGCCGCCGATTACGATTACGTCAAAATTATTTTCCATTATTAAATATTAAGAAAAAGTCTTTTCGGTTGTTCTAGAGACTCTTTTACTATTTTTAAAAATGACACTGCTTCTTTACCGTCAACAATTCTATGGTCATACGACAAAGCTAAATACATTACTGGCCTAACTTCTACATTTCCATCAATTACAACTGGTCTTTGAACAATATTATGCATACCTAATACAGCTGATTGAGGTGGATTTAGAATTGGTGTAGAAAGCATGGAGCCGTATATACCACCATTTGTAATTGTAAATGTTCCTCCTTGCAAATCATCAATCGTAATTTTTCCGCTTCTCGCTTTTTCTCCTAATTTACTAATATTGTTTTCAATTTCTGCGAACGACATCTCGTCTGTTTCTCTTAGCACTGGAACAACCAAACCTCTGTCTGTTCCTACAGCTATACTTATGTTATAATAATTTTTATAAACTATTTCGTTTTCTTGAATTTCTGAGTTGATTGCTGGAAAATTCTTCAAACCAATAACACAAGCTTTAACAAAAAATGACATAAAACCAAGTTTCACTTTATAATTATTTTGAAATTCATCTTTGTATTGGTTTTTCATAGATATAACTTCACTCATATCAACTTCATTAAAGGTAGTTAACATTGCAGCATTTTCTTGAGCTTCTTTTAATCTTTTGGCTATAGTTAGTCTTAATCTTGTCATCTTAATTCTCTCTTCAGGACCATGATTAATTTTTCTTTCAGAAGGAGCAGGCTTTACTCCCATTAAATTCATTACATCTTCTTTCAGAATGACGCCGTGCTTTCCTGAGCCATGAATTTTGCTTAAGTCTATTTTTGACTCAGTTGCCATTTTTCTTGCAGCAGGTGAGATAGTGGGTTCTTTGTATTTTGTATTTTCAGCTATAGGCATTTCTTTTTCAGCAAAATTGTCTAGTATTAATGTTTCTTCCTCTTCTAATCTTAAAGGTTGAGTTTCTTTTTTTTGATTCTTTGGTGGTTGTTTATCTTTTTTTTCAGGCTTTTTTGAAACTTGAACTTCTTTTTTAGGAGGAGAATAAGACTTTATTTCTTTTGGTTGTTCTATAATTTTTTTTGCAGATCCATTTACCATCCCTAATAAAGCTCCTACATTTACAGTTTCACCCTCTTTGACTGAGATCTGCTCTAAAACACCATTTGAAGGTGCTGGAACTTCAACATTTACCTTGTCAGTTTCCAATTCTACTATTGGTTCGTCCGCTGAGACTTTTTCACCTTGGTTTTTAAGCCATTTTGAAACGGTAGCCTCTGTTACAGACTCTCCTAAAGCTGGTACTATTATTTTATCTGACATTTACCTTTTAACTATCTTTTCTAATATTTCTTTTTGTTCTGCAAGATGTTTATTAAGATTTCCAGTCGCAGTTGAGGAAGAAGCCTTTCTACCCACATATTTAACCTTATCTTTTGTAAAGTATATTATTTCTAGGGTTCTATCTATGTAATTTCTTACAGTATTCCAAGCTCCCATGTTTTTTGGTTCTTCTTGACACCATATAAATTTAGCTTTTTCATATTTTTTTAATAGATTTGCTAAAGTTTTCGCTGGAAAAGGATATAGTTGTTCAATTCGTATGAAAGCTACTCTATTATTTTTTTCAATTTCTCTTGCCTCTAGAAGATCATAATAAATTTTTCCTGAACACATTACGACTTTTTCTATTCCCGGATCATCTTTTAATTTTATTAATCCACTGTTTTTATTATAAGCATCATCATTTAAAACTCTATGAAATGAACTTTTAGTTGTAAATTCATTTAGGTTAGAAAGACATTTTTTGTGCCTTAACAAAGACTTAGGAGTCATTACCACTAAAGGTTTCCTAAAATCTCTATGCATCTGCCTTCTTAAAACATGAAAATAATTAGAAGGTGTAGTGCAATTTACTACTTGAATATTTTCACCAGCGCATAATTGTAAAAATCTCTCTAGTCTAGCAGAGGAATGTTCTGGACCTTGTCCTTCATATCCATGAGGCAATAACAATACTAAACCATTTGCTCTGCCCCATTTAGACTCTCCAGAAGTAATAAATTGATCAATTATAACTTGCGCACCATTAGCAAAATCTCCAAATTGAGCTTCCCAAATTACTAAGGTTTCTGGTTCTGACAAAGAATAACCAAATTCAAACCCTAGCACTGCCAGTTCTGACAATAAACTGTCAATTACTTCAAATTTTTTTTGTTTGTCAGAAATATTATTAATAGGAATAAATCGATCATGATTTTCTTGATTTCTTAACACTGCATGTCTTTGACTAAACGTACCTCGAGCAGAGTCTTGTCCAGAAAGTCTTACTGAAAAGCCTTCTGTTAATAAAGTTCCAAACGCTAAACTTTCAGCCGTCGACCAATCTATTAATCTATTCTTTTCAAAAGATGAAAATCTTAAATCAAAAATTTTTTTTATTGTTTTGTGCGCATTTAGATCTTTTGGAATTGTAGATATCTTTTTCCCAATCTCTATTAATTTTTCTTTATTAAATCCACTTGCCCCTCTTTTATCTTTGCCTAAACCGGGCTTAAATCTAGACCATGCACCTTCGAACCATTTTAACTCGGATTTATAACTTTTTGATGACTCAAACTCTCGTTCAAGAAATTTTTTAAAATCAAGTTTTTGTTTTTCTATTTTATCTAAAGAAGTCAAACCTTCATTAGAAAGTTTTGATCCATAAATCGAAAGTGTTGAAGGGTGAGATTTAATTTTTTTGTACATTATGGGTTGTGTGAAAGAAGGTTCGTCTCCTTCATTATGCCCAAACCTTCTGTAACAAACCATGTCTATTACAACATCTCTGTTAAATTTTTGCCTATACTCAGTAGCTATTTTAGCACAGTGGACTACGGCCTCGGGGTCATCTCCGTTTACGTGAAAAATCGGAGCTTGAGCAATTTTTGCGACATCAGATGGATAAGGGGAGGATCTGGCGAATCTAGGGGCAGTAGTAAAACCTATTTGATTATTAACAATAATGTGAATTGTTCCTCCAATATTATGACCGGGTAACCCTGACATTGCAAAACATTCAGCGACTATTCCTTGACCGGCAAAAGCAGCGTCTCCGTGCATCAATACTGGAATAACTTTTTGTCTTTTTAAATCTTTGTGAAAAAATTGCTTTGCTCTGACTTGACCTAGGACAACTGGGTTCACAGCCTCTAAATGAGATGGGTTATCTGTCAAACTAATGTGAACTGAGTTTCCATCAAATTCTCTATTAGAAGATGCGCCTAAGTGATATTTAACATCTCCTTCAAAATCTTCTTTTGGTGTAGCACTTTTTCCAAAAAATTCACTAAATATAGCTTTAAAAGGTTTTCCCATTACGTTAGCTAAGACATTCAGTCTTCCTCTGTGGGGCATACCTATCTTAATTTCTTTGGCTCCTAGATTTCCTCCTCTTTTTATAATTTGTTCTAAAGCAGGTATTAAAGACTCGCCTCCATCTAATCCAAATCTTTTAGTTCCTACAAATTTCACATGTAGATATTTTTCAAAACCTTCAGCCTCAATTACCTTATTTAGAATTGCTTTTTTTCCATTCTCAGTAAATTGTATTTCTTTTTCCGGCCCTTCAACCCTGTCTCTAATCCAGTTTTTTTCATCTGGATCACTCATATGCATAAATTCATAGCCAATATTTGAACCATAAGTTTTTTTCAAAATCTTTAAAATCTGGTTTAAATTAGCGTATTGTAAACCTAAAACACCATCTAAGAAAATTTTTCTGTTATAATCTTGTTGGGTAAAACCATATGTTTCTGGTCTTAGTTCAAGATGTTCTTTTTTTTCTTGAAGTGATAATGGATCCAAATTTGCAATCAAGTGCCCTCTTATTCTAAATGCTCTGATAAGCATTATTGCACGCACTGAATCTTTTGTTGCCTGTTTAACATTGTCCGATTCAAAATCATTCGATTTATTTTTTTCTGAATTTTGCTCTAAAGGTATATTTATTTTTTTTTCTGGTGACCAGCTTGGACCGTTAAGATCATCATAAATTAACTTTTCCTCGTCGCTTAATCCATCAAAAAACTGCTTCCAGCTAGTAGGAAGTGATTTAGAATTAGAGAGATAGTCTGCGTAATATTCGTTTATAAATTCAAAATTATTACCTTCTAGAAATGAGGTTTTTTTGTAAGTATTGTTATTTTTTGAAGACGACATTAAAATTTATTTTAACACAATTGGGTAAAAATCAACTATTAAGTTTCTCAAAAAGAGTTTTTCCTATATCTGCAGGTGATTTTGATATAGTAATTCCTGCTGATTTCATTATTTCAATTTTATCTTCAGCACCACCTTTTCCACCAGAAATAATCGCTCCTGCGTGCCCCATTCTTCTTCCGGGTGGAGCCGTTAAACCAGCAATAAAACCAACCATGGGTTTCTTAATTTTTTCACTTTTAAGAAATTCTGCCGCTTCTTCTTCTGCTGAACCTCCTATTTCACCAATCATAACTATTGATTTGGTGTCTTCATCTTTTAAAAAAAGTTCTAGACAATCTATAAAGTTAGTGCCGTTAATTGGGTCTCCTCCTATTCCGATGCATGTGGACTGTCCCATTCCATTAGATGATGTTTGAGCTACAGCTTCATAGGTCAAAGTACCGGATCTAGAAACTATACCAACTGAACCTTTTTTGTGAATATTGCCAGGCATAATTCCAATTTTACATTCATCGGGAGTAATAATACCTGGACAATTAGGTCCTATTAATCTTGATTTACTTTTAATTAATTCCTTTTTTACCTTCAGCATATCTAAAACAGGAATTCCTTCTGTGATGCAAACAATTAATTTAATTTTTGCTTCTATCGCTTCTATAATTGCAGCAGAAGCAAATTTAGGAGGAACATATATCATTGTTGCATCAGCTAATGTTTGATCTTTCGCTTCCTGAACGGTATTAAAAACTGGGAGGTTCAAATGTTTCTGACCACCTTTCTTAGGTGTAACACCACCAACTAAATGTGTTCCATATTTTATAGATTGTTCAGAGTGAAAAGTTCCATGAGTTCCAGTAAATCCTTGACAAATTACTTTGGTGTTTTTATTAACTAATACAGACATTTAATTTATTGCCTCAACTATTTTTTTTGCAGCATCATTTAAATCTGATGCAGATAAAATTTTTAAATTCGATTTGTCTAATATTTCATTTCCTTCTTTAAAATTTGTTCCAGCTAATCTAACTACAAGTGGAACAGATAAACTAATTTGCTTTGCGGCTTCCACAACTCCTTGCGCAAGCACATCACACCTCATTATTCCACCAAAAATATTTATTAAAATTCCTTTTACATTTTTATCTGACAAAATAAGCTTAAAAGCTGCTGCAACTTTTTCTTTAGTAGCTCCTCCACCAACATCCAAAAAATTGGCTGGTTCTTGGCCATATAATTTAATAATATCCATTGTAGCCATTGCTAAACCAGCGCCATTTACCATGCAACCAATTGAACCGTTAAGTTTAATGTAGGCAAGATCGTGCTTGCTCGCTTCTATTTCAGCCGGCTCTTCCTCATTTAAGTCTCTTAACTTTAAAATCTCTGGCCTTCTAAAAATTGCATTGTCATCAAAATTCATTTTTGCATCTAAACAAATAATTTTATCATCTTTAGTTATGATCAAAGGATTAATTTCTATTAGACTGGCATCTTTTTCTACTAGTATTTTGTATAAAGATTTAATTAATTTTTTAGCAACAATTTTTTGTTGATCGTTAAATTTAAATATAGAAATAATGTTTTCTACTTCTTTTTCGTTTGGGCCCTCATCTTTAAAATTAATTTTATTTGTAACAATTTTATCTGGTGTATCTGATGCAACTTTTTCTATATCCATTCCTCCTTTTGTGCTACTAATAAAGGCTATTTTAGAAGTTTCCCTGTCAATTAGACATGATAAATAAAACTCTTTAGAGATTTGCGATGCTTCTTCAACATATAGTTTTTTAACTTCTTTTCCTTCTGATCCTGTTTGATGAGTTACAAGAATTTTTCCCATCATTTTACCTGCTTCTACCTCTAATTCAGAAATGCTATTTACCAGCTTTACCCCTCCAGCCTTACCTCTACCTCCAGCATGAATCTGAGCTTTTAACACATATTTTTTTGAATTTAATTTTTTGATTTTGTCCTTTATTTCGCTGACGTTTGAAATAATAACTCCGTCAGAAATTGGTGCTCCGTATTCTTTTAATATTTCTTTAGCTTGATATTCGTGTATATTCATTATTATAGTGAGTATATATACATTGAAATAATATTTATTCTATAAATAATTTAATTTTTGTTAATGATTTCAAAATCTTTTGTAAAAAACCTTAGAAAATATTTTATTTTTTTTATTTTTTTAGTAATTGGTTTGAGTATCTATAAAGACTTTGGCTTCAATATTGATGAAAAATTTCATAGATCAAATGGATTTTATTGGCTTCGGTATATAGCTGAATTTTTTGGTCTAACCGAACTATCAATTATAGCTAATGATAAACTAGCAAACATTCCAGCTTTTACACTGTCTTCAGTAGATTATTATAATAAGTATGGAATCGTATTCGATGTACCTGCTGCGATTATTGAAATTTTATTTAAACTAGATAGTCCAATTGATTATTATCATGCTAGGCATCTTTTAACATTCTTATATTTTTTTATTAGTCTAATTTTTTTATATAAAGTTTTATTAAACAGATTTAAAAGTGACTACATTGCAATTTTAGGAGTTTTACTACTATTCATTACTCCAAGAATATTTGGTGATAGTTTTCAAAATAATAAAGATATTATTTTTCTTAGTTTTACTATTATATCAACATATTTCTGTTTTAAAATATTAGAAAAAAATAAAAAAAAAAATATTTTTTTATTTTGTTTTTTTTCAGCAATAGCAACGTCTTTAAGATTATTTGGAGTTTTTTTACCAATATCACTCATTGCCATTCAATTGATTCTTATAAAAAAAGAAAACTATAAAGCGCTTGTTAAAAATATTTTATTAATAGTGTTTTATTTTATAATATTTTTAATTTTAGTTTGGCCTTTGTTGTGGGAAAACTCTTTATCTAATTTTTTAAGTTATTTTAAAATTTTAGATGATTATTTTGGTGCGAAAGTTTTTTTTGGAGGAAATTATTATGAGTCAGATCAACTGCCGTATTATTATCTTCCTTTTTGGATAATTATTTCAACACCACTTTTACACCTTCTACTTTTTTTTCATGGTTTTTTAATTATGAGTAAAAGATTTTTTTCAAGACTAATTAATTTTAATGAAAATAATCTATATCCAGATTTTTGGAGAAGCAAAAATGAAATGAAAGATTTTTTTATTCTTTTTAACTTTTTAGCAATCCTCTTTGGTTTAATTTTTTTTAATATAAAACTATATAATAGTTGGAGAATTGGATATTTTTTATATTTTTTTATTATATATTTTTGCGTTTATGATCTTAGTTTTTTATTCAACAAAAGAAAATTCGATAAAATTAAGATCATTGGCTTCAAATTAATCTTATTCTCTCTAATTATTTATACATCTTTAAGAATAATAGTTTACCATCCGTATCAATCATTTTATTTTAATGCTCTGGTGCCAAAAATTATTAAAGATAATGTTGAAGTTGATTATACCGGACTTTCTTCAATAAAATTTCTTAATGAAGTTTTAAATGAAGAGTCGGAAAATAAACAAATTAAAATTGGAGTTGCTTCTTGGTATCCAATTTGGAGAATGTTAGAACTTTTGGATAAAAAAAAAATTAATAATGCTAAAATTGTAGAAATTAAACAAAATCATACTGCAGATTTTCTTTATACAAATCGTATCTCTGATGTTGATAAGAGGTATAATAAAAAATATGATATTCCCTCTAATTTTAAAAAATATAAAGAATTAAATATTGATGGAACCACAATATACGAGGTATATAGAAAAATTAAATGAAAACTTTTATTTATAAAATTTTAATATTTTTTGTAGTTTTTTTTGTTCTGTATCAAATTACAGTTGGTAAAACTATCAATGAGATAGAGTCCAGAATTGAATTTTCTAAATCAAAAGAAAATATAGAATATGTTAAATCAAAAATAAAAGAAGAAATGAGAAAGTCTCTCACTAAAGAAAAATATATATCCACTGAGGATGCTCAATTGATAAATGATTTTCTTAATAAAATAAAAAAAGATCTTAAAATTAATTAATTAAAAAATTGCAAAATTATATTATTTTATTGCCACTTTATAATGACTGGAAGTCACTTCAAAAACTTCTTTATTTAATAAATACTAAACTAAAAAAATTTCGTAAAAAAGTTGAAGTTTTAGTTATTGATGATAATTCTACTATTTCACCTAGCCTTAATATTAAAAATTTAAAAAATATCAAAAAATTAAAATTACTGAAATTAAAAAAAAATTTAGGAAGTCAAAAAGCGATTTCTATTGGTTTATCTTATTTAAATAAAGTAAAAAAAAAATCTATTATTACAATTTTAGACTCCGACGGTGAAGATGATTTTAATAAAATTTTAGATATGATAAAATTTGCAGAAGCCAATAAAAATAAAGTAATCGTTTCTTGTCGTACGAAAAGAAGGGAAGGTAATATTTTTGTTTTTTTTTACTTATTGCACAAAATTATCACTTTTGCTTTTACGTTTAAGTGGATAAATTTTGGAAATTATTCTTGTTTTGACTCAAAAAATCTTAGTAAAATTTTATCGAATAATAACTCGTGGTTTGCTTTTTCTTCATGTGTAGCTAAAAATTGTGAAATAATTAAATTAAAAGCAGAAAGAAAAAAAAGATTTTTTGGAAAGTCAAAACTTTCATTTGTTGGTTTGTTTTTTCATGCGTTGAGAGTTAATGTTCCTTTTATTTCAAGAATTGTATTATCATCATTATTTTACACAATCATTTTAATTGCTCTTAAAGAAAATATTACTTTTTTTCTATATCCAAGTATAAGTTTTATTATTTTGTTTAACTTGACTTTAATTTTTACTTTTTTTTATTCAGTTCCTTGGGAATATAATAAAAGAATGAAATTCATAAGCAAAGTGTAATTCTAATCTTATATTTTTTTAATTAAAACATTCATTAACTTAGGAATTCTGATTTTTTTTCCTAAATATTTAAATTTAAGTTTTTTTTTATAGAACATTAATGCTCTTTTTGTATCTGTTTCACATGACAAATACTTAGTGTTTTTATCTTTTTTATTTTTAATTATGTATTCCATTAATTTTTTTCCTATACCTTTCGATTGATATTTTTTTGCTATTGCTAATAGGTTTAAATTTAAGGAATTTTCAAAAATAACTCTGTTTTTCTTAGATATAAGTAAATTATCCATATTAAGTTTTAAAAAAATCAAATTAAGGATTGTCAATATTTTTAACTTTAAAATTAAATCGACTAAAAAAAAATATTGATATTTTTTGAAATTAATAGATAAATAAATTGGTTTACTTGATGTAATTGCATATCCTATTATTTTTTTATTATATGCAATAAATAAATCTAACTGCTTGGAGTAAATCACTTCATTTATATATATTATAAGATTTTCGTCATTTAATTTTGATAAAATTGAGGACTTGTTTTCAGATCTAATAATAAAAATTAATTCTTTTAAATCTCTTTTTTTTAATTTTTTTTTTACATTTTTAAATTGAATTTTTTTAAATTTCATGATTGTAAATACTGACACCTATTTATTTTGATTTTTTTAATATAATCATTTATATGCTCAATATTATAACAGTTATTAGGCAGGTAATCTAAAACGAGTATTTTAAGAAATTTTTTATTAATTTTTTTGTCTGTAAAGAAGATATAAATATTTTCAATTTCATTTTTATTAATGTTATTTTTAAAATATAATTTATATTTATCAAAATATTCACTTCCTAATTGTGGATATGAAATTCTATCGTAAGTTCTGCTAGGTGAATTTAACTTTTCATTTAATAATGAAGAATAAAATAAATAATTACTTAGTAAAATTTTTCTACTTTTATCAGCCTTTAATAAAAGATAAAATTTTTTTATGATTTTGAGTTCCTCTTTAGGTTCTTTAAAACTTGGACTTATCCAATTTAAGCCTTGAAAAAAATCTTTTTCAAATTCAATTTTAACGGCATCGCTTAAATTGGTGTTTGCTAATTCATGAAATTTACGATCCACGTTAAACCTTTCATGGTATTTCCATGTTGAAAAAATACAAACTAATATAAAAACTATTTTTAAAAAAAATTTTTTCTTAAATTTAACGTTGTCGACTAGATATATCGTAAAAGCACATAAAATGGGTATTAGAAAAAAAATAAAAATTTGATTTTTTGTAAAAATTTGATGGTGTATCAATGAAATAGTATAAATAGTTATTATAAAAAAATAATTCAACTTTCGTTCACTAATTTTTTTACTCTTGATAATTTCCTTTCCAATAAAGATAAAAATAAATATTAAAAAAAAATAAATAAATTTAAAATTAAAAAATACGTTATTTAAATTTAATGAATAACTATTATACCTATCCTGAGCTATATCACTTGGAAATATAATTAATTGAAAGAAAAAGTTTTTAAAATCAGTTCCTGTTAAAAATAAAAAAATTAAAAATAATGTAAAAAAAGTTATCACGCCATACAAAGAATATATGATCGGTAATAAACTTTTTGTTCTGTAACTATAAAAGACTAAATATATTCCCATGCCTAAAATTGTATACCCAGCTGGAACTTGTTTGCTTAAAAACGCTAATCCAAAGACTATAGTTGAAAAAAATATGTAAATATTATTATTATTTTTTATTGCTAGTATCAAATAGTATACCGCTATTAGAGATAAGAAGGCTGAATGTAAATCTAAAAATGGTGTTCCGCTAACTGGGTATGCTAAAATTGAAAAGCTTATGGATAGAAGAAATGCTTTAAAATCTCCAATTTTGAAATCTTTAAATATTTTAAATGAAAAGATAGTAAGTATTAAATTAAATAATGAAGAGTGTATTACGTAACTTTTCCAGTTAACACCAAAAATTTTAAAAAACAAAGATTGTATATAATCTACAAATAAACCATGGACTATCCAATAATCTCTTATAGGTAATTCATTATTTAGTATTCTTGAACCAGCATCAAAATGTAAGAATGTATCAAGTGGTAAAACCCCTCTAGACGCTGTCCAGTAGTTAATTGCAAATGAAAAAGTGATCAAAAAAATGTAGTAAAAATATAATATACTTATCTTTGAATTAAATTTTGAAACCATTTAATTAATTTTTTTAAAAAAATTATCAATATTATAAATTATATAATCTATATAATCTCTTTTTATTTTTATGTGATTGGGCAAACATATAATTCTATTTTCGTAGTTTTCTACATTATATCTATTTTTTCCTTTAAAAATTTTATGACAATCAGAATATTGTATTGCTTTGGTTTCAATCCCTTTGCTAAGAAGATGATTGACTAAAATTTCTTTTATTTTATCGTTTTGCAATATTAATGGATAATCATTAAAATTTTGAAAATTTTTATCCTTTATTCTGATAATCTTTAAGTTTTTATTTTTATTTTTTTTAAATAATTTTTCATAATAAAGATTATTATTTTTTCTTATTTTATGATTAAGTTCTATATTTTTTTTATTTTGTAATTGAAATAAAATCATTTGTTTTGAAATTGCATTAATTTTAGTAAAGAAATTATTTTCAAAATTTTTTTTTTTAAATTTGAGACTGGGATAAAACATGGATAAAAAAAATTTGTTATTTGTCTTGTGTGACCAATTTACAATTTTTATAAAGAATATTTTATATAAAAGATTTACTGATAAAACTTTTAATATAATATAAGTAAAACATTGTTTCAAATACTTGAAACTTGGAAAACTATTAAAATTTTTTAATTTTTTTAATGAATAATCGTTAAAAAATTTATCATTAGTAGAAACACTTCCACCATACATACCCGAAATATTTTTCATTATATTAAAACTATGTAAAGTGTAATCACCAAAACTGCCTGAATAGACTCTTTTTTTATTTGCTGCTGTTGAGTAATTGCTAAAATAAATTGCATTATCCTCTATTAAATCAATCTTTTTTTTTCTACAAATTTTTTTAATTTCTATTATTTCTTCTCGAGTATTAAAAATATTTGTTACCACTATGGCCAATGTATTTTTATTTATTTTTGTTTTTAAGTCAGTAGAAGAGATAAAAAGATTTTCATTAAGTTTAGGAAATACGATCTGTAAATTTAAGTTTTTACATATATTGGCCATCTCGGCTAAATTGTACGAATTTAGAATTATTTCTTTTTTTTTTGGCTTTTTTTCTTTTAAGTAACTTAAAATTAAATAGAAACCTACCCGTAACTGACCTGTCAATATTGTATAATCTTTTTTTGTATATCTATTTAACAAGTTTTGAATTTTGATCTGATTGTTTTGATCTTTTTGAATCAACGATAAAAAAAAATACTTAAATTTAAGATAAATATAAATTCTAAAATAACTCATTTAGACAATAATTTACCTATTCTCCTTGCATTTGCTATGACTAATCCAAGTGGATATTTATTTGTTTTAAAGTCGAATACAGATCCATCCACAATATAAATGTTTTTATTCGCAAGTAGCTGGCATTTGTTGTTAACACCTAATCTTCCTTTTTTTTTAAACGGGATACTTCCAAAATAATGATAATCAGCACCGTTTCCTGGGTAATATGTTTTATAAAAAGGATAAATAACCTTTTTTGATACTAGAAATTTAAATATTTTTTTACTTTGTTCCTTTAGTTTTTTACTAGCATCATTTGCTTTGCTTAATAAAGTAAATTTATTACTTTCTCTTTTTAAAAATAAATTGCTATAACTAGAGTCTAATAGTAAATTTGAAAAAATTAATCTATTTTGAAAAAGATTTACTAAAAATTTTATTGGATACAGATAGGGAAATCCCTCAATCAAAGACTCGGTTATAAATTTATTTCCAGGTCTAATATCAGCTGAAAATCTTTTTTTAAATGATTTATTAACTACCTGCATCAGCGAAGGTGTAAATTTTAATTTTGAATTAATCGGCTTTCTTGAAAAAAATAAACCAAATAACCTTGGATGGTGTTTAATCTTTATTTCATCTTTAATTTTAAGGTAATCTATTAAAATTTTTGTTGTAGCAATAGCTCCAGCAGCAAATATGATCTTTTTACAATGAATAGTTTTGCTATTATTTTTATTTTTTAAAACTAATTGAATGATACCTTTATTTTTTACGATTTTATCAACATAATAGTTATGAAATATTATTTTTTTTCTTTTATCAATTTTTTTTAAAAAAATTTCTGGTACAAGTCTATCGTTGTTTTCATTAATTTGATCAAAATATATATATTTTTTTTTTGAAAAATAACCAAGAATTGGCTTTTCAAATTTAAAAAAATTATCTTTGATTTTAATTAGTTTGTTAAGAAATGTCGGTATTTCGAAATTATTTTTATAAATTAATTTTTCATTAGAATAAAAATTTCCTATAATTTTAAATTTTTTCAAAAATTCAACAAATTCTTTCTCTATTAGTTTAAAAGTTTTTCCTTTCAATTCTTTCTGATCGTTAAAAAAATAGTTATCTAGCTGCAAACCCCAATAATTGGATAATCCACCTGACGCTAAAACACCCAGCGCATTACAATTTTTTTCTAATTTAATTTGATTTGAAGAGAAATAATTTTCTATAAGAATATTTTTCCCTTTCATTTGAGATGGTAATGGTCCTGCTTTAAATTTTTTTTTAAATTTTAAAATACTTTTAAAGTCTGGTGATATTACATGTACCTTCTTTTTTTTTTCAAGGTATGTGTCTATAAAATTTAAACTCGATAATCCACTTCCAATTACTACTAAATCCAAAATTTTTTTTTGTTTGACCTTCATTTTAAGTTAAAGGTCAGGATCTATTTTCTTAGCTGCATCATATAAATTTTGAACTGATTTTACTGAGTCTTTAAATGCTGCTTCCTCATCTTTTGTAAGTTTTAATTGAATAATTTTTTCCACACCAGATTTCCCTATAATAACTGGAACTCCAGCATAAATATTATTAAATCCATATTCTCCACTTAAAAAGGCAGCGCAGGGTAATTCTTTTTTTAAATCATTAACATAGCTTTCAGCCATTTCAACGCCCGAAGCTGCAGGTGCATAAAATGCTGAGCCTTTTTCTAAATATTTAACGATTTCTGCTCCACCTTTTTTTGTTCTATCAACTATTTCGCCTAATCGCTCTTTTGTAATTTTTCCCTCTTTTATCAATTCACCTATTTTTTTTCCCTCAATTTTGGTTGAACCTAGCATTGCAACCATGCTATCCCCGTGGCCACCGAGCACAAAGGATCTAATTTTATTAACGGAAATTTTTAATTCTTGAGATAAAAAATAAATAAATCTTGAAGAGTCTAAGATTCCAGCCATTCCAACAATTTTATTTTTTGGTAAACCTGAATACTTCTGTAAAGCCATCACTATTACATCTAGCGGATTTGTAATGCATATAACGAAAGCGTTTGGTGATGTTCTTTTAATACCATCAGCTACTTCTTTTATGATTTTAAGATTAATTCCTAGCAAATCGTCTCTTGTCATACCTGGTTTTCTGGGGACGCCTGCAGTAATTATGATTACGTCAGAATTCTTAGTATCTTCATAGTCACTTGTCCCAGATAAGTTTATATTAAACCCGTTAACTGGTGATGACTGAGCTATATCCAATGCTTTGCCTTTAGCTATTCCTGCAGCTACATCAAATAATACTACGTCTCCAAGTTCTTTTAATGCAATCAAGTGAGCGAGTGTTCCTCCAATTTGTCCGGCTCCTATTAAAGTAATTTTTTTTCTCATATATCTCCTTTTTAATTCATTGTTGGCATTACGAATTCTGGATTTGATCTTGAGCCTGTAGGCCATTTTGATGTCATTGTTTTTAATTTAGTATAAAATCTAACTCCTTCTGGACCATGCATGTGCTGATCTCCGAATAAAGATCTTTTCCAACCACCAAAACTATGGAAGGCCATTGGAACTGGTATTGGAATGTTGATACCAATCATTCCTATCTTTGCTTTGCTAGAAAATGTTCTTCCAGAGTCTCCATCTCTAGTAAATATACTAGCTCCATTACCAAACTCATGATCGTTTACTAACTTTAAAGCCTCGTCAAAATTTTTAACCCTAACCACAGATAAAACTGGTCCAAAAATCTCCTCTTTATAAATTTTCATATCCTTAGTAACGTTGTCAAATAAGCAGCCCCCGATGTAATAGCCGTTTTCGTAGCCTTGTAAATTTAAATTTCTTCCATCTACAACTAATTTAGCACCTTCCTTTTCTCCAATATCTACATAATTAATAACTTTTGCTAAATGATCTTTAGTTACAAGTGGTCCCATCTCAGATTTTTTATCCATTCCTGGTCCAACCTTTAAAGCTTCAACTTTTTTTGCTAAACTGCTAACTAATTTGTCACCTATTTCACCAACGGCTACTGCTACCGACTGAGCCATACATCTTTCTCCAGCCGAACCATATGCAGCACCCATAAGTCCATTAACTGCTTGATCTAAATCACAATCAGGCATTACAACACAATGATTTTTAGCTCCTCCTAATGCTTGAACTCTTTTTTCGTTTTTGGCACAGTTTTCATAAATGTACTTAGCGATAGGAGTTGATCCTACAAAACTCATTGCTGCCACGTCTTTATTATTTATAAGTGCATCCACAGCTTCTTTATCTCCATTAACAACGTTAAATACTCCATCAGGTAAACCAGCTTCTTTTAGAAGTTCTGCTAATCGCATAGAACAAGAAGGGTCTTTTTCAGACGGCTTTAAAATAAATGTATTTCCACACGCTATTGCCATTGGAAACATCCACATAGGAACCATAGCTGGAAAATTAAAAGGAGTAATTCCAGCACAAACGCCCAGTGGTTGTCTTATAGACCAACTGTCTACGTTAGTTCCAACATTTTCGGTAAATTCACCTTTTAATATTTGTGGTATTCCGCATGCATACTCTACAACTTCTAAGCCTCTTGTAAGTGATCCTTTAGCGTCTTCATAAACTTTTCCATGTTCAGCTACTATTATTTTTGTAAGCTCATCCGAATTTTTTTCAATTAATTCCTTAAATTTGAACATTATTCTGGCTCTTTGAATAGGAGGTTTATTTGACCATGACTCAAATGCTTTTTTAGCGTTTGCTACTGCTTCATTTACATCTTTAGTAATAGCCAATCTTACCTCTGCAGTTTGTTCGCCAGTAGCAGGATTAAAAATTTTTCCTATCCTTTTAGAATCTCCACTATAAGATTTGCCATTTAGAAAGTGTTCAATAATTTTCATGATGTAATTGAATAAATAAGGATTTAGCTTGTTGCAAGCATTTTCTTAATAGATCCAATAGCTTTTGCAGGATTTAATCCTTTTGGACATGAATTAGTGCAATTCATAATGGTATGGCATCTATATAATTTTAATTCATCAGCAACTTTTTTAAGACGAGCTTTTTTATCATCATCTCTGCTGTCATTAATCCAACGATAGGCCTGCAATAATACAGCTGGTCCTAAATATTTTTCTCCATTCCACCAGTAACTTGGGCATGATGTAGAGCAGCATGCACATAAAATACATTCGTAGTGGCCATCTAGTTTTTCTCTATCTTTCTGGGATTGGTTTAATTCTATTTTTTCCTCACCAGTTTGTTCTACTTTAAGCCAAGGTTGAATGGATTCATATTGTTTGTAAAGATTAGTTAAATCTCCTATTAAATCTTTTACAACTTTTAGATGAGGTAAAGGATATACATTTAATTCACCATTAATGTCTGTATGTGATTTTATACAAGCTAACGTATTTACTCCATCGATATTCATTGCACATGAACCACATACTCCATGAGCGCATGAGCGTCTAAATGTCAAAGATGGATCAATCTCATTTTTAATTTTAAATAAAATATCTAAAACTTTTGGACCACAATTATCCATATCAACTTCAAACGTATCTATCCTAGGGTTTTTATCTGAAGATGGATCCCATCTATAGATATTTACTTTTCTTAAATTTCTGGAATTTTTTTTGTCTTTGTAGTACTCACCAACCTCAATTTTAGAATTTTGGGGTAAGTTAAATTTAGTCATCTTTTAATATACTCTTTCCTTTGGTGGAAAGTATTGAACATCATTTGTTAATGTTCTTGAATGAACATCTCTATATTTAATCTCTACCTTATTATCTTTTTGCCATGCTAAAGTATGTTTCATAAAATTCTTATCATCTCTTTTGTTAAAATCTTCTCTCGCATGCGCACCTCTGCTCTCTTTTCTTTGATAAGCTGAGTCCATTGTTGTAAGAGCTTGTCGTATTAAGTTATCAAATTCTAAAGTTTCGACCAAATCCGTATTAAACAATAATGACTTATCTTTTACTGAAATGTCAGCCATACCTTCGTAGGGTTTTCTTATTTGATCTACACCTTCTTTTAAAGTTTTCTCAGTTCTAAAAACTGCACATTTTGACTGCATTGTTTTTTGCATTTTAATCCTCAAATCTGCTGTTTTAGTGGAACCGTTTGAATTTCTTATTTTATCAAATCTATCTAAACATTTATCTGTTTCCGAGTTTGATACCTCCTCGTGAGGCTTTCCAGGCTTTATAAGCTCAGCAGCTCTTTTTGCTGCTGCTCTTCCAAATACTACGAGGTCTATTAAGGAATTAGATCCTAATCTATTTGCGCCATGAACTGATACACAAGCGGCTTCTCCGATTGCCATCAAACCTGGTACTGTTTTTTCTGATCCATTTAAAGTTAAAACTTCCGCTTTATAGTTAGTTGGAATACCTCCCATATTATAATGGACCGTTGGTACTACAGGAATTGGTTCTTTATTAACATCTACATTTGCAAATGTTTTTGCTGCTTCAGAGATTCCAGGAAGTCTTTCATCAATAACTTTTTTATCCAAATGGTTTAAATGTAAATTTATATGATCTTTGTTGACACCAACACCTCTTCCCTCGTTTATTTCCATTTCCATCGATCTACTTACTACATCTCTTGATGCTAAATCTTTTGCGTTAGGAGCATACCTTTCCATAAATCTTTCTCCTTTGCCATTAACTAAAAATCCACCTTCGCCTCTTACTCCTTCAGTAATTAAACAACCCACTCCATAAATTCCAGTAGGATGAAATTGAACAAACTCCATATCTTGTAAAGGAAGACCTGCTCTTAATACCATTGCGTTTCCATCTCCAGTACAAGTGTGTGCTGAAGTAGCTGAATAATAAACTTTTCCGTAGCCTCCAGTAGCTATGATAGTTATTTTTGATCTAAACCTATGAATTGTTCCATCTGTTAAATTCCATGCTATTAATCCTTTGCACTCTCCATTTTTCATTATTAAGTCTAAGGCAAAATACTCAATAAAAAATTCAGTATTTTGTTTTAAAGCTTGACCGTACAAAGTGTGTAAGATTGCATGACCAGTTCTATCAGCAGCCGCACAAGTTCTCTGCGCTGTACCATTTCCATAATTTTTTGTCATACCTCCAAAAGGTCTTTGGTAAATTTTACCATCTTCTGTTCTGCTGAATGGAACACCGTATCTCTCTAATTCTACAACCGCTCTTGGAGCTTCTTTGCATAAGTATTCTATTGCATCTTGATCCCCGAGCCAGTCAGAGCCTTTCACAGTATCATACATATGCCATCTCCAGTCATCTTCTCCCATGTTTCCTAAAGCAGCAGATATTCCTCCTTGTGCAGCAGACGTATGGCTTCTAGTTGGAAAAACTTTTGAGATACAAGCCGTTTTTAATCCAGCTTCTGACAATCCAACTGCAGCTCTCAAGCCAGAACCCCCAGCGCCGAGGACTACGACATCGTATTCATGATCAATAATTTTATATGCACTCATTTATAAATTTAAAATTCCTATAATAGTAAATAAAGGAATTACTATAGCAAATATATTCAATGATTTATTTGCGACATTTTTGATTTTGTCATCTCGTATGTAATCCTCAAATATTTCACTTATTGTTAAAGCAGAAAAAAAGTAAGCAATTACAACAAATAAAGAGAACAATATCTTAGATGGCTGAGAGGAAAAAAAATTAACAATTTGTTGATAATCATTATCATAAATTTTTACTAAATTAATTATAAACCAAACAAGAAAAGGTATTAGAACCAATGAACTAATTTTTGTAAATAACCATTTTTTTGTTGAATTATGCATACTAAATAAAATATTTACCTACTAAAAAAAATACTAATGTTAATATAAAAGATCCAATGAAAACTAAAACTCCTGTAACCTTTGCTACCTTAAGATCAAATCCGTATCCTAAATCCCACGCAATATGTCTTATTTCATTTAAAATGTGAAAACTAAACGTCCAACAAATAGAAATTATAAAAAATTTTCCAAAATAAGATTTTAAAAATATTCTTATCAATTCATATTTATTTTCACCAAATAGCAAATATAGAGCCCAAATAGAAATTAACGTAATAATGAAAATATTTAATACTCCTACTATTCTATGAGAAATTGAAAGAAGTGATGAGACGTGCCATCTATAAATTTGTAAGTGCGGACTTAAAGGATTTTTATTTTTTTCCATATTTTGAATAAATCAATTTTATTTACTTTTTATTAAACATTCTACAATTTGGACAGTATTTAAAGCAGCACCTTTTAAAAGATTATCGCTGACAACCCAAATATTTATTGCTTTTTTATTAGAATGGTCTTTTCTAATTCTAGATATAAAAGTCAAATAGTCTCCTTCTGCTTCTAGGGGAGTAATATATCCTCCATCCTTTCGCTCATCAACAACTTTACAACCAGGGGCATTATTAAGTATTTTGTTTACAGTTTCTAAATCATAGTCATTATCAAATTCTATATTAACTGACTCTGAGTGAGATGTTTTAACTGGAACTCTTACGCAAGTTGCACTCAACCCAATCTTTTTATCTAGTATTTTTTTTGTTTCATTCTCCATCTTCCATTCTTCTTTTGTGTATCCATCTTCTACAAAATTATCTATGTGAGGAATAAGATTAAAAGCCATTTGTTTGGTAAAATTTTTTGATTTAATCTGTTTATTGTTCAAATAGTCTTTTGTTTGGTTAAATAGCTCATCAACTGAAGCTTTGCCAGCACCGGACACAGCCTGATAAGTTGAAACAATAACTCTTTTGATTTTATATTTATCGTGAAGAGGTTTTAAAGGAAGCATTAGTTGAATCGTTGAACAATTGGGGTTTGCAATAATATTTTTATGAACATTTAATGCCTCGGGATTCACTTCAGCGACTACTAAAGGTACATCATTATCCATTCTAAAATGTTTAGAATTATCAATAACAATTGTTTTTTTTGCTGCAATAGGTACCCAGTTTTTTGCTATTTCACTACCTGCTGCAAAAATTGTAATTTCTGCTTTAGAAAAATCATATTTTTCTAAAAGTTCTACGGTTAATTCTTTATTATTAAATTTCAATCTTTGCCCAGCACTTTTTTCAGAAGCTACAAGGAAAAGATTTTCAATTTTAAGATTAGATTTTTCTAGGACTTCTATTGTCTTTCTGCCCACGTTTCCTGTGGCTCCAATTATTGCTAGATTCATATTATTTATTATTTTATTTCAATTTCGATATAATTGCATCACCCATATCGGTTGTGGTGACTTCTTTTTTACCTTTAGAAATTATATCTTTGGTTCTTAAACCTTCATCTAGCACTTTTTGAACAGCTTGATCTAACAGGTCAGCCTCTTTATCAAGATCTAAAGAATATCTCAGCGCCATTGATAAGCTTAAAATAGTTGCAATGGGATTAGCTAAATTTTTTCCTGCTATATCAGGAGCGGATCCATGAACTGGTTCATATAAAGATCTAATTTTACCATTTTTATCTTTGGCTCCTAATGAAGCTGAAGGGAGTAAACCAAGTGATCCTGTTAACATGGCTGCCTCGTCAGATAACATATCACCGAATAAATTATCAGCTAATATTACGTCAAATTGTTTTGGATTTCTTAATAATTGCATAGCGCAGTTATCTGCTAGCATATGATTTAATTCTACATTTTTATAATCTTTGTCTCTAATTATCTGTACTTCTTCTCTCCACAAAACTCCTGCCTCCATCACGTTTGATTTTTCGCAAGATGTAACTTTGTTTTTTCTTTTTTTTGCCAAGTCGAAAGCAACTTTTGCAATTCTATGAATCTCATTTGTAGTATAAGTATGAGTATTAATGCCTTTTCTTTGGTTGTTTTCTATTGGCTCAATACCTCTTGGCTCTCCAAAATAAATTCCTCCGGTAAGCTCTCTCACAATCATAATATCTAAACCTGATACTATTTCTGGCTTTAATGTAGATGAGTCAACTAGTTGTTTAAAACAGATTGCTGGTCTTAGATTTGCAAACAATTTGAGTTCTTTCCTAAGTTTTAAAAGTGCTCTCTCAGGTTTTTTTGAAAACTCTAAGTTATCCCACTTAGGACCACCGCATGCTCCTAAAATTACAGCATCTGACTGGAGAGACTTATAGAAAACTTCATCAGTAATTGGTATCTTGTTAACATCAATTGATGCTCCACCAATTAATTCTTCTTCAAAACTAAAATCTAAGGATTTATTATTATTGAACCATTCTAATATTTTTTTTACTTCTTGTACAACTTCTGGTCCAATACCGTCTCCTGGAAGCAATAAAATTTTTCTTGTATTTGGTTTATTCATTATTAAAAATCCATGGTTTAGTTAAGCTCATTTTTTTTTCATAATTATCTATTTGATTTATCTTACCCATAGATAAAGCAATATCGTCTAGACCTTCTATCAAACATTTTTTTTTAAAAGTATCAATTTCGAATTTTATACCCTTATTGCCAAATTTTATTTCTTGTTTTTCTAAATCAACTTCAATTTCTTCTTTCCTTTTTGAATATTCTGATAATTCTAAAACTTTTTGCTCATCAAGCTTTATTGGTAAAATTCCGTTTTTAAAACAGTTATTGTAAAATATATCTGCGAAACTTGAACTAATAACACATGTAATACCAAAGTCTAATAATGCCCACGGAGCGTGTTCTCTTGAGGAACCACATCCAAAATTTTTACCAGAAATTAAAATCTTAGATTTGGTGTAAGGCTCATTGTTTAATATAAAATCTTTTAACACCTTTCCATTTTCATCATATCTCATCTCATAGAATAAACTTTTTCCTAATCCAGTTCTTTTAATGGTTTTTAAAAATTGTTTAGGAATTATCATGTCTGTATCAATATTTTGTAGAGATAGATAAGAGGGTATCGATTTTAGATTAGAAAACTTTTTCATTATTGAATCTCTCGTACATCAGAAAGATGTCCATTAATTGCAGCAGCGATCGCCATTCCTGGGCTAACAAGATGAGTTCTTCCTCCTCTACCTTGCCTGCCTTCGAAGTTTCTATTGGATGTGGACGCGCACCTTTCTTTTGGTTTAAGTTGATCAGGATTCATTCCAAGACACATAGAACATCCTGGTTCTCTCCATTCAAAACCTGCTTCTATAAATATCTTATCTAATCCCTCTTTTTCTGCCTGTAGTTTAACTAATCCAGAGCCTGGAACAACCATAGCACTTATGTTTTTGGCAATTTTTTTTCCTTTTAAGAGCTCCGCAGCAACTCTTAAATCTTCGATTCTTCCGTTGGTACAACTTCCAATAAAAATCTTATCTATTTTTATATCTGATATTTTTGTATTTGCCCTTAGACCCATATAATCTAATGATCTTTTCATGGCCATTTTTCTATCCTCATTTTTCTCTTTATCAGGGTCTGGAACTAGTCCAGTAACCGGTGAAACGTCTTGGGGAGAAGTTCCCCAAGTAACTAGAGGCTCTATATTTTCAGCTTTTATATTAATTTCTTTATCGAATTTACAATCTTTGTCGGAATAAAGAGTTTTCCAAAATTTAACGGCCTTGATCCAATTT
>QCAW01000008.1 GCA_003281795.1 Pelagibacteraceae bacterium AG-345-F21
TTTTTAATTTTTTATTCTATAAAATTATTAGGTCTACTAATATATTTTTTCCAAGATGGATTACTTAAAATCACATTAATTTTAATCATTAATGTATTTTTGATATGCTCTTATAATTTTTGAGACTAGTGGATGCCTTGCTACATCTTTGTGATCAAATTCAATTATTTTAATTTCATTTAAATTTTTTAAAATTTCTATTGATTTCAAAAGACCAGATTGTGATTTATTAATTAAATCAATTTGTGAAGGATCTCCGTTGACTACTATTTTGGAATTTTCTCCTATTCTTGTTAAAAACATTTTTATCTGAGTTTCTGTAGCATTTTGTGCCTCATCTAGAATTGCAAAACTGTTTTTCAGAGTTCTGCCTCTCATGAACGCTAAAGGAGCAATTTCTATTTCTCCGTTTTCAATTTTTTTGTCTACTTTATCCGCTCCAAACAATTCATATAAAGCGTCATAAAGAGGTCTTAAATAAGGATCTACTTTTTCTTTCATATCTCCTGGTAAAAATCCTAGTTTCTCTCCCGCCTCTACTGCTGGTCTTGACAAAATTACTTTTTCTACTTTTTTTTCCATAAGTAAAGTTACTGCAACTGATACGGCTAGAAAACTTTTTCCAGTTCCTGCCGGACCAATGGACATAATTATATCTTTTTCTTTCAAAGCTTTTATGTACTCGGATTGTTTTTCGGACCTGGCAATAACAGATTTTCTAGGCGTTTTAATTAATTGTTGAAAAGATTTTATATTGGATTTTTTTGGTTCCATATCTTTTTTTACTGATAACATTATATCGCTTTTTTCTATTACATTAGTCAAAAGATATTTATTTAATAAAAATTTAATAGCATTTAAAAATTCCTTTAAATTCTGCTCTTTACCTTTGCAAGTAATTGAATTTCCCCTAAAAAATATATCAGTCTCAGTCAATTTTTCTAAATCTTTTAGATTTTGATTAAATTGGCCAACCATAGACATTAACATCTCATTATCAGTAATTTGAATATTAATTGTATTAGAGTCTATTTTTTTGATTATATAGTTTTGATCCAATTTACTAATTTCAGACATGATTTTCAGGCCGCGGCTACTTCTTTCTTGTTAAATTTAATAATCTTTTCGCCAAATAAAGTATTTTGATTGCATTTATTAATTTTGATATTTTCAATTTTACCAACTAAATTTTCATTGCAGCTTACAACTACTGAATTAAAATATTCGTCCCTACCAAAATATTTATTTTTCTCATTTTTAATTTTATTTTCAAATAATACTTTTGCTGTAGTTCCACTTAATGAATTTCTATAGTTATTTTTAATTTGGTTTGATAAGTTTTGAAAAATTAACAAACGTTCTTTAGCAATTTTTTCATTTACAGTTTTCATTTTTGAAGCTGGAGTGCCTGGTCTTGCGCTAAATATGAATGAATAAGAATTAATAAATTTGACTTTCTTCATTAATTCGATAGTTTCATTAAATTCTTTTTCTGTTTCTCCCGGATAAGCAATTATAAAATCACTAGTAAATTTAATCGATGGTTTTTTCTCTTTAAATTTTTTAATTATATTTAAATATTGTAAAATTGTATGATTTCTATTCATTTTCTCTAAAATTTTATCTGAGCCACTCTGTACCGGCAAATGTAGAACTGGCATTAATTTTTTACACTGTTGATGAGCTTCAATCAAGTATGGTGTAACATCGTTAGGATGAGAGGTTGTATATCTAATTCTTTCTAAATTTTTTATTTTGTCAAGTTCAAATATTAAATCAGCAAGTTTTTTATTTTCATTTAAATATGCGTTCACATTTTGACCTAATAAAGTTATCTCCTTTGATCCATTTTCAACAAGTTGGTTTGCCTCTTCTAATATTTGATTAAATGGTCTAGAATATTCTGGTCCTCGAGTATATGGAACAACGCAAAATTTACAAAATTTATCACATCCCTCCTGAATTGTTAAAAATGAAGAGATCTTGCTATTAAAGTTTTTAATCAAATTTAATTTGTCGAATTTTTCTATAACTTCGAACTCAGTTGAATTTAATTTATTTTTACCCTCTTCAGTAGTTATTAAAATATTATTAATTTCATGATAAGATTGGGGTCCTATGACTGCATCAATATATTTTTCTTTTTTGAGTAAAATTTCACCTTCAGCTTGAGCCACACACCCGGCTATAATTGTGATTGGTTTTTTTTTATCTCTAAACTTTTTCTTCACTCTGCCTATTTCATGGTAGACTTTGTCTGTTGCTTTTTCCCTAATGTGGCAAGTGTTTAAAACATAACAGTCTGCCTCTTCAACATTTTTTGTTGGAAAATAATTTATACTTTTGACTAAATCAAAAATACGATTACTATCGTATTCATTCATTTGGCAACCAAGTGTTTTGATAAATATTTTTTTTGACAATTTATTTTTTTATTTTTGATCCGTATAACTCTAATTTATGATCAACAAGTTTATAACCTAACTTGTTGGCAATTTTTATTTGAAGTGCTTCAATGTCTTTATCTACAAATTCTACTATTTCTCCACTATTTATATCGATAAGATGATTGTGATCATCGTTTATTTCATATCTAGCTTTTCCAGCTTTAAAATCGTGTTTTATTAAAATTCCCGCTTCTTCAAAAAGTTTAACTGTTCTATAAACTGTTGCTATACTTATTTTGTCGTCAATAGTTGAAACTCGCTTGTGTAGTTCATCCACATCAGGATGATCTTTAGATCCATAGATCTCTTTTGACTCAGAAAGTACTTTTGCTATTACTTTTCGCTGGTCGGTAAGTCTCACGCCTTTTTCTTTACATTTTTCTTCAATAGAACTCATATTTTAATTTAACTTAAATATAATGGTTTAATCAAATTTTTTTCTATTAATTTTTTATTAATTAAAAGCTCAACATTTTCAAGGTTAAATTGATGAAGATCTTCATTTTTAAAGCCAAACAACTGAACTCCTTTAGAAATCGCTATTCCTCTTGCTACTGAAAGTGCAACTCGAATAGTTGAAAAACTGCCTGGACCGTTGTTTACTATAATTGAAAAACTATTATCCATTTTTACTTTGTGCTTATTGATAAAATTTAATATTGTTGATACTAACAAATCGTTATTTGCAACTTTATTATGAAAATTTTGAATAAAAAAATCGTTATTTATTTTTAAACCAATTTTATCACTTTTGCCTGTGCAATTTATTATTAAAAAATTATCTATCATTTTTACGTTAATATTTATTTTATTTTACGAAAATCAATCATATTCTTCGTCTCATTTAAAAAATATTAATGATTATGGAATTATATCATTAATGTACCACAGGTTTGAAGAAAATAAATATCCTTCAACTAATATAAAGATAAAAGATTTTAAAAAGCATTTAGAAACTATAGAAAAAGAAGGTATTAACTTTATTAATCCTAAAAATTTTAAAAATGCTCTCACGTCTAATAAAAAAGAAAGGAAGATACTTTTAACAGTTGATGATGCGTTTTCTTCATTTTATGAAAATGCTTGGCCAATTTTGAAAAAAAAAAGAATTCCTTTCATATTGTTTGTCAGCACAAGAGAGGTTGGGAAATTTAACTATATGAGCTGGGATCAAATTAGAGAACTTTATAAAGAAGATTTTGTTGAAATAGGTAACCATAGTCATTCCCACGAATATCTTGTTGATGAAAGAAAATCTGTAATTATAAATGATATCAAGACTTCAATTCAAATTTTTGAAAAAGAATTAGGAATAAATTCAATTTATTTTTCCTACCCTTTTGGTGAATATAGCCTAGAATTTAAAGATCTAATAAAATCATTGGGTTTTGAGTTTGCTTTTGGTCAACACTCTGGAGTCATTGATGAAACAAAAGATTTTTTTGAACTTCCAAGATTTCCAATTAACGAAAAATATGGAGAGATTAAAAGATTTAGAACATTAATTAAAACTCTTCCATTCAAGTATAAAAATATTCAACCATTTGAAAAATATTTAATATCCTCTAATAATCCACCGAAAGTAAAAGTAGAGTTTCTTGAAGATCATGAAAATATTAGTCAAATAAGCTGTTTCTCAAACGAAGGGGATGTTTGGAGAAATTCAAAAATAATATTTATAGACAAAAAAAATATTGAAATTAAATTAGTTGAAAAATTTATTGGCGAACGCGGCCGTATTAATTGTTCATTGAGACACGATAGTGGTTTTTGGAGATGGCTTGGTATTCAATTTGTTATAGCTGAAAAATAGTTTTACAGATCTAATTGACGTTTTTTGCCTGAATTAGTAAGAGTAACTAATTCAAAGTCCATCAGTCTATTTTGATTAATTATTTGAGCTAAAATTTTAGTGTATTCACTCCCAGTTTCAGCATAATTATCCAATGTTTTAGTTAGTTCTAATCCACTTATCTTTTTGTTTTTTTGTCTTAACTCTTTTCTTTTATTTCTGAATTTCACATAACTTTTATGTGTATTTAAATTATTTTTATATGCTTTTACAGAAGCTCTTAGTATTGGAAATTTAAGAATCTTGTGATTTTTTGTCTTATCTCTATCTAGAGGAGCTATACCTCTTCCAGTCCAAGTCCACTGGCCAAATATAGCATTTCCCTCTAAAGCAAAACGCGAGGTACCCCAACCACTTTCCTTTGCTGCTTGAGCCAAAGCTATTGAAGTTGGAATAATATCCATTCTATTCCCCAGCTCCTCTACATCACTTTTTTTAACTTTGTATTCTAAGAATTTTTGCCGAAGCCATTGTTTTTCTTCGTCAGATGTAATTCTTCTAGAGGTAATCTTTTTTAGTTTAGATCTGTCTGCTAAAATTTTTTCATTTTCGGCGACTATTAAAGGTAAAACAATTTTTATAAACGTTTCCTTTTTAAGCTTTACACTTTGAATTTCGTCTAAATCTCTTGGAAATTGAGTAAAATATATTGGTTTGACTTTTTTTTCATATCTTACAGTATTTAAGTCATAGTCAACATCTTTGAATAAATTAAGGACGGTTTCTGTCTTTAAATTTAAATTTGGTAAAATAACTTCTGCAACTTTTTCTTCTTTCTTTTTAGGTTCTACTTTTTGTAATTCTTGTTTGAGTTTGGGCTCAGGTTTTTTTGCTTTTTTTTGAGTCTGAGAATCTAATTTTTTTATTTTATCCTCAGTTTTAATAGTCTTGTTTCTCTCAAAGAATTTTTCAGAATTTTTATACACATTTACACCTGAAACAATAATAGTTCCAACGCCTATAATGATAAAAAAGCCAATAATAGCTTTATTTGCCTTTCCTACATTTATTTTTTGATTATAAATTTCATTAAATAATTCAACAAAAGAGCTAGAAATAAAATTTGAGATAGCTTTTCCTGCTCTAGGTAATACATCTAAAAAACCTAAACCAACTCTACCTACAAGTTTCCAAATATTGTATATAAAGTTCTTAAATGATATTTTGCTGTCTTCTTTGAAATAATTTACCTGTCTAGAAAATCTATTTACTGATTTTATACTATCTTCTTTTAAATTCTCAATTTGCCTAGAAACTTTTGATAAAGGTTTGGTAACATTTTCCTTATAGAAATTTGTTTGAAAATCTTTAGGAATGATTATTTTATTTTTTCTTAAAATTAGTTCGATTTGACCTGAAGTTAAACTTTTTTTACTTTTTATATAATCTTGAATTTCTTTTACATTATATATTTTAGCAAGTTCTAATAACTTATCTCTATAGGTTAATTTTTTTTTCATTTAATCTGCCTCTACCGAGTTAACTTCTTTTACATAATGTTTAAGAAGGTTTTGAACACCTTGTTTTAAAGTCATTAAGGAGCTCGGACATCCTGAACAGCTTCCTTGTAGTTCTACTTTTACAATTCCTTTCTCAAAAGATTTAAATTTTATATCACCCCCATCTCTAGCCACTGCCGGTCTAATCTTTGTATCTAAAACATCAATAATTTTCTTAATTGTCTCACTTACTTCTTTGTTCTCATTAATATCTTCTAACTTCTCTTTTTTCTTAAGAATTGGTTCCTTATTGTTTTCAAAGTAATGATTTAAATGAGAAATAACCATTGGTTTTAATTCATTCCACGACATTGCTTTTGTTTTTTTAACCGAAAGAAAATTATCAGAAAGCAAAACAAGCTCTACACCTTTGAAGCCTAAAATTTCTCTTATAAAAGGATTGGTTGTTTTATTAATATCGTTTTTTTGAAATTCTACTGTTCCCGAGGCTGAGATTTTATTCTCAGATATAAATTTTAGCGACTCTGGATTTGGTGTTGCTTCAGTCTGTATCATTAAAGTTTTATATTATATCAAACCAACTTTTTCACGTATAATTTTAAGGTTTTCCTCAGCCTTTATGTTGGCTTTTTCACTGCCTTTTTTGAGAATTTGAAGCAAATATGTCTCATCCTTCATCAATTTATTTATTTCTTTGCCCACTGGACAAATTTCGCTGACTAAAATATCGGCAAGTTTTTTTTTAATGTCTGAATATTCCTTTCCAGCCATTTCATTTAAAACTTTTTCCAAACTTGTTTTAGATATTTCAGAATAAATGTTTAACAAATTCATTGCCTCTGGTTTTTGCTCTAACATTTTTAAATTGTCAGGTATAGGTTCTGAGTCTGATTTTGCTTTTTTGATTTTTTTTATTATATCCTCTGCATTATCTTTTAAGTTTATTCTTGAATAATCAGACTCTTCTGACTTGCTCATTTTTTTTAATCCATCTCTTAAACTCATTACTCTTGAAATATTTTTTGGAATTAATGGTTCTGGAATAGGAAAGAATCCTGCGCAATTAAAATCATTGTTAAACTTTTGAGCAATATCTCTTGATAGCTCAAGATGTTGTTTTTGATCAGCACCCACAGGAACATGTGTTGACTTGTATAGTAAAATATCTGCGGCCATAAGATTGGGGTAAATATAAAGACCAACACTTGCTTTTTCTTTATCTTTGCCAGCTTTATCTTTAAATTGTGTCATTCGATTTAACCAACCAATTCTAGAAACACAATTAAGAATCCATGCTAGTTCAGCATGGCCTGAAACTGAAGATTGATTAAAAATTATACTCTTGTTAGGATCAATACCCGTGGCTAAAAAACTTGCGGTTGTCTCTAAAATATTATTTTTTAATTCCTTGGGATTTTGAAAAATTGTGATTGCGTGTAAATCAACTACACAATAAATACAATCTGTCTCTTTTTGAAGAGCTAAAAAATTTTTAAGTGCTCCAAGATAATTGCCAAGATGTAAATTGCCTGTGGGTTGAACTCCAGAAAAAACCAACTTTTTATTTTTCATTTAATTTGTTTTATAGTTTTTTGCTTTTAATAATCCTGTTAAATAACATGATATCAAATAAATAACTGCAACAAAACCAACAATTAATAAAAGATAAACAGATTTATATTTATAGTAATAGTCTAAATATGATGAAAAATGATTTAATGCATATACTAAAAGAAAAGACATTAAAAAGGTGCTTGAGATAATTTTAAATATATTTTTGGGAAGATATCCTCGTATTAATAGAAAATCTTTCTTTTGTAATAGGTAGATATATACCAAAACTCCAATCCATGTAGAAAAAGAGGTAGCTATAGGAATAATTACAAAACCGACCTTATTAAAAAAAGACAAACTTAAAGATGTATTTAAAAATACAACAAATGCTGAAATATAAAATGGAGTCTTGGTATTGTTTCTTGCAAAAAAGAAATTAGATAAAATTTTTATCATTGCAAAAGCTGGAACACCGTAACCAAAATATTTTAAAGCGGTAGCAGTCATTTTTACATTTTCTTGAGAAAAAGAACCATATCCAAACAAAGCATTTATAATTTGATCTGAAGCTAAAATTAAACCTGCTCCAGCCGGTATAGAAAGTAAAAGAGATAATTCTATTGATCTATTTTGGATATTTGAAATTTTTAAGGCATTTTTTTGCTTAAAAGCTTTAGACAAAACTGGGAGAGAAACTGTACCTACTGCAATTCCTGCTAAAGCAAGATTAATTTGATAAACACGATCAGCATAATAAAGATAGGATACTGCGCCTGTCTCAAATGAAGCTATGATAGTTCCGACTAAAATATTTATTTGAGTTACTCCTGAAGATAAGATGCTTGGAACAAGTTTCTTAAAAAAAAAATTTACTTTGTTGCTTAATTTGCTTTTAAAGTTGAATGAGAGTCTATAATAACTTTTCGTAAAATAAGTTAAAAATATTAATTGAATTATTCCAGATAAAGTAACACCGTAGGATAATTGTTTTGCAAAATCTAAATCTAAAAAATAAGAAGTTAACAAACTTATAATTAATATAATATTTAGTATAATTGGAGCAGCTGCGGCTGCAGCAAATTTATTATTGGAATTTAAAATTCCTGAAAAAAATGATGAAAGACTTATAAAAAATAAAAAAGGAAATGTAATTCTTGTAAATTCTACTGCTAGATTAAATTTTGCACTTGAATCTAAAAAACCAGGTGCAATTAAAAAGATTAATTGAGGAGTAAATATTTCAGCTAAAATAACTATAAACAAAAGTATCAAAATTAATAAGGACGCAACCTGATCAGCAAATTTCTTTCCCATTTTTGCGCTATTAATTTTTGCAGCTGTATAACTTGGAATAAAAGCAGCATTAAAAGTTCCTTCTGCAAATAATCTTCTAAATGTATTAGGTAATCTAAAAGCGACAAAAAATGCATCAGCAAATATTGATGCTCCTAAGAAAATTGCTATTAAAATATCTCTTAAGTAACCTAGTATTCTACTTAGCAAAGTAAATATGCTAAAAACAGTTGTAGAAGATAATAGGTTCATATAATTTCTTAATTAAGCCACAAAATAAAATTAATAGTGAAATAATATAATTTATATTACATACTCATAATTAAAATGACAAAAAAATCTAAAATTGATCATTATTCAGATAAAGAAGCATTAGATTTTCATATAGAGGGAAAGTCTGGCAAAATTGAGATCCATTCTTCAAAACCATTAACAACTAAAAGAGATTTATCTTTAGCTTATTCTCCAGGTGTTGCGGCCCCGGTGAAAGAAATAGCTAAGAATCCAGATTTGGCATATGAATATACTAGTAAGGGTAATTTAGTAGCAGTTATTAGTAACGGATCAGCAATACTAGGGCTGGGCAACCTTGGATCTATAGCATCTAAGCCGGTTATGGAAGGTAAATCAGTTTTATTTAAAAGGTTTGCAGACATAGACTCGATAGACATTGAAATTAATAGTAATGACCCAAATTCTATAATTGAAACAATTAAAAATATAAGTGGTACTTTTGGCGGGATTAATCTTGAAGACATAGCTGCTCCGGATTGTTTTATTATTGAACAAAAATTAAAAGAAGTTTTAGACATTCCTATATTTCATGATGATCAACATGGGACTGCTATCATCACATTAGCCGCTTTAATAAATGCTTTGGATATTTCCCAAAAAAAAATGGAAGACGTTAAAATAGTTGTTAACGGAGCAGGCGCTTCAGCTCAAGCATGTACAAATCTTTTTAAAAGTTCTGGAGTTAAAAATGAAAATATAATTATGTGTGATAGTAAGGGAATAATTTATAAAGGTAGAAAAAATATTGATCAGTTTAAATCAACTTTTGCAAGAGAAACTAAACTAAGAACTCTAGCAGAAGCAATGAAGGGCTCTGATGTTTTTTTAGGCTTGTCGGCTAAAGATGTTGTTTCAAAAGATATGGTAAAGTCTATGGCTAATAATCCAATAATATTTGCATGCGCAAACCCCGATCCAGAAATTAAGCCTGAAAGCATAAGTGAAGTAAGATCTGATGCCATAATTGCAACGGGAAGATCAGATTATCCAAATCAAGTAAATAATTTGATTGGATTTCCTTATATTTTTAGAGGAGCATTAGACGTAAGAGCAAAAGAAATAAACGAAAAAATGAAAGTTGCTGCTGCTGAAGCTATAGCATTACTTGCTAGAGAAGACGTTCCTGATGAAGTTGTTTCAGCTTACGGCGGAGATAGACCTAAATATGGAAAAGATTATATTATTCCTTCAACATTTGATCCTAGATTAATAAGTGTAATCCCATCTGCGGTTGCTAAAGCAGCTATGGAAAGTGGAGTAGCAAGAAAAAAAATAAAAGATTTAGATATATATAAAGATCAATTATCAAATCGTTTGGATCCTTCTATGTCAGTAATGCAAGGTATTAACGCTAAAGTAAGAAAAAGACCAAAAAAAGTTATATTTGCTGAAGGTGAAGATGAAAATATGCTTAAAGCAGCAATTGAATTTGGAAAAAATAAGCTAGGCATTCCAGTGTTAATTGGAACAGAAAAAAGAATTAAAGAACAATTAAAAAAAATTGGGTTGGATGAAAATCACAAGATCGAAATAGTTAATTCCACGGATAAGATTAGAAGAGAGAAATATGTTAAACATTTATATAAAAAATTACAAAGAGAAGGTCAGTTAGAAAGAGATGTAGATCGTTTAGTAAGAAATGATCGTATTGCATGGGGCGCTTCGATGATTGCATGCAAAGATGCTGACGCAATGGTAACTGGTAACATAAGACACTATGCTGCCTCTATAGAAAAATTAAAAAAAGTAGTGAGTTCAAGACCCGGAGAAGAAATTTTTGGTATGACAATGATTAATGCTAAAGGTAAAACTATCCTAGTGGCAGATACAAATGTTCAAGATTTTCCATCTGCTCAAAGATTAGTTAAAGTTTCTAAATCTTGTGTTCGTGTTGCTAAATTATTTGGATTTGACCCTAAAGTTGCATTTTTATCTCATTCAACTTTTGGTAAACCTGTATCTAAAAATACTAAACACGTGAGAGATGCCATCGAATTATTAAAAAATGAAAAGGTAGACTTTGATTTCGACGGAGAAATGCAGCCTGATGTGGCTTTAAATCCAATTTATCAAGAAATTTATCCTTTTTCAAAAATTGTTGGCAAAGCTAATATATTAATTATGCCTGCGTTACACAGTGCTGCAATCTCAACAAAACTTATGAAAACTTACGGTGGAGCAAAACTAATTGGTCCTCTTTTAATAGGTTTAGGACTTCCTATTGAAGTTGCTCCTTTGAGATCAAGTACATCCGATATTTTAAATTTAGCCTCTATTGCTGCCTATTCATCTGATGTAATTGACTATAAAAACTAAAGTTTATTACGACTTAAATCTTCAGTTAGGTATATGGAAGGTATTATTTTTTCAACATCATATATTTTATTAGCTTCTTTCATTACTTCTTTTTTTTCTTCTTTATCCATAGCGATACCAAAGATATAAATATTTCTGTTTATTGTTTCCAAGGTATAATTTCTTGATTTAGTTTTTTTATTGAATATTAAAGCAGATCTTAACTGGCTTGTAATCAAAATATCTTTAGCGGTACTTTTAAAATTACTTTGACCTTTAATGCTTATAGCGTTTTTAACTGATCTAACGCCTTTTGTCTCCCATGCCATTTTAGTAATTTTAATTTTTTCTTCAGGCTCATCGACTTTTCCAGATAAAAATATTCTACCATCAATTACTTCTGATTGTATTGTCAAAAAATATTTTTTTTCGGTTAGTGCGAGTCTAGCTGATAAATTTTTTTGCATTATAGTGTCATCTATTTGCATCCCTATGGTTCTAGGATCAAACGTAATATCAACACCTGTTCCAAATCTTCCTACCGATGTACAAGAAACTACTAAGCATATTAATAATAAACTAGTAATTTTTTTCATTTTTTTTTATATTTAAACATATTTGATAAATTTTCTTTTTATTAATTTTTTCAGTCTCAAATAACAATTCAACTACATCCTTCAAACTATATTTCTTTAAATATAATTTTGCTTTATTAATCATTTTCATTTCATCAAAGGTTTTATCTTTAATATTTTTTTCCGATATTACAATAGTTAACTCACCTTTAATCGGAGTTTTAAACATAATAATTTTATCAATTTCATCTCTATAAAAAAACTCATGTAATTTTGTTAATTCTTTAGCAATTAAAATTTTTCTACCGGAAAAAAATTTCTTAAATTTTTTTAAGTAAAAATTTATTTTTATTGCTGGCACAAAAAATACCTGGGAAAAACTTAAGTGACAAAGAGATGATAATGTTTTATCCAACTTTTCCTCTGTCTTAGGTAAAAAACCAAAAAAAAGAAATTGGTCTTTAAAACCTGAGACGCTCATAGACGCAGTAATAGAAGATACCCCTGGTATTGGCACAATTTTTATATTTTTTTCTATACATGTTTCGATAATTACACGTCCTGGATCGGACAGAGTTGGGGTACCTGCATCGCAAATAAGAGACAAAATTTTGCCTTCATTTAAATATTTTATAGCTTTCTCAAGTTCTTTTTTTTCACTGAATTTGTGATAAGAGATTAATTTTTTTTTAATTTTTAAATGATTTAACAACTTTAAAGAGTGTCTTGTGTCCTCGCATAAAATTACATCAGATTTTTTCAAAACTTCGATAGCTCTCAGAGTAATATCATCAAGATTTCCAATAGGCGTGGAAACAATATATAAACTAGAAGTAAATAATTTCATATTATGAAAAAAAGAATCACAGTAATAATAGCTTATATATTAATTTTTTTTAATTCTAATCTGTTAAGTAATGAAAATAATAATATTCTTAAAATAGGGTTATTAGCCCCATTAAGTGGTGAGTATAAAGAACTTGGTGACTCTCTTCTGTATTCTTTGCAATTAGCTTTAAAAGAAATTGATGATAAAAACGTTTTCATAATTCCAAGAGACTCTGGTTATGGGGATAAAGAAAAATTGAATAATGCTATTAAAGAAATCAAATCTCAAGGAGCAAATATTATTATTGGCCCAATTAACTATGAAGATTTTGACGAAGTTAAAAAATTTAGTGATATTATTTTTATTTCATTGTCAAATATTAATCCTGAGTTCCAGAACAATATAATAAGTATTGGTGTGAGTTTAGAGTCTCAAATAATTTCGTTAATGAAATTTATAGAAAAAAGAAAAAAAAATAAAACTGTAATACTAATACCTGAAAACCAATACGCAGATTTTGTTGAAAAAAAACTTAATAAGTTTGATCTTAAAAATTATAAAATTTTTAAATTTGACCCCGATCCAAAGATTTTGACTGGAGAAATCGAAATTTTAACCAACTATTCTCAAAGAAAAAGAAATTTAGAATTAAGAAAAAAAATGTTTGAGGACAAAGAGGATGAAGAATCTAAACGTCAACTTGAAAGATTGGAACAAAAATATACCTTGGGAAAAGTGAATTTTGACTCAGTTTTAATAATAGATTTTGGTAATAGTTTAAAAAGTGTATTGACGTCTTTAGTTTTTACAGATGTAGATCAAAATGACGTTTTATTTACAACGGTAAACCAGTGGTTCGATGAAAGTATTTTTTACGAGAATACTGTCAAAAACTTATATTATCCTTCTGTAAATTATAAAGAATTTAAAAAATACAAGGATAAATATTTTAAAACGTTTAAAAATTATCCAAATGAAATTACTATTTTAGCATATGACGCCATAGGGTTGATTTATTATGCGTGGAAAAAGAAAGGTAAAATAAATTCGGTGAACGATTTTTCTTTTAAAGGAAAAATAAAAGGAAAAATTGGAACCTTTAGTTTTAAAAATAAAAAAACAATTCAAGACCTGTCAATATATAAAACTCAGAATAATAAATTTATAAAGTTTTAATTATTTTTTTTAATTTTTTAAAAGCTATGTATCTGTGGTCGAGCCTAATTTTTTTTTTCTTTAACATTTGTCCAAAAGTAATTGATTTCGAATTCGGAACAAAAATAGGGTCATAGCCAAAACCATTAACTCCTTTTATTTTTTTTGATATAGACCCTTTTATTTTACCAGAAACGGTAACTATTTTTTTTTCATGGGAGACAAAAGATAAGCTACATACAAAAAAAGCTGATCTATTTTTTTTGTTTTCCATTTTTTTTAATATAAACTTCATTGCTTTGTTAAAACTTCCATATTTTTTGGCATACCTTGCTGAATAAATTCCAGGTTTTCCCTTTAACGCTTTAATGCATAAGCCTGAGTCATCAGAAATTACCGGTAAATTTGTGAATTTAGAAAAATATTTTGCTTTTAACTTTGCATTTGCCGTGAAGGTTTTTCCTGTTTCTTTTGGGCTGCTAATATTAAGTGATATGGGTGAAATTTTTTTAATCTTTCTTGATATCAAAAAGCTTAATTCCTTAAATTTTCCAGTATTATGTGTTCCTACTAATATTTTTTTCATACAAACCTAGTAATTTAAATTTTAAGCACTATATAGCAAGTATTATGGATTTAGATAACCAAAAAAAATCAGAGAAAAACAAAGATGAAGCTGAAAGTCAAAAACCGGAAAGCTCAAAAGTAAAGACTGTAGAAGATAAACTCAAAGAGTCTGAAGATAAATTACTTAGGTCATTAGCTGAGATTGAAAATCAAAGACGTAGATTTGAGAAAGAGATAAAAGATGCTTTTGAATTTGGGTCTTTTAATTTTGCAAAAGAAAGTTTAGCAATTTTAGATAATTTACATAGAGCAAAAGAAGCCATTATAAATGATAGTGTTTTAAAGAATAATAAGGATTTAGATAAATTTATAGAAAATATAACAATTATAGAAAAAGATTTAATATCAATATTTGAAAAAAATAGAATTAAAAAAATCGAAACAAAAAGCAAAAAATTTGATCCAAATTTACATCAGGCAATGTCAGAAGTTGAAAACACAGAAGTTAATCCAGGAACTATAATCCAAGAAATACAAGCGGGATATATGTTGGGAGAAAGACTTTTAAGGCCAGCGTTGGTTAGTGTAGCAAAGAGAAAAGAGGACAAAATGACTGAAAAAGAGGAAAAAAAAGTGAACAAATAACCTTGTAGAGAGAGAAAAAACACCCATATACAAGTAATAATAAAAGGAAAAATTTATGAGCAAAGTAATAGGAATAGACCTGGGAACTACAAATTCATGTGTAGCTATTATGGATGGTTCGCAGGCTAAAGTTTTAGAAAATGCAGAAGGGGCAAGAACTACGCCTTCTGTAGTTGCTTTTTTAGAAAAAGAGGAAAAACTTGTTGGACAACCTGCAAAAAGACAAGCAGTTACAAACGCCGGTGACACTATTTTTGCAGTAAAAAGGTTGGTAGGCAGAAAATTTGATGGTCCCTCTGTGCAGAAAGACATTTCAAAAGTTCCATACAAAATTATTAAATCTGAAAATGGTGATGCTTGGGTAGAAGGTAAAGGTAAAAAATATTCACCTTCTCAAATTTCAGCTTTTGTTTTGCAAAAAATGAAAGAAACTGCTGAAAAATATTTAGGCCAGGCTGTAACAAAAGCTGTAATAACTGTTCCAGCCTATTTTAATGACTCTCAAAGACAAGCAACTAAAGATGCAGGTAAAATTGCTGGTCTGGAAGTTTTAAGAATTATCAATGAACCTACTGCTGCTTCACTGGCGTATGGTTTAGATAAAAAAGGTGGACAAAAAATTGCTGTTTATGATTTAGGTGGAGGAACTTTTGATATATCTATTTTAGAAATTGGTGATGGTGTTTTCGAAGTTAAGTCTACAAACGGAGATACTTTTTTAGGTGGTGAAGATTTTGATGACGCAATTGTAGAATATTTGGCAGCGGAATTTAAAAAAGATAACGGAATAGATTTAAAATCAGACAAATTGGCTTTACAAAGATTAAAAGAAGCTGCTGAGAAAGCAAAAATTGAGCTTTCTGCTGCTGCGCAAACAGAAATTAATCTTCCTTTTATAACAGCTGATAAATCTGGACCAAAACATTTAAATCTCAAATTTACTAGAGCAAAATTAGAGGCTTTGGTTCAAACTCTAGTTGATAGAACTTTAGAGCCATGCAAGACAGCTTTAAAAGACTCTGGTTTTTCAGCAGCAGAAATAAATGAAGTAGTTTTAGTTGGTGGTATGACAAGAATGCCAAAAATTATGGAAACTGTAAAAAATTTTTTTGGCAAAGAACCAAATAAAAGTGTTAATCCTGATGAAGTAGTTGCTATGGGTGCTGCTATACAAGGAGGTGTTTTACAAGGAGATGTCAAAGATGTGTTGTTGTTAGATGTTACTCCATTATCTTTAGGAATCGAAACACTAGGCGGTGTTTCAACTAAGTTAATTGAAAAAAACACCACAATACCTACTAAAAAAAGCCAAGTATTTTCTACTGCAGAAGATAATCAGCCAGCGGTATCGATAAGAGTATTACAAGGCGAAAGAGAGATGGCAGCAGATAACAAAATTTTAGGAAATTTTGAATTGGTTGGAATAGCGCCTGCTCCAAGGGGTACGCCACAAATTGAAGTTACTTTTGATATTGATGCTAACGGTATAGTAAACGTTTCAGCAAAGGATAAAGGCACAGGCAAAGAACAAAAAATTCAAATACAAGCTTCTGGCGGTTTATCAGACGAAGAAATACAGAAAATGGTAAAAGATGCAGAAGCCAACAAAGAAGCTGACAAGAAAAAAAGAGAGTCTGTCGATGCTAGAAATCAAGCTGATAGTTTAGTTTTTTCAACAGAAAAAAGTTTGAAAGACCATGGAGATAAGGTTTCTGCAGAAGAAAAAAAAGCTATAGAAGATGGCATAAAAGATCTTAAAAAATCTCTCGAAGGAACAGATATTGAAGATATTAAGAAAAAAACTCAGAACTTAGTTCAAGCCTCTATGAAATTAGGGGAAGCAGTTTATAAAAGTCAGCAAAAACCTGAAGCAAAAGCGCAGGATAAAAACAAAAATAAACCTGATAATAAAGATAATGTTGTAGATGCAGATTTTGAAGACGTAAAAGAAAAAAAAGAAGAAGACAAAGAAAAAAGCGCCTAAGCAATTATAAAGGAGACGTCTTGTGGCAAAAAGAGATTATTATGATGTCTTAGGTGTAAGCAAATCAGCATCTAAAGATGAAATCAAGAAAGCTTACCGCAAATTAGCTCTTAAGTACCATCCAGATAAAACCAAAGGTGATAAATCTTCCGAAGAGAAGTTTAAGGAGGCATCTGAAGCATATCATGTGCTTTCAGATGAAAAAAGAAAAAATAATTATGATCAATTCGGCCATGCGGCTTTCGAGGGAGCAGGTGGAGGTGGACAAGGTTTTGGGGGTTTTGATACCTCATCATTCTCAGATATTTTTGAAGATTTTTTTGGTGATTTTGGTGGAGGTGGTTCTTCAAGAAGATCAAGCAATAGAGGAAATGATTTAAGATATGATGTAAATATTAGTTTGGAAGAAGCTTACAAAGGTTTAGAAAAGAATGTTCAATACACAACTTATAAGAGATGTAATTCATGTTCTGGAAGTGGTGCAGCAAAAGGTTCAAAACCTATAAAATGTAATTATTGTGCTGGTAGAGGCAAAGTTAGAACTAACCAAGGTTTTTTTACAATTCAACAAACTTGTCCCCAATGTAGTGGGTATGGAGAAACTATTGGAAGTCCTTGTAAGAATTGTAATGGAAATGGAAAAACTCAAGGAAGTGAAAATGTAACTGTTAAGATTCCTAAAGGTGTTGATGATGGAACTAGAATAAGATTATCAGGTAAGGGAGAAGCAGGTACAAAGGGAGGGACTAGTGGTGATTTATATTTGTTTATATCTGTTGATAATCATAATATTTTTAAAAGATCGGAAGAAAATTTGTTTTATGAATTACCAATATCTTTCTCTGACGCTGCTTTAGGAACAACAGTCGAAGTTCCATCGATAGATGGTGGAAAATCAAAAATAAAAATTCCTTCAGGCACTCAACATGGTAAACAATTTAGATTGAGAGGAAAAGGAATGCCAATTCTTAGAAGAAGTTTATTTGGAGATCTTTATATTCGAGTGGATACACAAGTGCCAACCTCTCTATCAAAAAGACAGAAGGAAATATTGGAAGAATTTAATGAAATTGAGACTAATAAACCAGATCCAGCAATAAAAAGTTTTTTTGAAAAAGCTAAAAAATTCTGGAAAAAATCATAATTTAATGGAAACTCATCAAGTAATGTCTGCAGTTTTTTTAATTGCGGTTTTGGCATTGGTCTTGCCGGGTTTTTTATCTACAAATAGTAAGATAAAACAGTTTATGAATAATTTATCAATCTGGGCTGTAATTGTGCTTATTATTGTTGTAATTATTTACTTAATTAAATAATGAAAAAAATCAATTTAACTATTACAGGATGTATGGGTAGAATGGGAAATCAGCTCATTAAATCTGCTAAAAATAATAAAAATTTCAAAATTGTTTCTTTAACAGAAGATAAAATAATTAACAGAAAGCTAGTTGGAATTAAGCCAGAATTAAATACATCTAATGCTTTTAAAAAAACAAACGTGATAATTGATTTTACAATTCCTAAATGTACATTGGAAGTTCTTAAAATTGCTAGCAGACTTAAAAAAAGAGTTGTAATAGGAACAACTGGTTTTACAAAAGCTCAAGAAAAAATTATTAAAAATTATTCTAGAAAGATTCCAATTTTGAAAGCTGGAAATATGAGTTTAGGAGTAAATTTATTGATGTATTTAACTGAGATTGCTTCAAAATCACTAGGTAATAATTTTTTGACTAAAATTTATGAAGTTCATCATAAAAACAAGATAGATCACCCATCTGGCACTGCATTAATGTTAGGAAAAGGAATTGCAGACGGTAAAAATAAAAAATTGCAAAGTTTAATTGGAAAAAAATACTTAAATAAAAGATCTTTTCCATATTCAAAAAAAATTAATTTTAATTCTATGAGGAAAGGTGAAGTAATCGGTGAACATGAGGTAAGATTTTCTAGTGGAAAAGAAATAGTAACTCTCAACCATGAGTCTTTCGATAGAGCATTATATTCGGAGGGTGCTTTAACTGCAGCAAAATGGTTAAAAAATAAAAAACCTGGACTGTACTCCATGAGAGATCTTTTGGATTTTAAGTGAACAATGAGGAAAAATCCAAGATCATTTTAAAGATCTTAAATAAAACTTACCCTAAAGTTCCAATACCTTTAAACTATAAGAATATATTTACCCTATTAATATCAGTTTTGCTTTCTGCCCAATGCACTGATGTAAATGTAAATAATGTTACAAAAGATATTTATCCAAAATACAATAAACCTAAACATTTCGTAAAACTTGGAAGAAAAAAAATTGAGCGATTAATAAAAAGAATTGGAATATTTAGGGTCAAAGCAAAAAGTATATTTTATCTATCAAAAACTTTAGTTGAAAAATACAAAGGTAAAGTGCCCAACACTTATGAGGAATTAGAACAATTGCCTGGAGTTGGTCATAAAACGGCTAGTGTTGTGATGTCTCAAGGATTTGGATTTCCAGCTTTTCCAGTGGACACGCATATTCATAGACTTGCTCAAAGATGGGGCTTAACAAATGGAAAAAATGTTGTGCAAACAGAAAATGATTTAAAAGAAATCTTCCCAAAAAAGTACTGGAATAGGCTTCATTTGCAAATAATCTGGTATGGTAGAGAATATTGTAAAGCTAGAGACTGCTATGGAATAACTTGTAAAATTTGTAAAAGCTGTTATCCAAATAGGAAAAAACCTTTTAAGACAAAAAAAGCATAATCTCAAAATGAAAGTTATAGGTATCGGAAACGCTATAGTGGATGTTATTTGTAAAGTTGAAGAAACTTTTTTGACAAATAATAAATTAACCAAGAGCACTATGAAACTTGTTGATGAAAATGAATTTAAAAGATTGCTATCCAGCCTTAAAATTGAAACCACTATATCTGGCGGTTCTATAGCAAATTCTATAGTTGGTCTCTCTCAATTAGGAAATGAAGTTGGTTTCATTGGTAAAGTTAGTGACGATGAACTTGGCGCTAAATACGAAGAAGGCTTAAAAAAAGAGAATGTAAAATATTTTTACTCAAAGAAAAAAGAAGTAATACCTACCGGTACTTGCCTTATTTTAATAACTCCTGATTCTGAAAGAACCATGATCACTTTTCTAGGAACTGCTGGAAAAATTAGTGACAAAGACATAGATATTAATGCTATAAAAAAAAGTGAAATTTTATTTCTTGAAGGCTACCTTTGGGATGAAGGTGAACCAAAAAAAGCTTTTGAAAAAGCTATTCTTAATTCTAATAAAGTGGCGATGTCTTTGTCTGACTTATTTTGCGTAGAAAGACATAAACCTCATTTTTTAGATTTAGTAAAAAATAAATTAGATATAACTTTTGCAAATGAACAAGAAATTATTTCATTAATTGATGCAAAAAAATTTGAAGAAGTAGTTGATTTTTCAAAAAAAATTAAAAAATTAGTAATTATTACGCGTGGAGAAAAAGGAGCAATAGCAGTGAATGGAGATGAAATTGTTGAATGTTCAGCTAAAAAAGATCTTGAGATTAAAGACTTAACAGGAGCAGGGGATTTATTTGCTGGTGGTTTTCTTCATGGAAATATTAATGGCAAAACATTAAAAGAAAGTTTAGAAAAAGGCACTGAGATGTCCTCAAAAATTATTCAAACAATTGGAGCAAGACTAAATCTATGATTAGATTTTTTTAAAGATAATTTAAACTAGATTTTTTTCTTTTAAAACTACCTTTTCCTTTTTTAGGTTTTATAACACGTTTTCGATATTTTTTAGTAAAAAGATCTAAAGCTATTTTATTCCTTTTTTTCAAAACGAATATCCTGATTTATTGTTCAAAATAAAGTCTTCATCTTTAAATTTGGAATTTATTTTTTTTCTTAATCTGTAAATATGTGTTTCTACAGTGTGAGTATCCGCATCAGCTGAATATTTCCAAACATCTTCTAAAATTTTTTTTTTAGTTATAGATTTTTTATTACCTAAAAGTAACTCCAAAAGTTGAATTTCTTTTTCTGTTAATATTATAAACTTTTCATTTTTTAAAAGTTTTTTTTCATTTTTATCTAAAATGTAATTTTTTATTTTTATTGAAGAATTAAAATTAAAATTTTGTTTAGCGACTGAATTTTCAATTATTTGATTTAAATCTTTAACACAAGTTGGCAGAGACAATTTTTCTGAAAAAAAACTGTAATTATTTTCCTTTAAATGGGAAGCTAAAATTTTTATTTTTTTTATTTTTTTTAAAAATACACTATATGAAGAATCATTTTTGAGTAGATCATGATGAATAAATAGGACATCAAAATTTTCAAAATGTTGTGCTTTAAAATCAGTATTAACTGTAATTAGATTAAAATTTAAATAATCTTTAAGTTCCTCTAATGAAATGTTAAAGTTTTTTGAACCAAAAGATAGAACATTTATTTTATGCATATTTTAATTAAAAATAAAAATTTATACATTGGTCACTATAAAGTAAAATGTGCTGTTGGTAAAAGGGGAATTGGAGTCAAAAAAAAAGAAGGCGATAAAATTACACCAAAAGGAAAATTCAAGATAAAATATATTCTATATAGAAAAGATCGGGTAAAACGACTTAAGACTAATATTAAAAAGAAAATTATTAAGAGATCAATGGGTTGGTGTAACGATCCTAAATCAATTAACTATAATAGATTGATTAAATTTCCCAGCAATTTTGGAGCAGAGAAGCTTTTTAGAACCAATAATATTTATGACATTATTTTAGTTTTAAATTTTAATTTCAATCCGACAATAAAAGGTAAAGGAAGTGCTATTTTCATACATGTGGCCAAAAATAAATATAACAGCACAGAAGGGTGTGTTGCTGTAAATAAAAAAAACATGAGAAATATATTAAAACTTATAAATAAAAAAACTTATGTTAAAATTAATTAATTTCTTTTCCCAAATATAGAACTTCCGATTCTTACGTGAGTTGCTTTATAATTAATTGCTTCAATATAATCTGCTGACATCCCTATGCTTAAATTTTCCAGACCTAAAGAAGAATTTAGTTCAGAAATGCTTTTAAAGTATTTTTCTACTTTATCATCATTAGGAGGGATAGCCATCAAACCCACTACATTTAAATTTTTTTCCTTAGTACAATAATTAAAAAATGCATCAACTTCATTATATGGAATTCCAGACTTTTGTTCTTCATTTCCAATATTAACTTGTATAAAATATTTTAAAGATTTTTTAATTGAATTTTGACTCTTTGATAAAACATCAGCGAGTTTTTGATTATCAACAGAATGAATGTAATCAAATATTTCTACGGCTTTTTTGACTTTGTTACTTTGTAATTTTCCGATCATATGAAGTTTGATTTCAGGTTTTTGTTTTTTTATTTCTCTCCACTTTATTTCTGCTTCCTGAACTTTATTTTCTCCAAAGTGAATGTGATCATAATCGATCAAAGGTCTAATATGTTCGATAGAAAAGGTTTTGCTTACTGCTATTATTTTGACCTTATTACCATTATTAATTTTTTCGATATTGGATTTTATTTTCTTAAATCTTTCAATTATGATGTTCATATGTTTATTCTTAAAAAAAAATATTTTCTTATAATAGAAAGTATCAAAGATATTGATTTAAGTAATATAAAAAAAATCAATAAATTTAATATTATTTATAGAAATAAATACCTAAAGGACAATCTAAATGAAATTGTAAGATTTAGAAAGATGTGTAATAGCAAAAAAATAGGCTTTTTTATTTCTAACAGAATCAAATTAGCTCACACATTAAAAGCAGATGGAGTTTATATCTCAGCAAATAATAATAATCTTGGCTTAGTTCATTTAAAATACACAAATTTTAAAGTTATTGGAGCAGCACATAATTTAAAAGAGTTAAAAATAAAAATATTACAAGGGTGCTCTTTTATACTTTATTCGCGTTTATTTAAAACGTCCTATAAATTTAAAAAGGGACATTTAGGAATATTAAGATTTAATCAAATTTGTAAATCTTTAAAAAGAAACTTAGTTCCTCTTGGTGGTATTTCACTTTCAAATTTAAATAAACTAAAACTTATTAATTCAGAATCTTTCGCGATTTTGTCTGCTGTAAAAAAAAAGCCGGCTATAATTAGCCGGCTTTTTTAAATATTTTAAAAATCTCTTACTTAGAAAGAAATTCCTAAAGATACAACTGTTTGTCTCTCATCTTTTCCAGATGTGTAATCTGCGTTTGTAACATCAGCTGTTGCAATACCAATAGTAGCACCACCAGTAGTGTATGCTATCTGCCATGATTCTTGCTCCATTTCAGTTAATGTTTTTGTACCAACTGTTGCTCCTACTGCTACAGCAACTCTTTGGTTTTTCTCAGATTTGTCCATGTTGTAAGATACTGATACAGCATCATTTACATCATATTGAACAGCCCAGTGTGTATTTTCATAGTATGCTAATTCACCAGAAGCTACTGCAGCTTGGTAACCACCTTCTACAAAGCCTAGTGTTATTGCACCCATTGTGTATTTAGCACCTACGTTAGCGCCTACACCTGGTTCTACCGAAGCAGCTGCTCCAGTTTCATCTTTAGTTCTTACAGCGTCCGCTTGAAGAGATAATCCGTCAATTGGTGCCATAGTAAGAGCGATTTGTTCCATAGATCGTCCAGTTGCTTGCGATGCTTCTGCAGCTGATTCTTTAGCTGAGATTTGCGTCGTTGCACTCATGTTTGGTACGTAACCAACTTTAACTTGTGCGTCTAATGGTAATAAACCTGATGGTGTGTGGTATTGAATGTTTGAGTATGTACTCACGTCCATACCAGCTGAGAAAGCCGATGGTGATATATAGTCATAACCAGCTCCTAAAGCTCCTACACCGTGTAGTTCTTGTGATAAGCCACCTTCTGTATTGAAAATACCAATTGTTCCTAAGTCACCCATTCCGACAACTAGTTTAGTATCATCGTTTGAAGTTGTAGCAGTATCTAATTGAACTTGGTAACTCCAAGTGTAACCATTATCTAGTTCACCACTTGCAGAAAAGTCCAACTCGTTAGATATACCAATGTTTCTACCTTGAGAGTCATCATCACCATTCATTGTAAATGTTGCTGTTGCTCCACCAGTTACTGTCATTTCACCTGCGAAAGATGGTGACATAACTAGAGCAGAAAATAGAATACCAACGATTAATTTAGATATATTTCTCATTGTTTATCCTTTTGTTATTATTAATAATTTGTAATTACAAATTGGCTGTAAATTACTCCTTAAGCAGGTATTTTCACCTAAAATTCATGATTTCAGGCTATTTTTATCATTATGTTGCATAAATATCACATTTTCATGGAGTTTTATTGCATTTAAAATACTGTTATTAATAAATATAAGTAACTGATAATTGTGTTTAAACCTCCAAGTTTTATTTATGAATGTCTCTAAATATTTAAAAAGCGTTAAAAACTTTATAGCTAATATCTTTATTCTAATTTTTATCAGCAGTTTGATACTTACCACTTCTTGTAATAAAAACAAAAGCGAACTTGAAAGAGACAGACCTCTATCAGCAGAAGATAAAAGAAAAAGAAATATAAAAGAAGGTAGAGGGGCATCTTTAGGTGGTTTGATGGATGGAATGAAGGGTACAAACTTTGAATTTAGTACTTCTAATCCAATGTGGAGAGCTTCTTTAGAAACTTTAGATTTTCTCCCTCTATTAACTGTAGACTATTCTGGTGGAGTAATAATTTCAGATTGGTATTCAGAAAGTTCCAATAATAACGAGTCCTTAAAAATAACAATCAGATTTTTATCTAATGAAATTAGAAGCGATAGCTTAAAAATAATTGTACATAAAAAAACATGTACAACTCAATCTAATTGTAAAACAAGCTTATTAAAGAATACAATTATTAAAGAAGAATTGCGCTCTACTATTTTAAGAGAAGCAGCTTTATTGAAAAAAAAGAAAAAAAAATAGTTCGGCATGGAAAGATTCAATTTTCAAGTAATTGAAAAGAAGTGGCAAAAAGAATTTAATAAATCAAATTTAAATAGAAAAGATGGTGAAAAATTTTATTGCCTTGAAATGTTCCCCTATCCGTCAGGAAAAATACATATGGGTCATGTGAGAAACTATACTATAGGTGATGTCATCGCCAGATATAAGTTCCTAAATGGTTATAACGTTTTGCATCCAATGGGTTGGGACGCGTTTGGTCTGCCAGCTGAAAATGCAGCAAAAAGTAATAATTTAAATCCTATTGAGTGGACAAAAAAAAATATAGAAGCCATGAAAAATCAACTTAAAATGCTTGGTCTTTCTATAGATTGGAATTTAGAAATATCAACATGCGATAAATCTTACTACAAACATCAACAAGAATTATTCATTGATTTTTATAATCATGGTTTAGTTTCTAGAAAAGAAACTTATGTAAATTGGGATCCAGTTGAAAAAACAGTTTTAGCTAATGAACAAGTGATAAATGGTAAAGGTTGGAGATCAAATGCAACGGTCGAAAGAAAAAAATTGTCTCAATGGTTTTTTAATACCACAAAATTTTCTAACCAGCTTTTAAATGATTTAGACAAACTTGAAGGTTGGCCAGAAAAAGTAAAACTGATGCAAAAAAACTGGATTGGAAAATCTTACGGCTGCGAGCTAAACTTTAAAATTCAAAGTAAAAAGGAAAATATCAAGGTATTTACTACAAGACCAGATACTATATTTGGTGCCAGTTTTATTGCAATATCAGTTGATCATCCTCTGAGCAAAGATTTTTTACATAATAAAGAATTTCAATCTTTTAAAGAGCAATGTAACAAAATGGGTACTACAGAAGAAGCTTTGGCGAATGCTGAAAAATTAGGCTTTAATACAAATCTACTAGTTGAACATCCTTTTATAAAAAATAAGAAGATTCCAGTTTACATAGCTAATTTTGTATTAATGGACTATGGAACTGGCGCTATATTTGGTTGTCCTGCTCATGATCAAAGAGATTTTGATTTTGCAAAAAAATATAATCTTGAAATTCTAAAAGTTGTTTCAGATGGAAATGAAGACAAAATATTATCTGAAGCTTACACGGGAACAGGAAACTTAATTAATTCAGATTTTTTAAATAATTTAAATGTAGAGGCTGCAAAGGAAAAAATAATTAATGAAATAGAAGAGAAAAATTTAGGAAAAAGAAAAACTCTTTTTCGTTTAAAAGATTGGGGTATATCTCGTCAACGTTATTGGGGTTGTCCTATTCCTATGATTTATTTAGAGGACGGTAGCGTAGTGCCGGTCGAAAAAAGTGAATTACCTATTGAGTTACCGATAGATATAGATCTCAAATCATCTGGTAATCCACTTGATAATCACATTAAGTGGAAAAAAACAATCCATAAAGCCAGCGGAAAACCGGCTGTTCGAGAAACTGATACTTTGGATACTTTTGTAGATTCTTCCTGGTATTTTTTAAGATTTTGCTCCCCTAATCATAAATCCTCTCCGTTTGATGATAAAAATGTAAATTACTGGATGCCTGTCGATCAATATATTGGAGGGGTAGAACATGCAATTTTACACTTACTTTACTCACGTTTTTTCATGAAAAGTATAAATCTATGTAACAAAAAAATAAAATTGTCTGAACCTTTTAAAAATTTATTTACTCAAGGGATGGTTTGTCACGAAACGTATAAAGATAAAAATGACAAGTGGTTATCACCGGAAGAAATTGAAAAAACAGACTCAAAAAATATAATAAAAAAAAGTGATAAATCTAAAGTAATAGTTGGTCCTTCAGAATCAATGTCGAAATCTAAAAAAAACACAATAGACCCTGAAACGATGATAAAACAATATGGAGCAGACGCAGTAAGGTGGTTTATTTTATCTGACAGCCCTCCGGAAAAAGATGTTCAATGGTCTGATGTAGGAGTAGCATCAGCTAATAAATTTTTACAAAAAATTTGGAATTTGAATCAATTAATTCTTAATAAAAAAGATGTAAAAAATATTTCTACAGAGCAAACAGAATTTGAAATTCGGATAGAGACTTTTGTTTTTAAAATAGATAAATTGATAAATAATTTTCAATTAAACGTTGCTATTGCTCAATTCTATGAATCTTATAAATTTTTCAACGACTCCCTAAATTTAAATATTAATAAAGAAGTTTTAAAGAACAATCTCATAAAAATAATGAAATTAATGATACCTTTTGTGCCTCATTTAGCTCATGAATGTTTAGTGGATTTAAAATGTAAAAACGTTAATGAATGGCCAAAAATTAATCAAAAACTACTGAAAGATTTAAAAATCAATTTAGTTGTTCAGATAAATGGTAAAACTAGAGATGTTATAAATATAACTAAGGACCTAAATGAAGTGGAACTTAATAAAATTATAACAAAATCTTCTAAAGCAAATAAGTATTTAGAAAACAAAAAAATTATTAAAACTATCTTTGTAAAAAATAAAATAATAAATTATTTAATTAAAAACTAATGAAACAGATATTTTTCATATTATTATTTATGGTTATTTTTGCAGTCACTTCACAGTGTGGGTTTAAAAAATTAAACAAAAGTGAAAATCAGAACTTTATAATTTCAGAAATAGATTTAAACGGTAACAAAAAAATAAATTACAAATTAAAAAATAAACTTTTAGTAAATAATCCTAATGACAGTGAAAATCTATTAAAAATAAATATTGAAACAAATAAAAAGAAAGAAATTAAAGAAAAAAATATAAGAAATGAAATTACTAAATATCTTATTATTTTAGATACGAACATTAAAGTCAAAGTAGCAGGCAAAGAAAAAATTGATGAATTTAAACTTTCTGTAAGGGGTGATTATGTTGTTGTAGATAGCTATTCTACAACACTCAATAACGAGAAAAATTTATTGGATAAACTAATAGAAAATTTGTCAGAAAAAATTTTAGCAGAAATTTATTATATAATTGATGATTTATAAGAGTTACATATTAGAGCAAAACATTAAAACTGCCTTTGATAAAAAAATGTTTTTATTCTACGGAGAAAATCAAGGCTTAAAAAATGATTTTAAAAATCAAATTAAAGAAAATAAAAAAGATTACGAAATTATAAGATTGTACCAAGAGGATCTTTTAAAAAATGAGGAATTGTTTTTTAATGAAATAAATAATAAATCTTTATTTAATGAAAATAAGATTATTTTGATCAATGAAGCTACTGATAAAATTTTTCCTCAAATTGAAAAAATGGAAAATATGATTTCTAATGAAAAAGTTTTTATTTTTTCAGATATTCTTGATAAAAAATCAAAACTTAGGAATTGCTTTGAAAAATCCAATAACTTAGGTGTAGTAGCTTGTTATGAGGATAATGAAGTGCAAATGAGGAAGATTATCTCAACAAAGTTGAGAGAATATCAAAAAGTTACTCCTGAATTAATAAATCGGCTAATTCAGACTTCAGGGCTTAATAGAAGCAAGACAAATAATGAAATAGAAAAAATTAAATCTTTTTTTACGAATAAAATTATAGACGAAACCAAAATTGACTCTTTACTCAATATTAGAACTAATGAGGATTTTAATAAACTAAAAGATGCTGCGTTGAATGGAAATAAAGAGAATACTAATAAGCTTTTGGCAGATACTCAATTTAGCTTAGAAAATAATGTTCTTTACTTGAGCTTAATAAATCAAAGAATAATGTTACTTGAAAAAATAAACATTTTAAAGAGTGACAAAAAAAATATTGAAAATATAATTCAAAATTTAAGACCACCTATATTTTGGAAAGATAAGCCAATGATAATTAGTCAATCAACAAAATGGAACAGCTATAAAATAAAAGAAGCTATGAGAAAAACCTATGATGCAGAATTACAATTAAAATCTAACTCCAGTATTAATAAGGAAGTTATAATTAAGAACTTGATTGTTGAGCTTTGCTCAACAGCTACTGCCGCTTAAGTAAATTTAAAATAAGATCAAATTGATCTAGATTTTTATATTCTACTATAATTTTTCCTGAATTATTTTTTTTATTTAAAATATTTACGTTTAATCCCAAATTTTCTTGAATTTTATTTTGCACGCTAATAATGTTGGCATCAATTTTATACCTAGGACTTTTTTGTGGTCCTTTTTTACTTCTAACAATTAATTCAACACTTCGTGCACTAAGTTTTTTTGCAACAATTTCTTCTGCTATATATGATGCATTAGCAATTCCTATCAAAGGTCTAGCTTGTCCAGCTGTAAGACTTCCTTCCTCAATTAAAGCTACCACATCTTTTGGAAGCGATAGTAATCGCAACGTATTACTAACGTGGCTTCTGCTTTTAGACATAAACTGCGCAATTTTTTCATGGTCATATCCAAATTCCTCAGAAAGTCTTTGATAACCCTTTGCTTCTTCAATAGCGTTTAGGTCATCACGTTGTATATTTTCTACAATAGCAATTTCTAATGCTTCGTTATCACTAATATCTAAAATAATTATAGGTACTTCGTGCAAGCCTGCTTTTTGAGCAGCTATCCATCTTCTTTCGCCGGCAATTATCTCAAATCTTCCTGGATCTACTTTGTCTTCTCTAACAGCGATTGGTTGAATAATGCCGTTTTTTTTAATAGAGTTTGCTAACTCTGAAAGCTTTTTTTCATCAAAATTTATACGTGGTTGGTATTTATTAGGAACTAGATCGCCAATATTTGCTTTAAATTTATTCGGAAGAGTTTTGTTTTTTGGCTCAACAACAGTTTTTTGATCCCCAAATAATGCTGTTAAACCTCGTCCTAAACCTTTTTTTTTTATCATGCTGCGCTTTCAACACTGTGATTTTTTTCTAAAAATTCTTCTGCTAATTTATTATAAGATTTGCTACCCAAACAAGTTTTGTCATATATTACACATGGTAGTCCATGTGATGGCGCTTCTGATAGTCTAACATTTCTTGGAATTACAGTTTTAAAAACTTTTTCTTTAAAATAATTTCTTGCTTCTTTATCAACTTGAGTAGATAGCTTATTTCGTTTATCGAACATTGTAAGTAAAATCCCGTTAACTTTTAACTCAGGATTTAAATTGTCTTTTATTCTGTCGATAGTTTTTACTAGTTGAGTAATTCCCTCTAAAGCGAAGAATTCGGTTTGTAGTGGTACCAATAATTCATCTGAAGCCACCAATGCCATTATAGTTAATAAGCTTAATGAGGGTGGGCAATCTATAAAAATGTTATCATATTTGCCTAGAACATTTTTCTTATTTTCATCCAGTAATTTTTTTAATGTAAATGCTCTACCCGAGTCATTAGCTGTTTCTACCTCTAAACCAGATAAATTTACATGAGATCCTATTATATTCAAATTTTTTATCGTTGTTTGTTGGATAACGTCGTTTAAATTAATCTTTTTTATGAGCAGGTTGTAAATATTTTTTTCTTCATCGTTGTTTGATTTTCCTAATCCCGTAGTAGCATTACCTTGAGGATCAAGATCAATAATTAGAATATTTTGACCCAATATGGACAGCGATGAAGCCAGATTGATGACCGTTGTTGTTTTACCTACTCCTCCTTTTTGATTTATTACAGCAATAATTTTTTTGTGATTATTTTTTTTTTGCATTAATTAGAATTATTTTCGAATCATTACTTGTTATGCTATTGAGTAGTTTATAGCTGTATTTTTTTCCTAAAGATACTTCATTTATCTCTTTTTTTGCATTTTTACCTTTCAATATGAGTAAATTGTGCGGATTAATACAATTTTCACGTGAAATTTTAATAATTTCACCTAATTTTTTAAAAGCTCTTATTACTATTAAATCAGCAATTATTGGGCTGTCATATACGTTGCTTTTTATCTCAGCATTTACGCTCAATTCTTTACATATATTTTTCAAAAATTTCCTTTTTACAGGTGATTTCTCATACAATTTCACGTGAAACTTGTTTTTTGTATCGTAAATAGAAATTATTATCCCAGGAAAACCAGCTCCTGACCCAAAATCGGCAATATTTTGAGTATTTCGAGGAAAGTATTTAATTAATTGAGCTGAATCAAGTATATGCCTATGCCAGATTTCATTCTCAGTAAATTTAGATATAAAATTATACTTTTGATTAGCTAACAACAAAAGATTAGAGAACATCTTTAGCTTTTTTAGTGCTATTAGATCAAAATTAAGATCATTTTCTAAGATTTTAATTACTTCGCTCTCCTGCATCAAGCAGATTTCTTATATCTAAGTTTTTTTATATGAGAAAGAAGAATTATTATTGATGCTGGGGTAACCCCATCGATACGAATAGCCTGACCAAGGGTTTTAGGTCGTACCTGAATTAATTTTGACTTAATTTCGTTTGATAGGCCGCTAAGAGAAGTGTAGTTAATGCCAGAAGGTATAGTTACTAATTCATCTTTTTTGAAAGAGTCGATGTCTTTTGCCTGTCTTGAAAGATAACCAGCATAGTGAGCGTTGATTTCAACTTGTTTTTCAATTGCACTAGTAAAATGGGGTATTTCACTAAATATCTGCCTTATTTTTGCCACATTTACATCTCGCTGTCTTATTACTTCAATACAAGATCTTTTTACACCGTCCATAGTTATTTTTATATTATGTTTTTTGGCTTCGTTAGGTGTTAAGTAATTATTTTCTAAATATTTAGTTAAGCTAGAAATACATTTTTTCTTTTCTAAAAATACTTTTTTCCTTTCGTCGCTGATTAAATTTAGCTTAACACCATACTGTGTCAATCTTTGGTCAGCATTGTCAGCTCTTAATGTTAATCTGTATTCAGCTCGAGAGGTAAACATTCTATAAGGCTCTGAAACACCTTTGGTAATTAAATCATCAATCATTACCCCAATGTAAGAAGTGGACCTGTCTAATGTAAACTCACTCAAATTTTTAACTTTTAATGCCGCGTTAATACCAGCCATCAAACCCTGAGCAGCGGCTTCTTCATACCCTGTAGTTCCGTTAATTTGACCTGCAAGAAATAGAGATTTAATTTTTTTTGTTTCCAGCGTTGATTTAAGTTCTCTAGGATCTACATAATCGTACTCTATTGCGTAACCTGCCCTTTTCATCTTAACTTGCTCTAAACCCTTTATTTTACATAAGATTTTGAGTTGGATATCCTCTGGCAAGGAGGTAGAAATACCATTTGGGTAAATAGTATTGTCCTTTAATCCTTCCGGCTCTAAAAAAATCTGATGCTTTTCTTTATCTTTAAACTTAACTATTTTGTCTTCTATTGATGGGCAATAACGTGGTCCTACTCCTTTAATGTTTCCTGAATACATCGCGCTTCTAGAAATATTGTCACTTATAATTTTATGAACTTTATTATTTGTATAAGTCATGCCACATTTTATTTGTTTATTATTAATTTTATTCGTTAAGAAAGAAAAATAATAGTGATCATCATCTGCCGGCTGCATTTCTAATTCATCATAATTAATTGTGTCGCCATCTAATCTCGGTGGTGTTCCTGTTTTCAGTCTGCCAATTTTCATTTTAAATTTTTTCAATTGTTCGCTTAAACCGGTCGAAGGTTTTTCATCATATCGACCTGCTGGTATTTGTGTTTCACCTATATGTATTAAACCGTTTAAAAAAGTTCCTGTAGTAAGAATTAATTCTTTAGTTCTTATCTCTTTACCGCTTTGACAGACAAAACCTATAACTCTGTTCTCTTCAAATAAGAATTTTACAACTGGATCTGCTATAACTTCTAGATTTTTGTAGTTAAGTAAAATTTTTTGCATATAATTCTTATAAAGCGCTCTATCTGACTGAGTTCTGGGTCCTTGCACTGCTGGGCCTCTACTTCTATTTAATAATCTAAATTGAATTCCAGATTTGTCCGCTACAACACCCATCACACCGTCCAGAGCGTCAATTTCTCTTACAAGATGTCCTTTGCCAAGACCTCCGATGGCTGGATTGCAAGACATTTCGCCAATTGTCTCTTTTTTATGTGTAAAAAGAGCAGTATTTACGCCCATTCTAGCGGATGCTGCCGCAGCCTCGCACCCTGCATGTCCGCCCCCTATAACAACTACATCATAGATTAATTTCTTCATGAAAAGAATGTAACTGTCTAAATTTAGATTACAAGAAGTATTTTATTTACCTATGCAGAAATCTTTAAATATAGATCCAAGTATTTCTTCTACGTCCACTTTTCCAACTATACTTCCAAGGTGTCTAGTAGCCATTCTTAAGTCTTCGGCAGCCAATTCAATATCTTTACTTTGATCTTTTTTAAAAAATTTATCTATTTCCGTTAAACATTCTTTAAGTTTAATCCTGTGTCTTTCTCTAGTAATCAGAACACTGTTATTCGAGAAGAATTTTTTGCTCAGCTTTTCTTTAATCTTATTAATTAATTTATCAATGTTTTTGTTTTTTTTGACAGATGCTAAGATTGTGTCAACTTCAAACTTATGATTATGTTTATCGTTAACATCTGATTTATTTAAAAGAACAATAGTATCATTATTAATCATTTTTATAATTTCGCTATTTATATTTTCAGAAGAATTATCAATGACAACTATATTTAGATCTGATTCCCTAAATTTTCCCAAAGCTAAAGAAATTCCTTTTTTTTCAACTTCATTTTTTGAGTCTCTAATACCGGCTGTATCAGCAAGAATTACAGGGTATCCATCTAAATTTAAATAAGTTTCAATAACATCTCTTGTAGTTCCAGCTTCATCTGAAACTATCGCAACTTCTCTTTTAGATAACAAATTTAATAAAGAAGATTTTCCTGCATTTACCTCACCTGTTATTGAAATACGAAAGCCATCTCTTATTTTCTCTCCAATTTTACTATCTTCCATAATTTTTTTAATATCTTGATGGATTATTTTAATAGATTTGTGAGCTTCTTTAAGTACTTTTTCAGGTAAATCATCTTCGTCGAAATCAATTTTTGCTTCAATGTGTGCTAATGATTTAATAATTTTTTCCCTAAGATCATTATAATAATTAGAAGCATTTCCTTGAATTATTTTCACTGCTTGTTGTCTTTGAAGTTCAGTTTCAGAATGAATTAAGTCTCCAATACTTTCTGCTTTCAATAAATCAATTTTGTTATTTAAAAATGCCAATTTTGTAAACTCACCTGGCTCTGCTAACCTACAGTTTTCTTGTTCTGATAGGATTTTTAATAAAGAATTTATAACTGCATTGCTTCCATGAATTTGCAATTCAGCAAGATCTTCGCCTGTGTAGCTTCCTGGGCCTGGAAACCATAACAATAAAGCCTCAGGATCAATTATATTATTGTTTTTTGGATCATAAAATTTACATAGGTTAATTTCATTGGTTTTTATATTCTCAATTTTAGTTAACTTTTTGCAAATATTTAAAGTTTCTTTACCTGATATTCTAATAATAGCAATACCCGAAGGGCCTCTTCCTGAAGATAGGGCATAAATATTCATATCAAAATTATCTTAATTAATTTATATTTTTTCATGTTTCAAATTAACTGGAAATTAAAAGCATTACTATACAAAGTTTTTGGTTTTTTTAACTTAAAACATACTTTTTACTTAATACAAAAATACGTCACTAGAAGATCAAAAGTTAACATTGATGTTTTAAGTATACACTGGAAAAGGCATGGCAAGACCATAGAAAAATATAATTGTAAAAATATTTTAGAAATAGGAGCGGGTAAATCTTTAGAACAAAATATTTTTTTATCTTATAATTTTAAAAACAAAGTGAAACAAACAACCATAGATATAAATCCTATGCTCGATTTTCAATTATTTAACCAAGCTAGCAAACAAATTTCTAGTTTAATGAATGAGGAATTCAAAGGCTCTGCAAGAAACTATGACGACTTAAAAAATATATATAACATTGAATATTTTGCACCTCACAGTATGGATAAATTAATTGAGACAGATACAAAGTTTGATTTATGCATCTCTACAACGACATTAGAACATTTTTCTATTGATGACTTAAAAGATTTTTTAAAAAAAATAAACTTAATATTAAAAGAGAAACAATTAATTTCTTCTATCATCGATTATAGTGATCATTATGCTCACACTGATAACAAGATTACTTATCTAAATTATTTAAAGTTTAGTAGCAAAGATTGGAAAAAATATAACAATAAATACTTATTCCAAAATCGTTTAAGACATCAAAATTATAGGGAGCTTTTTGTAAAAAATAATTTTAGAATATTAGAGGAAGATAAAGGAAAAATGTTAGAGAAAATCCAAGGTATATCAGGTGAATTTGATGAAAAGAATGAAGAAACTTTTTTATCATGGGGTTATTATCTAATTTCAGCAAAAACTAATTAAAGTTTAAACCAGTATCAGATATTTTTAAGCTAATTTTTTTTAGATAAGGTATTCTATTTAAATTTTTTAAGAATATTTTTTTAACTGGATCTAAATAATTATTTTTTTTAAAAAAAGATCTAGTTACGTCTATACCTAAACCTAGTAAAATATTTTCAGGTTTTCTATTCTTAGTAAATTCATTAAGTATTTGAGAATTATCAAATTGAATTCCTAACACTGAATAATAATTAATAATTTCTTTCAATTGTTTTATATCACGCAGAACTAAATTAAAGCCTTGGCCTGCTACTGGATGAACTCTGTGCAGGCCATCTCCTAACACCAATGCATTATCATTGAAATACTTTGTTTCTAAGTTCAATTTTATTGGATAAGATTTTAAATGTTTAATTTTGATATTTTCATTTATCTTTAAGATATTTTTAATTTTTTTTTCTATAAAATTTTTAATATTCTTGGACTTAGACTGAAATAAATCTTTTGATATTGTCCAAACAAAGGAAAATTTATTTTTGGAGAAAGGAAGGATCGCTAACGGGCCATCTTTCAGAAAATACTGGCCTGCTTTCATAAATTTTAAATTTTTTTCAATTTGACCTGTTAAAGCTAATTCTTTGTAGTCTTTACCTATAGTCCTGCCATTGGTTACTTTATTATATAGAGGTGATTTTGTTCCTAAACACATAATTATAAGATCGTAATTCTTCAGAGCATTTAAATTACTTACTTTTTTTTTTAAAATTTTTATTTTTTTTAATTTAATTTCTCTTAAAAGAAGAGATTTAAATTTTTTGTTTTCACAAACATACATCAAATTTTTTTCTCCTTCTTCGAAATTTAAAAAATTGATTTGCTCTTTAGAAGTTTCAAAAAAAAGTTCAATATTTTTAGAAGGCCAAAATAACTTAGAGTTAAAATTTTTTATAATGGTTTTCAAAAACTGGAAATTACTCTCAGATATTGCAGTAGTTCTTGTGTCACCTATTTTTTTTTTTTCATTTAAAATTAGATCTAACTCAATATTTTGAAGATTTTTTAAAGCTAAAGCAGAGGTTAGTCCCGAAAGTCCATCTCCTATAATGCAAATTCTTTGTTTTTTCATGTTATAAAATTTTTAACAGTTTCATAAAAATGATAAAAAGTAAGTAAACGATTCGTTATGAATACAGACTTTTTAAATAGTTTAACAAATTTTATAAAAAAGCGAACCTTTGAATTAATAGGGCTATTACTTATTTTAACCAGTATTGGCTTAACTATATCATTTATTACTTATACTCCAGAAGATCCGTCCTTCATATACGGAGATAGCACTATCGAAGTAAAAAATTTTCTAGGTATTTATGGAAGTAGCGCTGCGGATTTTCTCCTTCAAAGTTTTGGATTAGCATCTTTTTTATTGTTGGTAAATTTTTTATTTTGGGGAGTCAATCTTCTAATAAATAAAGAAATTAAAAAATTAGTATTAAAGCTATTTTTTGTTATATCCTATTTAACTTTAGGCTCAATTTTTATTTATTTAACTTTCAATAATTCATTTTGGCTTATTGATAATGGTAATTCTGGGTTTGTGGGTGAAATATGTTTTACTTTTATAAATAATTTATATCCTGGAATAAGTAATGAATATTTGCTTTTTTTATTATTTCTATTAACTCTAATTTCTTTTTTATTTTCATCAGATTTAAATATTAAAAATATATTTTTAAAAACTATAAATTTATTTTTTTCTTTATTTAAAAGAAAAAAAGAAGTGGTTTCTTTAAAAAAGAGTGATGAAAACTTGATAGTAAAAGAAGAAAGTTTAATTGCTGAAGATCAACAACAATCTCTACTATTCTCAAGTAAGCCTAAAGATTCAAAAGAATCTCTTCATCCAAAAAGTATCTATAAATTACCTGTAATTGATTATTTAGAAAAAAATAAATCTAGACCTTCTTTATTAGATATTAATAATAATCGACCCGGAGCTGAATTCATGGAAAAAATTTTGTTAGACTTTGGAATAGACGGCAAAATAAAAGCTATCAATAGCGGGCCAGTGGTAAGTTTGTATGAATTTGAGCCCGCTCCAGGTGTAAAGGTTTCAAAAATAATGAATTTATCAGAAGATTTAGCCAGAAACACTAGTTCCACATCTGCAAGAGTTTCCGTAATACCTGGCAAAAATACTGTTGGTATAGAAATTCCTAATGAGACAAGAGAAGGTGTTTCGTTAAGAGAAATAATTTCTAATGAGAAATTTCAAAGGAAGGATATTAAACTACCAATAGCTTTAGGTAAAAGTATCTCGGGGTTACCTATTGTAGGTGATTTAACATCTATGCCTCATTTGTTAATTGCAGGAACAACTGGTTCGGGAAAATCGGTTTGTATAAATACAATTATTGTTTCTTTGCTTTATAAATTAAATCCAAACTTGTGCAAATTTATTTTGATAGATCCTAAAATGTTAGAACTTTCGACATATGAAGGAATACCTCATTTGCTTACTCCGGTTATTACTGACGCAAAAAAAGCTACGTCTGCCTTAGCTTGGACAGTTAGAGAAATGAATAACCGATACAAATTAATGAGCAAAGGTAATGTAAGAAATATTGACGGATATAATTCAAAACATAAACTTAAAATGCCCTACATAGTAGTAGTTGTAGATGAAATGTCAGACTTAATGTTGGTCGCAGGTAAAGAAATTGAAAATTATATTCAAAAATTGTCTCAAATGGCTAGAGCTGCTGGTATTCACATCATAATGGCTACTCAAAGACCGAGTGTGGATGTTATTACTGGAACAATTAAAGCTAATTTTCCTACAAGAATATCTTTTCAAGTAAGCTCTAAGATAGACAGTAGAACAATTTTAGGAGAGCAGGGATCTGAACAGCTTTTAGGAAAAGGAGATATGTTGTTTATGTCATCTGCTAATAGAATTATAAGAATTCATGGACCATATGTTTCCGAACAGGAGATAGAAAAAATTACAAATTCACTAAGAGCTCAAGGAGAACCTGATTATATAGAGGACATAACGACACAAGAAACAAATGAAAACTCATTAAATCAAGAAAATAATGGTGACGAAGATGAGTTGTTTAATCAAGCAGTTGAAATTATCAAAACAGAAAGAAAGGCGTCTACCAGCTTCTTGCAAAGAAAATTACAAATCGGATATAATAGAGCTGCTAGGATTATCGATATGATGGAAGAAAAAGGTATTGTTAGCAAAGCAAATCATGTTGGCAAACGTGAAGTTCTTTAAGCAGCAACACTTAATAAAATTTTTATTTGTTGGATTGTTTTTAATAACATGTAATCTTTTGGCTGATGAAAAAGATCTAATTGCTGCAAAATTAAATAATTTAAATTCTTTAGAGTTTACTTTTGATCAATTAATTAATGAAAAATCTGAAAAGGGTAGTTGCCTTTTAGAGTTTCCTGGAAAATTAAAATGTAATTACTTTGATGATAAACAAAAAGAGTTAGTTATAAATAATAAAAAGTTAGCAATAACGCAGAAAAGATATAATAAAACTTATTATTACCCAATTTCAAAATCACCTTTTATAAATATTTTATATAAAGATAAACTTTTAGAAATTGTACGGTCAGGAAAATTAGAATTAACAGATCAAATAATTAAACTTATCTATCTAAGTGAAAATGAGATAACAATTTTTTTCGATAGACAAAGTTTAGACCTCAAAGGCTGGCAAATTAGAGATCAATACAACAATAATATAAACTTTTCCCTTAACATTGTTGCTAAAAATGATGTTTTTAAGAAAGGCACCTTTGAATTGCCTAAAATTAATTAAGCTACAAAATCAATCTCTTCTTCTTTAAAAATTTCAAAACCTTTCGATTTATAATTTTGTAGTGCATGCTTATGATCTAAGCTACAAGTGTGAACCCACATTCTTTTAGGGTTTTTTCTAGACGCACTGGCAATAGCGTGATTTACAAGTGTAGAGCCAAGTTTTAAACCTCTAAACTCTTTCAATACCCCTAGATTAATAAGTTCTACTTCGTTTGAGCCAGGATGATATTCTTGCTCATAATATCCAACTAGGTCTTCACCTTTTTTGAGAATATGCGTCTCTAAATTTTCATTTGTAAGATATTTTACCCATTCACTATCTGACCATAGCAATCTATCTCTCCAAAAGTGATCTAGGCCTATTTGCTTATAAAAAAATTTATTTAAATAAAAATTATCTTTATTATCTAAAATAATTTTATAATTTTCAGGAAGATTTAAATCAATTGTATTTGAAAAATCTTTTATCTCTAAAAAATATCTTTTAACTCTTGAAACCATTAGCTCACCATTTTTCCAATTTGTTCACCTGCAAAAATATGAAAATGTAAATGAGGAACTTCTTGCCCACCATCACTACCAATATTAGTTAAAGCTCGATAACCTCTTTCTTTTGAACCCATTAAATTTGCTACATGCGTTAATGCTTTATTTAACTCTACAATTTCTTTATCTGAAGCTTTGTTGTTGAAGTCATCAAGATCTACATACTCGCCTTTAGGAATAACCAAAACATGTACTTTCTTTTGAGGATTAATATCATGAAAAGCCAAAACATAATCATTTTCATATACTTTCTTACAAGGGATTTCTCCTCTAAGAATTTTGGCAAATATATTATTTTTATCGTAACTCATTTTTGTCTTTTTTTAAGTTCACTCATTACATCTTCTATCTTGATGTTATTAGCCTCAAGAAAAACCATCAAATGATAAATTACATCTGCCGCTTCATGAATTTTATTAGAATCTTTTTCTACTGCCTCGATTAATTCCCCTATTTCTTCCTTAACTTTTGCAATAATTAAACTTTTATCATTAAGAAGTTTGTTCGTATAGGATTTACTAGAAGAGGAATTTTTTTTCTCCCTAATTATTTTGATTAACTGATCTAGGTTTTCAAACATTTTATAACCTTACCGATACATTTTTAGAATTCAAATATTCTTTAGCGTCTTTTATTTGATATTCACCATAGTGAAAAATAGAAGCAGCCAAAACTGCGCTTGCTCCACCTTTAACTATTCCATCATACAAGTGATCTAAATTTCCAACTCCACCCGATGCTATAATTGGAATATTGGTACTTTTTGTAATTGTTTTTAACAAATCAACATCATAACCTGATTTAGTACCATCTTTATCCATTGAGGTTAACAAAATTTCACCAGCACCATTTGCTTCTACTTGTTGAGCAAACTCTCCAGCATCAATACCAGTTTTATTTCTTCCACCGTGAGTAAATACTTCCCATTTATTACCTGAAATTTTTTTAGCATCAATAGCCACAACAATGCATTGAGACCCAAATTTTTTTGATGCTTCTTTAACAAAATCAACACTTTTTACTGCTGCTGTGTTTATTGAAACTTTATCTGCTCCAGCTAGCAATAAATCAGTAATATTTTGAATAGTTCTTACACCACCGCCAACAGTTAAAGGAACAAAACATTCTTTTGCAGTTTTTCTAACAATATCAATAATTGTATTTCTATTTTCATTAGATGCGGTTATATCTAAAAAGCAAATCTCATCAGCGCCACCATCACTATAAATCTTAGCTTGCTCAACTGGATCCCCGGCATCTTTTAACTCGACAAAATTAATACCTTTAACCACTCTTCCATTTTTAACATCTAGACAAGGTATAATTCTATTTTTAAGCATCTATCTCCTTTGCTAACTCATCAAGTTTAATATCACCATCATATATAGCTTTACCAACGATAATGCCTTCAATTTTTTCATTATTTAAATTTTTCGCTCTCTTGATATCCTTAATTGAGGAAACTCCACCTGAAATAACAACTGGGCAATTAGAGATTTCAGCTATTTTGACTGTCTCTTCATAGTTGGGGCTACTTTTCATTCCGTCTCTGTTTATATCTGTAAAAATAATTCTGCTAACACCAAAATTATTCACCTCTTTAAGATAGTCTGTTGTTTTAACATTTAAATTTTCTTTCCAACCAGATACTGAGAGGTTTCCATCTTTTGCGTCTAGCCCTAAGGCAATTTTATTTTTAAATTTTTCACATGCTTCTTTTAAAAATTCTTTATTTTTAATTGCGCCACTACCTAAAATCACTTTCTCTGCTCCTGCTTCAATATATTGATTAATACTTTCAATATTTCTCACACCACCGCCTATCTCAATTTTTAAATCATATTTACTCACTATTCCCTTGATAATATCCAAGTTAACTGTTTTGCCTGTCAAAGCGCCATCTAAATCAACAATGTGTAAATTCTTAAAACCATAATCTTTGTATTTAGCCGCTTGATCAACAGGTGAAGTTTCATACTCAGTTTTATTTTTAAAATCTCCTTTTATTAATCTCACACATCTCTTGTCCTTTATGTCTATAGCAGGAAATATCTTCATTATAGTTTTAAAAAGTTATCGATTAATTTTAATCCTGTTTTATCACTTTTTTCAGGGTGGAACTGAGTTCCAAATAGGTTTTCTTTTTCAACAGAACAAACAATTTTTGATGAGTAGTTTGTTGTTGCTGAAATTACAGACTTGTCTTTAGGGATAAACTCATAACTGTGCACGAAATACATGTGAGATTTATTTTTTATATGCTGAAATATTTTACTTTCCTTTTGTATTTCAATTTCATTCCATCCAATGTGTGGAAGCTTAAATTTTCCATTTTGATTATCAATTTTAGAAACTTTACCCGAAATCCATCCTAAGCCTTTAGTTTCTGCCTCTTCGTACCCAACATCAGCAAACATCTGTAAACCTACACAAATTCCTAATAATGGTTTCTTGTTTATGATCGCAAATTCTTTTAGCGTATCAGCTAACTCGTTGACTTTATTTAAAGAGTCTACACAGCTCTTAAAAGATCCTTGGCCCGGTAACACAACCTTGTCACTGGATTTAATTTTCTTAATATCGGAAGTTACCTCTAGATTGATTTTGCCTTTAGCTACCTCTGTAAAAGAGTTAATTACAGAGCTTATATTGCCCGATTGGTAGTCAACGATTGTGACGTTCATCAAATTTAAATAGAGCCTTTTGTCGAAGGTATTGAGTTTTTAATTCTTTTATCAATAGTTAAAGCATCTTTTAATGATCTAGCTAACCCTTTATAACAAGACTCAATCTTGTGATGGCTGTTCTCACCATAAATATTTTCAATGTGTAAAGTAACACCAGCTGACTGTGAAAAGGCTTGGAACCATTCTTTAAATAGTTCTGTTTCCATTTCTCCAAGTTTTTCAACTGGTAAATTTACTTTCCAAATTAAATAGGGCCTATTTGATACATCTATTGAAACACGGCTAAGAGTTTCATCCATTGGGATCATAGTTGAAGCATATCTCGTAATTCCCTTTCGATTTCCAGCAGCTTTTTTTATTGCTTCACCGATAGCGATACCTGTGTCTTCAGTAGTGTGGTGCAAATCAATATGGGTATCGCCTTTGGCTTTAACCTCTAGATCTATCAAGGAATGCTTAGAAAGTTGCTCTAGCATGTGATCTAAAAAACCAATACCTGTTTTAACTTTATATTTTCCTTTTCCATCTAAATTAACTGCGACTGAAATACTGGTTTCTTTTGTTTTTCTAGTAATTTTTGCTTTTCTTTTCATAATCTACGCTGATTTATCTTTGATATATATATAATTAAGCATTTTATCAATAAATCAGATTTCACTATTGAAGATCTTAAATTAATCTCCACATATAACATGATGAATACAGCTGAAAAATGGCATGGAACAACGATTGTGTTACTTAGAAAAAGTGGTGAAACTGTTGTAGCAGGTGATGGGCAAGTGAGTTTAGGAAACACCGTTCTAAAAAGTAAGGCAAAAAAAGTAAGAAAAATACAAAGCCGAGGGGTAATAGCTGGTTTTGCGGGATCCACTGCTGACGCTTTAACTTTGTTTGAAAGATTAGAGGCAAAACTAGAAAAGCATGCTGGAAATTTGCAAAGAGCTGCCGTTGAATTAGCAAAAGATTGGAGAAGTGATAAATATTTGAGAAGATTGGAAGCATTGATGGCGGTAGCCGACAAAACACACAGCTTCATAATTTCTGGAACTGGAGACGTGCTAGAGCCGGAAGATGGAATTATAGGAATTGGTTCAGGAGGAAACTATGCTTTAGCAGCAGCAAAAGTTTTAGTTGAAACAGATTTGAAAGCTGAAGAAATTGCTAGAAAAGCTATTAAAGTAGCTTCCGACATTTGTGTGTTTACAAATAATAACATAACTGTAGAAAAAGTATAAAATGGTAAGTTCTAAAAAAATTACAAATTTAAATTTGGTTAAAAATTTAAACAAAGAAAATTATAAAGTGAGTGCGCTATCACCAAGAGAAATAGTTTCGGAACTAGATAGATATGTAATAGGTCAAAAAGAGGCAAAAAAAGCAGTGGCAGTTGCGCTTCGAAATAGATGGAGAAGACAAGCTCTTTCAGATGAAATGAGGGATGAGGTTCTTCCAAAAAATATTTTAATGATAGGTCCAACCGGTGTTGGAAAAACCGAAATCTCAAGAAGACTCTCTAGGTTAGCAGAAGCTCCATTTATAAAAGTTGAAGCAACCAGATTTACTGAGGTAGGTTACGTAGGAAGAGATGTAGAACAAATTGTCAGAGACTTAATTGAAATAGCTATTGCTATGGAGAGAGAGAAAAAAAGAAAAGAAGTAAAAGCAAAAGCTGAACTTAAAGCTGAAGACAAAGTATTAGATGCTCTGGTTGGCAATAAAGCTAGTGTTGCTACAAGAGAAAGCTTTAGAAAAAGACTTAGAAACGGCGATTTAGATAATAATGCAATAGAAATTGAAGTTCAGGATAATACTTCTGGATTGCAAAGCTTTGAAATTCCTGGGATGCCAGGGGGAAATGTTGGGATGGTAAATATTGGTGATATTCTTGGAAAATCCATGGGAAACAAAAAAGGGAAAAAGAAAAAGATGACAGTAAAGGAGTCTCATGAAATTTTAGTTGCTCAAGAATCTGATAAAATGATCGAAGAGGATAAAATTATTAAAGAAGCAAAAAAAACAACTGAGGAAAATGGAATTGTCTTTTTAGATGAAATAGACAAAGTTTCAGCGAGGAGTGATAGGGTTGGAGGAGATGTTTCTAGAGAAGGTGTCCAGAGAGACTTGCTTCCACTTATAGAAGGAACAAGTGTGAGTACTAAACATGGCCCTATTAAAACTGATCATATTTTATTTATTGCGTCTGGAGCTTTTCAACTATCAAAACCATCGGACTTATTGCCTGAGTTACAAGGACGATTGCCGATAAGAGTTGAACTAAACGCTTTGAACGAAGAAGATTTTAAAAGAATTTTAAAAGAACCAGACAACAGTTTAATCAAACAATATAAAGAGTTGTTAAAAACAGAAAACGTCAACTTGATATTTACTGATGACGGAATAAACAAACTTGCACAGATATCAGCTGAAGTAAATTCCTCTGTTGAGAACATTGGCGCAAGGAGATTGCACACAATAATTGAAAAAGTTTTAGACGATATTAGTTTTAACGCAACAGATAGGGCTGGTGAAACTGTGACCGTTGACAAAAAATATGTTAACGATAATCTAGGTACTTTAGTAAAAGATACTGATCTTTCTAAATTTATTTTATAAACGTTTTAATTTAATAATAATTGCACCTTCGCCACCATCCTTTTTTTCAGCTGTAGAAATTGATTTAATATACCTAGAAAGATCTGGATCTGAATTAATAAACTCTTGAACAGAATATTTTATTTTTCCAAAATCTTTGGATGAATATATGTCTTTATTATTAGAATGAATGCCTTTTCCAGTTATTAGTAGGAGTTCTTGGTAATTATTTTCAACACAAGACTCGATTATTTCTTTAACTTTTTTATTAGCAGAAATTAATGTATAACCATGCAAGTCAAATTTAAACCTAACTTTTTTAAAATTATTAACTTGTAAACTTTGATCTTTATCAAAAATTCCTGTAGGATTTTTTACGTATTCATCCCAAATCTCTTCGTCTTTTTCAGAAATCTTTTTTTTATCGATCACTTAGTAACGATTTCAGATAAATACCAATTAGGACTTGTGTTAGATAAGTTTCTTGTAAATTTCCAATGATCAGTCACTTGTTTAATTTTATTTGGGTTACCTTCGATAATTTTATCATCTTTATCTTTTTTCACTGAAATAACTTCGGACACAAACTTAACTGAAGCAAACAAATCATCTTTAATTTTTTCATACTTTTGAACACTAGACTCTTTAACTCCTATAAACGTAAATTCAGATGTGATTTTTTCTTTATTCCTTGAGTCAATAGCTTCATTAAAATTGGTTGCCATAACTGGTGTAAGTAAATTTTTTAATTTTTTAGCATCACCATTTGCAAATGAAGTAAGAATAGTTTCATAAGCTATCTCTGCTCCTTTGAGAAACTCTTTTTTCTCATTTCCTTCAAGAACATTATGATTTGGTTTTGAAGCTTTAATATTATTTTTTGGGATATTAAATTTTCTATCTTCAAAATCTGTATAAAGCTTCGTTTCATGACCAGTTTTTCTACCCAAAATATTTCTTAGCCGCAGAATTATAAAACCTGCGATCATTCCTAACAAAATAATATCTATATAGCCAAAATTATTACTCATTGTTTGATAAATATACATTAATAATATAATTTTGTATCAGACAAATGAACTCATTTTTTTTACTATTTATCGGCATACCAGCTATAGAAATTTTCTTGCTAATAAAAATTGGAGGAGTAATTGGGGCATTAAGTACAATATCTCTCATATTTTTAACAGCAATTATTGGTTTATATTTTGCTAAACAACAAGGAATTAAAACTTTACGGGATGGCGCTTTAAATCTTTATCAAAATCAAGCGCCCATATACGAAATAATTTCAGGTGCTTCGATTGCTGTGGCTGCATTCCTTCTAATTATTCCTGGTTTTTTTACTGATACATTGGGCTTCTTGCTCTTAATACCTATTTCAAGAAAGTTTTTAATAAAAACATTTATCAAAAAAAATAAAATAAATGAAAACAAATCAAACAAAAATATTTTAGATGGTGAAATAATTGAAGATAAAAAAGATGAGCTTTAAAATAATAGGAAAATATATCAAAGATTTAAATTTTAACATACCAAATCCAAAAACATTTTTTTTATTGTCAAAAAATATATCCAATTATAAAATAAATATTGACATTAAAGGAGATCAAATAAAAGAAAAAATAATTGAAGTCAAAACAACTTTAAATCTTCAACCAACATCAGAAAGCTTTGAAAAAATAAACACAACGATTGTTTTTGCAACTATAATTGAATTGTCAGAAAAGTTAAAAAACAAAAAAGAAATAGAAGAAATAATATTAATAAAAGTTCCGTCTTTAATTTATCCAGAACTTAGAAAAATATTTGTTTTCATATTTGAAAGCTCAGGCTTCAAAGATGTTAAAATAAGTGAAAATGTTGATTTTGAGAAATTGTACGAATTAAAAAAAGTTCAATAAAAGTTTTTTTTTATTTCACTTTTTAAAAAGGATTTATGATTTTCCGACTCTACGTCCGAAATAGTTAGAATTTTCTTATTATAAGTTTCTTTACCATTTATCAAATTAGAGCCATTTAAATTAGGGGAGGTAGAAGAAAGATTAAATTTTGGTTCTTTTGCTCCTAATAAATTAATATAAACTTCTCTCAATAATTCACAATCTAACAACGCGTTATGTTTGCTTCTTCGAGTAAGATCAATATTAAATCTTTTACACAAAGCATCTAGAGAATTTGATGTACCAGGGAATTTATTCCTTGCAACTTCTAATGAATCAACAACTTCTGAATTTTTCATTGTTGTTTTATTAATTTTTGATAACTCTCCATTTAAAAAACCTAAATCAAAACTTGCATTATGAATTATAATTTTTTTATTTTTAATAAAATCTATAAATTCATCTGAGATTTGCTCAAAAGTTTCTTTGGTGCTTAAAAATTCTTCATTATACCCATGGACTTTGAAAGCCTCTTCAGGAACATCTCTTAAAGGGTTGATTAATTTATGAAAAATTTTATTTGTCGGAATAAGATCTTCGGTTTCTATGCAAGCTATTTCTACAATCTTATGGCCCTCTTTAAAAGAAAGACCAGTTGTTTCGGTATCTAAAAAAATTTCACTCATAATTTTTAATTATATTATATAGTTTTTTCTTTAAAATGGTCAAAGAATTATTATTAACAATGACGTAGTCACAATATTTAATTTTTTTTATATCTTTAAGCTGTTTAGCGTCTAATAGCTTGAAAAGCTTACTTGTTCCACCTTTTGCCAAATATCTTTTCATCCTTATTTTTTTATTCGACTTAACAAATATAATTCTATCAAAATATTTGGTGAGTTTGCTCTCTATCAGTAAAGGAATCTCTAAAAATAAAAACTTACGGTTTTTATTTTTTTTAATAAATTTAAACATTTCTTTACGAACTAAAGGGTGAATGATTTTTTCTAATCTTAAAAGATTAGTTTTTCCTTGTAATATTTTTTTGGTAAGTTCTTTTTTAAAATTTGCTTTGGACTTGATGTTAAATCTATCTGAAATCATTTTTTTAAAGCCATATTTTCTGTATAGCTTTTTAACCACTAAATCCGCACTAAAAATAGGACCTTTATTTTTTGATATGATTTTTCCAGCAGTAGTTTTTCCAGAGGCAAGTGATCCTGTTAAACCAAATTTTATTGTCATAACTTTGATTTGATTTTATTAATTAATTCATCATCTATTTCTGGATTTATTTTATTCCATAAATAAAAAGATTTTTGGCCTTGATAAATAAACATTTCCAATCCATTAAAAGTTTTAATCTTTTTTTCTTTTAAAAATTTCAATGTCTTTGTTTCTAAAGGATTATAAATAGTATCAATAAAAATTAAATCCGGTTTAATATCTTCAAAATTAAATTCAAAATCTTTCCCGTTCTTTAAGCCCAAGCTTGTAGCGTTAATTATAATATCAAACTTACTAATTTCTTTCTCTAAATTTTTCCAACTCAGAACGTTTAAATATTTAAATTTATTTTTTAAAAAAAGTGACTTTTCGTGAGTTCTATTCACTATAGAAATATTCCTAACTTTTGATTTTTGTAGAGAAAAAATTACAGAAGGGGACACTCCTCCTGCGCCTATTACAAGAGCTTTTTTATTTTCCGCATTTATTATTTCTTTTAAATAAGCTGCCTGTAATCCAAACACATCGGTGTTTTCGCCTACTAAAGAGTTGGATTCGTCTAAAAAAATAGTATTAACTGAATTTGTTAATTGAGCATCATTAACTAGTTTGTCAATAAAAGGAATAACTTTTTGCTTATATGGCAGAGTAACATTAAGACCGCTCAATTCTTTATGTCTAATTTTTTCTAAGGTTTTATTTAAATCGTTTTCATCTATATTTAACAGTGAATAGTTTGCATTTACATTATATTTTTCAAACCAATGATTATGTAATAATGGCGAAAGCGAATGTGTTATTGGTGAACCTATTATTGCGTATAATTTTTTCATTTCCCGAGCATATTAATATAGTTGATAATTTGTTTCATAGGCAAACCCATAATTGAGTCTACATCTCCCTTTATGTATTCAAATAACCCTAGACCATCTGCTTCAACTTGATAAACCCCATAAGACAGCAGTGTTTCAGTTTTGACTTTGCTTAAATATTGCTTTAACTCCATTTCAGAAAATTTTTTCATTTTTAATTCAGATTTATCTGATTGATTCCAAATCATAGCCCCATTTTTTGAAATACAAACAGAACTAATTAAATAATGTTTTAAACCATTTAACCTTTTTAATATATCGAGCGCTTCTTCTCTAGACTTTGGTTTATTTATTAAATTATCATCTAAAGAAATTACGCTATCTGCTCCTAAGACCAGTCTATCAGGATTTTTGTTGCTTACTTTAATAGATTTAAGTTCTGCTAAATTCTTAGAAATAATTAATGGGTTAGCTCCTTCAGACAAAAGGGCTATTTTTACCTCCTCCTCATCAACGTTTGAAACGATTACTTCAGACTCGATATTGTGTTTATCGAGTATTTGTTTTCTTACTCCACTGGCTGAAGCTAAAATAATTTTCATTTAATTTTTTTTATCTCATAAATCTTTAAAATTGAGGCAGCCGTCTCTTCAACTGATTTCCTGGTCACATCAATTGTAGGCCAATTATATTTTTTAAATAACTTTTTTGAATTTTGTAATTCTTCATTTATAAAATTCAGATCTGTATATTCTTTAATATTGTTATCATTCATTATTGCTATTCGATTTCTTCTTATATCTGCTAGCCTATCTGGGTCTGCTACTAATCCAATAACACATATTTTATTTTCTGAGGATTTTAAAATTTCTGGAATTTTTTGATCCATAACCAATGGAATGTTTGCTGTTTTAAAGCCTCGATTGGCCAGATAAATTGAAGTTGGTGTTTTGCTAGTTCTGCTTACTCCTAAAAGTACTATGTCGGAGTTTTTTATATCATTAATTTTTTTTCCATCGTCATGGGACATTGTAAACTGTATTGCTTCAATTCTTTTATAATAATCATCATCTAAAACATGTTGAGCGCTAGGTTTGTGAATTGCTTTTTGATTAAGTAATTTTGAGAAACTTAATATCAAGTTACCCAACACCCCGAAACAAGGAACATTATTTTTGTCACTTAACTGAGTAATGTATTTGGCCAATTTTGTTTCAACAATAGTGTATAATATTATTACATTTTCCTTTTTCTTGCACTCATTTATAATTTTATCAATTTGTTGTTGGGTTCTTATAAAAGCAAACTCTTTCTTTATATACTCAAAGCTAGAAAATTGAGATTTTAAAGATAAAAAAATTCTATCAAGGGTTTCCCCTGTGGAGTCTGAAACAAGATATACATTGTATTTTCCGTTCATATATTTGTTAATAATTTCTTAACAAGTTATGTTTTTACATTATTTTTACTTTTTTTAAAAAAGAGCTGACAATAGTTAACATTATTTAAACATTTTATTCGATGTTAATAATGTTGTTTTACTAATGTTTATAAGATTAATAAAGTCAGTAAATTAAGTATTTTTTAAAAAAGTTATTATCTAAAACATGTATAAAATATGTATAAAAAGTTATATAAGCTTTTCACAGACCCTATAGGTAAAACAATACTTCTAAAAAAAATTTATTTATATGAGTAATCTTAAAAAAGTTCTTATTAATAAAGTTTCTTGTAAATCTATCTGGTTTATGAGACAAGCAGGTCGCTACTTGCCAGAATTTAGAAAAATAAGATCTCAAAATACAAATTTCATAAAACTTTGCCTTAATAGTCAATTAAGTTCTGAAATAACTTTACAGCCTATCAAAAGATTTGAAATGGACTCTGCAATTATCTTTTCGGACATCTTAATGACACCATATGCTTTAGGACAGGATGTAAAATTTATAAAAAACAAAGGCCCCGAGCTTAGTGATTTTAATATTGAAAAATTTTTAGATAAAACCAAAGACAACTTTAATCATACACTAAATCCTATTTATAAAGCTATCGAAATAACAAAGAAAAATTTAGATAAAAATAAATCTCTCATAGGTTTTGTCGGAGCTCCTTGGACTTTATTAGTTTATATGTTCAATATTAAAAAAAATAAAACGCAAATAGACTTAGATAAATTTAATAATATAAATAAAAAAGTAAATATAGTTTTAAATAAATTAATAGATTTTTTATGCGTCCATATAGAAAATCAAATTGATGCTGGGGCGGATG
>QCAW01000009.1 GCA_003281795.1 Pelagibacteraceae bacterium AG-345-F21
ATTAATTGGAACCGATTATGAGGTTCTTCTTGTTGAACAAGATTGCTTTTTAGGAGGTATCTTAAAAAACTCTAATAAGATAAATAGTATAGATGGGAAAAAAACTAACGACTGGATTGAAGAAACCGAACAACTAATTCTCAAATCTAAAAATATTAAGATCTTAAAAAACAGCCTTGTAACAACTTATAATTTTACTAATCATTTAATAGCCTTAGAAGATAAATTTGTAGGAGAAAAAATTGATTTAGATAAATCAGAACTCGTATTACATAAAATTAGAACAACGAATACAATTTTAGCAAATGGACATATAGAGAGATTTATTTCTTTTAGAAATAATGATTTACCAGGAGTAATGTTAGCATCATCTTTTGAAAAATATATTCATAGATATGGAGTGGTACCAGATGAGAAACCAGCAATATTTACTAACAATTCATCAACCTTTAGTTTGGTTAAATCATTAATTAATTTAAACTGTAAACCTAGTGCATACATAGACTCTAGAAAAAAGAAAGACATAGAAAATGAGATTCAAAGTTATTTAAAAGAAAATAATATTCCATTTTACCCAGAGGCAGAAGTTGAAGGGTGCGAAGGTAATAAAAAAGTAGAAAAGGTTTATATTCGACAAGGTGACTCTATATCTTCAATCAACACTTTTATGTTATGTCCTTCGGGAGGATTAAACCCTGACATACACTTATTTACCCAGTCTAAAGGGTTAGTGAAATGGGATGAAAAAATTATTTCATTTAAGCCGCATACCGCTTTTCAAAATACAGTAACTTTAGGTTCTGTAAGCGGAAATTATAATTTTAATTCACTTTGTGAGGAAATTGAAAAAAAATTATCTTTTCTAAATGTTAATAAATTTGACGTTAAGATAGAAACAAATGTAACAGCAAACTTTTCAATCAAAGAATTATGGGAGACTAAAAGTAAAAACAAATCTAGATGGACAAAATCTTTTATCGATTTACATAATGATGTTACGATAAAGGATTTAAAACAAGCAATTAACGAAGGCTATGACCGAATTGAACATTTAAAAAGATATACGACTAATAGCATGGGAACGGACCAAGGAAAAATAAGCAGCATAAATGCTTTAGGTATCGTATCTAAAATCTTAAATAAAAAAATTGCAGAAGTTGGAACAACGACATACAGACCGCCATATGCTCCCTTAAGTTTTGGTGCGATAGCTGGCAGAAGCACCTATGAATACTATGATCCAGAGAGAAAAACTCCAATTCATAATTGGCATATTAAAAACAAAGCAATTTTTGAAGATGTAGGGCAATGGAAAAGACCTTGGTATTTTAAAAAGTTCCCAACAGAAACGATGCACCAAGCCGTTCAAAGAGAGTCCAAACAAACAAGACAAACTGCTGGAATTTTAGACGGAAGTACACTTGGAAAAATTGAGATAAAAGGCAAAGATGCTTTAGAATTTATGAATCTCATGTACACAAATGCATTTACAAAAATGAAACCAATGACATCTAGATACGCTTTAATGTTAGGAGAGGACGGCATGATTATGGACGACGGAATAGTGTGCAAAATCAATGATAAACATTTTATAGCTACCACTACTTCAAGTGGTGCACCAAAAGTATTAGCACATATGGAAGAATTTCTACAAACTGAATGGCCCCATCTTAAAGTTTATTTAAATTCTATAACAGAACAATTTACTACTTTTAATATAAGCGGCCCTAAATCAAGAGACATAATTAGCAAAGTATTTTCCGAAGTCAATTTTGCTAATGAGCATTTTCCTTTTATGTCTTTTAAAACATTTAATTATAAAAACACTCAAGCTAGAGTAATGAGGGCAAGTTTTACAGGTGAGCTAGGTTATGAAATATATATTTCTCCTAATCACGCTCTGGAACTTTGGGAACTTATATTTAAACATGGAAAAGAATTTGAATTGGTCCCTTATGGAACAGAAACGATGCATTTATTAAGAGCAGAAAAAGGTTACGTTGTTATCGGACAAGAGACCGATGGTACAGTTACACCAATAGATATTAATTTTAATTGGATGATAGGTAAAAAGAAAAAAGACTTTATTGGAAAAAGATCTTTAAAACGAAGAGATACTATTAGAGAAGATAGAAAACAATTAGTCGGAATTATTCCAATAGACAAGTCTCAATTTATCGAAGAAGGCCAACATATAGTAGAATGTGAAAACTTACCTAGAGAAATTAAAACTCCTGTTGCATATCTGGGGCACGTTTCTTCAAGTTATCATAGCCCAAACCTAAATCATTGTATTTCTATGGCTATGATTAAAGGTGGCAACAAATTATTGGGTAAAAAATTATTTGTTTCAACACCAACAGGAACTAAAAATATTCCTATAGAAATCGTTAATCCTGTTTTTATTGACCCAGAAAATGAGAGGTTAGTTTCATGACAAAAATATTGTCAGTAAATGGTCTAGATATAGTTCAAAAAAGTTATCAGCAAGTTTTAATAAGAGGAGATGGAAAAGATAAGTTTAATGAGATAATTAATAAAGAAATATCTATGCTACCACCTGCAAAAAACCTCCAAGTAGCTACTAATGACAAACATATATTTGCTAAAAATTCTTTTGATCAATGGAGCTTGCTGTATTTAGACGGTCAAGATTATAACAAAGTTTTACAATTTATCTCTAAAATTAATTTAGATGATGAGATACTTGCATCTGATTATTCTTATGGGCAAATTTATTTTGAAATATATGGTGAAAATAAAAATGAATTTCTAAACAAACTTACGAATTTTGATTTTCGAACTAAAAAATTTCCTCTGTTTACAATGGCTCAAACATTAATAGCAAGAATAGACTGTTCTATTTATAATTTAAACGATAAATATTTAATAACTTGTAATCGTTCCTTCGAGGGTTATTTTAAAGATAGATTAGTAGATTTAATTAATCTTTAAGTTAATTATTTAATTTCTTTTCATTATCTGTATTAGATAAGTCGACCCCAGTATCTGGGTCAAGTTCAATTCCCAAAGGAGTAATATTTGTTGGAAGAGGAGTGAATGTTGAATCTGGATTTTCTTCGTATTGTCTTTTATTCAATCTATAAATTCCAAAAATAACTATTGAAATTAAAAATAATAAAAGATGGACAAAAAAACCATTAGGACCTAATAATTTCATAAACAAAGAACAAACAATAGGTCCTGCCATTGCCCCAAGTCCAAAAATAATATTCAAACCTCCTCCAGCTGCTACGAACTTCTCTTTTGGTATTTGATCATTAATTAGAGCTAAATTTAAAGAAAATAAAGGAAGCGTAACTCCAGCTAGTAATATTATAAATATAAATAATTTTGTTTTGTCCATTACAGTTGAGAAGTAGTTAAAACTTACAGTCGTCTCTATAAAAAGATTTGGTAATGAAGCTCCAGCACCTGAAACAAATATGGCCATAATTGAGAAAAAACAAGCTGCTATTGAAGATAAAATTATAATTATTCTACGATCATATTTGTCCGATATAGAACCTATTGGCCACTGAAATAAAGCACCAGCCAGCATCACTCCAACTAATAATAGTGAAGTTTCAAAAATAGATAATTTCATAGTTACAGCATAGACAGATAGAAGAGTAAAAATTGGAGCAAAAATAAATCCCGTGCAAATCATAGAGACGGAACCAAATGGAGAAATTTTAAAAAGTTCTTTTATATTAATAGAAGTCGTTTTTTTAAATTTAGGTGGTTTCCGTTTTGTTAAAAGAATTGGTATTAAAGCTATTGAAAACAATAAAGAAATTAAAATAAAAGGCTCATAATTTTTGGGTGAACTTATATTTAATAAAAGATTTCCCATCGCCATACCGATATAGGTTATGAGCATATACAAAGATAAAACTTTGCCTCTTGTTTTATTATTAGCACGATCATTCAACCAACTTTCTACTATTACAAAAATACCAATCATACTAAATCCGGTTAAGAATCTTGCGAATACCCAAACTATTGGATCAACAAAAACAACATGAACCAATGAACTTAAAGATGCCATTGAAGCGAATGCAGCAAAAACTCTTATATGGCCGACTTTAGTGACAAGTTTAGGAATTACATTAGCTCCAACAAAAAAACCTATAAAATATCCTGACATCATTGTGCCAGTAGCAATAAAATTAAAGTTTTCTATAACAGATCTTATTCCAAGTAGATTTCCTTGAAAGCCATGAGAAATAATTATTATTCCAAATCCTGTAAAAAGTGCCCAAGAATTTTTTATAATTTTAAACATATTGGGAAGCCAATATGCCTTCTCTAAGATAAAAGCAATAAAATTTTACATATTGCCATACTTGGGACCACCTCCGCCTTCTGGAGCTACCCAAGTGATATTTTGGGAAGGTTCTTTTATGTCACAAGTTTTGCAATGTATACAATTTTGAGAGTTTATAACGAATTTTTCTTTTTGTATTTCATAGACCCCTACTGGACAATATCTTTGTGCGGGTTCATCATACTGTTTTAAAGTGTAATTGATGGGTAGATTAGGATCTTTTAACCTAAGATGAACAGGCTGATTTTCAGTGTGATTAGTTCCAGTCAAATAAACCGAACTAGTTTTATCAAAAGTAAGCTTGCCATCAGGTTTTGGATATTCAATCTTAGGCATTTGGTTAGCTGGTCTTAGAGCTTCATGATCAGCATGTTTATGTTTTAACGTGAAAGGAAGCTTTCCTCTAAATAAAATTTGATCAATACCTGTAAAAATTATTCCTAGAATTAAGCCCCAACTAAAACTAGGCTTAACATTCCTTGCGGCATACAATTCTTTATAAGCCCAGCTTTCTTTAAATTTTTTTTCATAAACTGAAAGGTCAGCTTTATTTTTAATGTTTTCAATTATAGATTCTGCTGCAATTATTCCACTTTTCATCGCAGTGTGTGAACCTTTTATTTTTGGCATATTTAAAGTTCCCGCATCACAACCAATTAACAAAGCCCCTGGCATATACATTTTAGGCAAACTTTGTATTCCACCCTCAATCAAAGCTCTTGCACCAAAAGAAATTCTTTTACCGCCTTCAAACATTTTTCTAATTGACGGATGTGTTTTAAATCTTTGAAATTCATCAAAAGGAGATAAATAAGGATTTTGATAATCTAAACCAATTACATAGCCTAAATATATTTGTCTATTTTCAGCGTGATAAATAAAACTACCGCCGTAAGTTTTGCTATCTAATGGCCAGCCTGCTGTATGCATAACTAAACCTTCTTGATGTTGTTGTTCACTAACTTCCCAAATTTCTTTAAGACCAATACCGTATTGCTGAGGATTTTTTCCTTCATCCAAGTTAAATTTTTTAATTAATTGTTTGCCTAAATGACCTCTGCAACCCTCTGAAAATACTGTCACTTTTGCATGCAATTCCATTCCTTCTTGGTAAGTATCTTTTTTATTTCCTTCTTTATCTAAACCCATTTCCAAAGTAGCTACACCTTTTACTGAACCATCATCATTTAAAAGAACTTCACTTGCTGGGAAACCCGGAAAAATTTCTACACCCAATTTTTCAGCTTGTTCAGCTAACCAACGACAAAGATTAGCAAGACTAATGATATAATTTTTATGATTTTTTTGTACAGACGGCAAAAGCCATGTAGGCCAGCTTAGAGATGAGTTTTTTCCTAAAAATAAGAATTTTTCCTTTGAAACTTTTGTTTTTATAGGTGCTCCTTCATTTTTCCAATTAGGTATTAACTCATCAAGAGCCTTAGTTTCAAATACATTTCCACTTAAAATATGAGCTCCGACTTCAGAGCCCTTTTCAAGTATACAAACGTTTAAATTTGGGTCGAGTTGTTTAAGTTTGATCGCAGTGGTTAACCCTGCTGGTCCTGCACCAACGATAACCACATCATATTCCATCGCTTCTCTTGTCATGAAAAGACTATATCAAACTAATTATTTTTGGATAGTATTCAGTTTGTTTAGCTCAGCTAAAAACTCTGGAAGAGCAGTAAATAAATCTGCTTCTAAACCATAATCTGCAACACTAAAGATTGGAGCTTCACCATCTTTGTTGATTGCGACAATTATTTTACTCTCTTTCATTCCAGCTAAGTGTTGAATTGCTCCAGAAATTCCAACTGCTATATATAAATCAGGTACAACTACTTTTCCAGTTTGACCAACTTGGTGGTCGTTACTTATATAACCAGCATCAACTGCTGCTCTTGACGCCCCAACTGCTGCATTAAGCTTATCAGCTATATCATTTATTAATTTAAAGTTGTCTCCACTTTCTAATCCTCTTCCTCCAGATACAACTATTCTTGCTGTTCCAAGTTGTGGTCTTTCTGATTTTGTTTCCTCTCTTTTAATAAATTTAGAGGAATTAGGCGCATCTACTGCTTCGATTTTTTCAATGACTGCTGAACCGCCAGATTTTTCTGCAGCATCAAAAGAAGTTGGTCTTATTGTTACACATCTTTTTTTGTCATTGCTTTTAACAGTAGCAAAAGCATTTCCTGCATAAATTGGTCTTACAAAAGTATCTGGACCATTTACTTTTATTATATCACTGACTTGGGATATATCTAAACAAGCCGCAACTCTTGGCATAAAGTTTTTTCCAAAAGTGTTAGCCGATGCTACGATATGGTCATATTTTTCTGAATTTTTAACTACTAAAGGGGTAAGATTTTCTGGAAGATAATTTTGGTAATTAGGAGAGTCACACACCAAAACCTTTTTAACTAAAGGAATATTTGCTACTTCCTTAGAAACACTTTCACAACTAGCTCCCGCAATTAATACATGCACATCAGAATTTATTTTAGAAGCAGCAGTAATTGCATTTAATGTAAACGGTTTTAATTTTGAATTATCATGCTCTGCAATTAACAAAACTGACATTATATTACTTTTGCCTCATTTTTAAGTTTACTAACTAGTTCAGCAACACTTGCTACTTTAATACCCGCTTTTCTTTTTGGAGGTTCTTCTACTTTTATCTGTTCAATTCTATTTGCTAGGTCTACTCCCATATCTTTAGCAATTAATTGCTCCATTGGTTTCTTTTTTGCTTTCATAATATTTGGGAGTGAAGCAAATCTTGGTTTGTTTAATCTTAAATCACAAGAGACTACTGCCGGTAAATTTACTTCAATTGTCTCTAAACCTTCATCAATTTCCCTTACAATTTCAATAGACTTGTCTTTTAAATTTACTTTAGAAGAGAATGTTGCTTGTGGCCAGTTAAGCATCGCTGCTAGCATTTGACCCGTCTGGTTACAGTCATCATCAATGGCTTGTTTGCCTAAAAACACCATGTCAGGTTTCTCTTTATCTACTATTTTTTTTAAAATTTTTGCAATACCCAAAGGCTCAACATAACTATCTGACTTAACGTGAATTCCTTTATCTGCTCCTACAGCTAAAGCTTTTCTTATACTTTCTTGAGCTTTATCTTCTCCAATTGAAATAGCAACTATCTCCTTAACTTTTCCAGACTCTTTAAGTTTAACTGATTCTTCTACAGCATTATCATCCGGAGGATTAGTTGACATTTTAACATTATCAGTATGAACGCCAGAACCATCTTCTTTAACTCTAATTTGAACATTGTAATCAATAACTCTTTTAACAGCTACTAGGATTTTCATTTAAGCTCTCAATAATTTATTTTCAGAGTCATAAGGAGACTCTTCTACTATAGAAGCCTCATGCATTTTGCCAAGAATATCTATTTTTAATTTTTGACCAACTTTAGCTAGCTCTGGTTTAACCATACCTAAAGCAATTGATTTATTTAATCTAAATCCAAAGTCACCGCTTGTCGCTCTACCAACAACAGAGCCGTTGTCATATATAGGATTATTTCCCAAGACATCAGCATCAGTAACTCCATGAATTTCCATTGTAACTAATTTATTTGAAAAGCCTTTCGCTCTCCATTTATCTAATGCCGCACGTCCTATAAAATCTCCTTTATTTGGGTGAACAAATCTATCTAGACCTGACTCGTAAGGTGAATATTCAATTGATAATTCAGTCCCTACTAATTTATAAGATTTTTCTACTCTCAAACTATTCATGGCTCTAATACCATAAGGTTTTAATCCAAATTCTTTTCCAGCTTCCATTAATTGATCAAAAATATGATTTTGATATTCAATCGGATGATGAAGTTCCCAGCCCAATTCTCCTACAAAATTTACTCTCATCGCGCTACAAGGAGCTAAGCCTATATTAATATTTTGAGCACTTAACCATTTAAATCTCTCGTTAGAAAAATCTGATCTAGAAACTTTTTGCATGAGTTGTCTTGCTTTAGGTCCAGAGACAACCAAAACTCCCATACCATTAGTTAAATTTTCATATTGAACAGTCCCGTCTTTTGGCATCCATTTATGAATCCAATCATGATCAAGTCTTTGGTATGCTCCTGCAGAAACTAAGTAAAAACTATCCTCAGCTTCTCGCATGATAGTAAATTCAGAGTGAACACCACCTTTAGTATTTAAAGCATGACAAAGATTAATTCTTCCAATATTTTTAGGAAGTTTATTAGCAACAAGTTTATCTAGAAATTCTTCGGCTCCTGGACCTTTAATTCTGCATTTTCCAAATGCAGTCATGTCTAATAGTCCTACATTTTCTTTTACGTTTTTACATTCACTCTCAACATTTTTAAACCATTTAGATCTTCTAAAAGACCAATCGTCTTCTTGTTTCTCTCCCTCTTTTGCAAAAAAGTTAGCTCTTTCCCATCCAAATTTCGCACCAAACACTGCTCCTAATTTTTTTAATCGATCATAGCAAGGAGCCTGCCTTAAAGGTCTTCCTGCTTCTCTTTCTTCATCTGGGTAATGTACTGTAAAAACATTTGCATAAGCTTCTTCATTTTTAGCTTTTAAATAAGATTTGGTTGCGTAAGAACCATATCTTCTTGGTTCTACCCCGAGCATATCTATCGTTGGTTCACCATCAATAATCCATTCTGCCAATTGCCAACCTGCGCCACCTGCAGCAGTAATTCCAAAACTATGACCTTCGTTAATCCAAAAGTTTTTTAAACCCCAAGCTGGTCCTACAATTGGATTTCCATCAGGAGTATATGCTATAGCTCCATTGTAAACTTTTTTAACTCCAACTTCTCCAAAAGCTGGAACTCTTTTGATTGCTCCTTCGATATGTGGAGCCAATCTATCGAGATCTTCTTGAAATAATTCATACTCACTATCTTTCGAAGGACCGTCAACATAACAACAAGGAGCTCCTTTTTCATATGGCCCAAGTAACAATCCTCCAGCTTCTTCTCTCATGTACCAAGAGTTATCACTATCTCTAAGGACCCCCATTTCTGGCTTGCCTTCTTGCTTTCTTTTTTGAATTTCAGGGTGAGGTTCAGTAACAATATATTGATGTTCTACAGGAATTACTGGAACATCTAAACCAACCATACGACCAGTTTGTCTTGCAAAGTTTCCACTACAAGATACAACATGCTCACACTCTATATCTCCTTTATCAGTATTAACCACCCAACCATCTTTAGTTTGTTTAATTCCTGTTACTGTTGTATCTCTATAAATTTCAGCTCCGTGATTTCTTGCTCCTGTAGCCATAGCCTGAGTTAAATCAGCAGGTTGAATATATCCATCTTCTGGATGCTGAATAGCACCAACCAATCCCTCTGTGTTACATAAAGGCCAGATTTCTTTTACTTGTTCTGGTCTTAAGAATTTAACGTCTACCCCAATAGTTTTTGCAACACCAGCATACTGATGGTATTCATCCATACGATCTTGAGTTTGAGCTAAACGAATATTTGATACAACGCTAAATCCTACATTCTTTCCAGTTTCTTTTTCTAAAGATTTATAAAGTTGAACAGCATACCTGTGAAGTTGTCCAACAGAGTAACTCATATTAAATAAAGGCAATAATCCAGCTGCGTGCCAAGTGGACCCTGAAGTTAATTCTTTTCTTTCTATTAATACTACGTCAGACCAGCCTTTTTTAGCTAAGTGATAAAGCACGCTTACACCAACTACACCACCGCCAACTACCACTACTTTTGTTTTAGATTTCATAGAATATCTTTAATTTCTAAATATAAGAGAATGATACGTCAAGATAATCTGATTTGTAATTTCTGAGAAGGTGATTATATATATACACATTATTATGAACGATTTCATTGATTCTATAAAAAAAAGGGACCCTGCGGCCAAATCAGCTTTAAGTGTGATTTTGACTTATCCAGGGGTGAAAGCAGTTTTTCTTCACAAGGTAGCTCATTTTTTTCATTTAGCTGGGTTTCAACTTCTAGCTAGAATTATATCTCAAACTTCTAGATTCTTTACAGGAATAGAAATTCATCCAGCAGCAAAAATAGGAAAAAATCTTTTTATTGACCATGGCATGGGAGTTGTAATTGGTGAAACATCCGAAGTAGGTAATGACGTAACTATTTATCATGCAGTTACTCTTGGAGGAATCTCACCGAGTATAGATAGTGAACGACAGAGACATGAAAAAAGACATCCAACAATAGGAAATGATGTAGTAATAGGTTCAGGAGCACAAGTAATTGGACCTGTTAAAGTTGGAAACGGTTCACGTGTAGCTGCTAACGCAGTTGTTGTTAATGATGTCCCGGAAGACACTACAATGGTAGGAGTTCCAGCTAAAGCAGTTAAAACTGGCAACAAAGGAAACTTTAGACCTTACGGAGTGGATGAAAAAGTTAAAGATGAGTAATAAAAACTGGGATAAAAATTTAACTCCAGAACAAAACTATATATTAAAACAAGAAGGTACAGAGCCTCCAGGTTCAAGTCCTTTAAATAGTGAGAAAAGAGAAGGATCTTATCATTGTATAGGATGCGGTACTAAATTATTTGAGTCAAACGCAAAATATGAGAGCGGTTCAGGCTGGCCTTCTTTTTTTAAAAGCCTTCCTGATGTTTTTGAGGAAAAAACCGATACACTTATTGGATACCCTAGAACAGAATATCATTGTAAAAAGTGCAGCGGCCACCACGGTCATATTTTTAATGATGGACCTAAACCCACTGGAAAAAGGTATTGTAATAATGGTGCCTGTTTAATTTTTAAACCAAAAAAATAATGAGAGATATGCTTAAGTATTTGTACTATTTATATTATAGACCAAAAATATTTTTTCCTAGAAAAAGCTACTCTACTTTTGGTGAAGATTTGATCGTAGAAAATTTTTTTAAAAATAAAAAAAAAGGATTTTATGTTGACGTTGGTTGCTATCATCCTCTTGAAGGAAATAATACTTATTTATTATTTAAAAAGGGATGGAACGGTATTAATGCTGATGTAAACAGTCTTTCTGTAGACTTATTTAATAAAGCAAGAAAAAACGATCATAATATAAACATTGCTGTGTCTGATCAAAAAAAAAGATTAAAAATATATTTCAGAAGAAAAATAAATATGCTTAATACAAGTAGTAAAAAATTGGCTAAAATTCATTTTAGAAACGGTTTTGAATCAAAGGCTATAAAATCTAATTCATTAAATATGATTATTAAAGCGTCAAGATTTAAAAAAAAGAAAATAGACTTTCTAAATATTGATGTAGAAGGTAGCGAACTTAATGTTTTAAAGTCATTAGATTTTATCAAATATAAACCTAAATTAATTTGTATAGAAATTCACAATCATGAAGAAATGTACAATAAAAGCCTTGATTATTTAAAGAGAAACAAAGTTTATAAATTTTTAATCAAAAAAGGTTATAAAATATTTTGGAATAATGAATTTTCGTTTATTTTTCACTAAACTATTCAATAAAAACGCGTTTTAGAAGGGCAAACCTAAAGTTGAGAAGTTATTCACTCATCTTATAAGTGTTTTGATTTCAACCTGCCAAAAGTTTAATGTTTTTTTGCCATGTCCACTAGACCAAGGCAACATAAATTTGTAAAACTATCCTTTCATCCACCATGATAAGAATCATTGTTCCCCATATAGTTTTTTTAATCTCAATTTTTTTATTTACAAATAGCTCTTTAGCATCTCAGTCTGAATGGAAACCTGCTCAAGAGGGAAACAAAATTATTTTTATTCGACATGCATTAGCTCCAGGAAGTGGTGACCCTAAGGGATTTAAAATCAAAGAATGTAAAACACAAAGAAATCTTAATAAAAAAGGTATTGAGCAGTCAAAAAGGATTGGAAAATTATTTAAAAAAAAAAATATAAAAATTGATCAAGTTCTAACTAGCCAGTGGTGTAGATGCAAAGATACAGCTAAATATGCTTTTAAAAATTATCGAGAATTTTCTGCGTTAAATTCAACTTTTCAATCTCCTCATGATAAAAATGCAAAAAAGCAACTAAGAGAGTTAAAAGAATTAGTTCAAAAATGGGATGGAAATGGAGGCAATTTAATATTAATTACTCATTACGTTATAATAACCGCTGTAACTGATGCTGTACCGAGTTCTGGAGAGATAATTGTTACCGATAAAAATTTTAATGTTTTATCTAAAATTACAACCTTTTAAACAAAAATATAATAAACTATTAAAAAAATAATTAAATATTCAACGATTGTTTTAATTCTAATTAATTTATTTTTATCAGCAATCTTTGAATTAATATACTCGCTTAACCTTGCGAAAGCTAAATGTACCAAAACAACAGTAAACACTACACCTAAAATTACTTGATATATTGAGAAGTTCTTAAATCCATAAAAACAAGCTGCTAAAAAAGTAAACCATGAAATATTAGACACAAATATAGTTATTAAAATTCCGGACCCCTTTTTGAAAATACTTTGAGATTTAATAAAAGTATATGACCATAATAGAGTAAACAAAAAACCAATGTATTTAATTATCATGAGCCAATATTGTAATTGCGAGAGGTATCAAAGGCAAATATAAAGATAGTATGATTATTAAGCTAGCTTTTGCTTTTGGTGCAGGATTTATAAGTTTTCTAACCCCATGCGTGTTGCCTATTATACCTGGTTATATCTCTTACATAACTGGTAAAAACTTAAGTGAGATAGAAAAAGACAAAACTATTGTTCTATATAAAACAATTTTATTTTCTTTAGGGTTTTCTTTAGTTTTTATAGCTCTAGGTGTAACAGCGTCAGCAGTTGGAAATATTTTATTATTTTTATCTAATGAACTAAGAATTGTAGCGGGAATTATAATTATTTTATTCTCTTTACAAATGTTGGGAATTTTAAATTTTCAATTTTTAAATCAGGAAAAGAGAATAGACACAAAAGGGTACAAGGATAATTATATATTTCCTTTAGTTGTTGGAGCAGCTTTTGCGTTTGGCTGGACGCCATGCATTGGTCCCGTTCTTGGTTCTATTTTGGCTTTATCTGCTACAGAAGCATCAATAAGCAAAGGAATTATTTTGCTTTCATTTTACTCTTTAGGATTGGCTATTCCTTTTATTTTATCTGGTTATTATATGAATAGCTTCTTAATTTCTAAAAAAGGTTTTGGAAAATACTATAATAGAATAACTAAAACAGGTGGGGCTATATTATTAATAACAGGAATTTTAATCGCCACTAATCAAATTCAAGTAATTAGTTATTATATTTTGACAACGTTTCCTTTCCTAACTAGTCTAGGTTAATGAGCGATATAACTGTTCTTGGTATATTTGTTGCAGATATAAGTTTTTCAGGGAATAAACTACCAAGCACCGGAGAAACAATACTTGGTGATAGTTACAATATAGGACCAGGAGGAAAGGGATGTAATCAAGCTATAGCTATCTCGAGGCTTGGTGGAAAAGTAAACTTTATTTCTAAGTTAGGTGATGATGATTATGGAAAACTAGCAATAAATAAACTTAAAAAAGATAATATAGATATTTCAAATATTATTATTTCTAAAAAACACAAAACAGGAGTTGCTGGTATTCATGTTGATAGAAATACTGGAAAAAATGCTATTACCGTTGTTAGAGGCGCCCCCTCAAGCTTAACCGCGAAGGAAATTGACACCAATTTATTTAAACAGTCGAAAATATTTTTAACGCAATTAGAAATTCCAATAGAAGTTACTTTGCATTGCTTAAAAGCAGCAAAAGAATATGGCTTAATAAATATATTAAATCCTGCTCCAGCATGTGAGTTAAGCAGTGATTTTTTTAAACTAGTCGATTACTTTACTCCCAATGAAACTGAAGCAGAGTTTTATACTGGAGTTAAAATCAATGATGAAAGTGATGCAAAAGTTAGTGCAAGAAAACTAATAGAGATGGGAGTTAAAAAAGTAATAATTACTTTAGGCGAAAAAGGATTATTTTATTCAGATGGTAAGGAAGAAATTTACATGAAAGCAAGTTCGGATAAAGCCATTGATACTACGGGCGCAGGAGACGCATTTAATGGAGGATTTTCATTTGCATTATTAAAAGGAAAAAAAATAAAAGAATGTTTAGAAATAGCCAACAAAATCGCTGGACTTTCTACTACAAAATTAGGAGCAGGTGATTCAATGCCATCTTTTAAAGATATTAATTTGAAGGTTTAAAAATTAAGCAAAGACCATTGTTACAAAATCTTTTTCCTGTAGTACTAGGCCCATCATTAAATACATGACCATGGTGCACACCACATTTTGCACAATGATATTCTGTTCTAATCATTCCAAATTTACGATCCACTTTAGTTTTAAAAGCTCCAGGTAACGCCTCTGAAAAAGAAGGCCAGCCTGTGCCACTGTCAAATTTTGAAGTAGAAGCAAAAAGTTTTGCTCCACAATTGGCACAATGGTAAAAACCTTTTCTATTCTCTTTATTTAATTCACTAGAATAAGGTCTTTCGGTTCCTTCATTGAACATTATATTTTTTTGTTCATCAGTTAAGTTTTTATTAAGAATATTTTTAGTAGCGGCTTTAATAAAGTTATAGGGTAATAGTAAGGATGAAATAAATGATAATCCTAAGATCTTTAAAAAACTTCTTCGCATTACGAATTTAAAATTTTATCTAATTCACCAGTTCTATTGGCCTCTTGGAGTTTATCGTTTCCTCCAATGTAATGATCGCCAATAAATATTTGAGGAATTGATCTTACTCCATTTGTTCTCTGTAACATTTCTTTTGCTTTAGCTGGATCTTTCCAAATATTTAATTCTTCAATTTCAACATTTTTTGTTTTCAATAAGGCTTTTGCGGCTTCACAAAATGAGCAAGGATCTCCAGTATACATTGTGACTTTTTTCATAATTAATATATATCAGTAATTTTAATTTTTTCCCTGAGTTTTTTTCGCCCAAGTTTAAATTTTTTTCTATGTTTAATACTAGTGTTATGAACTCTTTTTCTCCAAAGCCTAAAAGAACTCGGCCTTAAGGTCTTTCTCATTAACTTAATTACATCTGATTCTGTTTTTCCAGTTTTCTCTCTTATTTCTTCAAACGTAATACGATCAGCCCAAGCAGCCCAGACAACCCAATTATCATCTTTTTCTTTTGGTTCTGGATTTTTTACTTTTGTTTGAGGAATTAAACTTCTTTTTTTCATCAGCTTCTATATAATCGCTTTTATTATGTTTCCAACAGATTTCTTAATTTTTTTACAAATAATTTTATTTTTGTTCATTACACCAGGTCCACCTCGCGTTGTAATCGTTTCTCATACTTTAAATTATGGAATTAAAAAGTCCATATGGACAGCATTTGGAGATATATCTGCAAATTTATGCCAGGGTATTCTGGTAGTATTTTTTATAGGGACTTTTTTAAGCGATAATCCAAACATTCTTCAAGCATTAAAATGGGCCGGAATTTTATATATTATCTATTTAGCTTATGACATCTACACTTCGAGGATTAAAATAATTAATTCAAGAAATAAAAATTTTAAGTCAGTTTTTTCTTTTTACAGAGACGGTTTTCTCGTTGCAGGCCTAAGCCCAAAATCAATTATATTCTTTGGAACAATCTTTACCTCGTTTATTGATTTTGCCTCTAATTACATTCTTCAATTTTTTATATTAATAATTACATATATATCCTTAGATTTTTTAACTTTAATGATTTATGCTTTTGCAGCAAATAGAGTATCTATATGGCTTAAAGATAATCCAAAAGTTTTAAATACAATCTCTGCGTGTGTATTAATAATTATCGCATTATATGTCGCGGCTTCTCAAAATTATTAATTAATTCTTAAGGTTGTCTTCGTCCGCATTTCTTGTTTTAATATTTGAAATTAATTAATTAATTAACAAAGGGGAACTAATGAATAAACTAGTAAAACTATTTACTATATTTATTTCAGCTATAACTTTAACAATAGCATCTATCTCTTCTTCTTTTGCAAAAGTTGAAGGTGAATATATTGTTTTAGGTTCTGCGATATCTCTGACAGGAAAATATTCTTCTAATGGAGTACACACTCAAAACGGTTATAACATGGCCGTTGATAGAATTAACAAAATGGGTGGCGTAAATGTTGGTGGAAAATCTTATAAATTTGAAATCATCTATTATGACGATGAGTCAAATCCTAAAAGAGCTGCACAGTTAGCTGAAAGATTAATCAAACAAGATGGCGTTCATTACATGCTTGGGCCGTACAGCTCAGGTTTAACAAAAGCCATTGCACCGGTAACCGAGAAATATAAAATTCCTATGGTTGAAGCTAATGGTGCATCAAGATCTTTATTTACAAAAGGATACAAATATTTGTTCGCGGTGTTATCACCAGCTAACCAATACCTTGAAGTAGCAATCGATCTTGCTGTTGAAAAAAATGGTGGAAAGCCAGTTAGAATTGCACAAGCATTTGAACAAGATGCATTCTCACAAGACGTGAGACTTGGTATCTTAGATGCAGCAAAAAGAACTGGATCGGAAATCATTATTGATGACAAATTGCCAAAAGAGTTAAATGATATGGCCGCTACATTAGCTAAAGTTAAAGCAACTAAGCCTGATGTACTTGTTGTATCTGGTCACACTAAAGGCGCATTAACTGCAATCAGACAAATATCTGAAATGAAAGTTGATGTTCCAATGTTAGCGATGACACATTGTGATGCTGCAAAACTTTCTAAACAACACGGAAAGAATTCAGAATATGCACTATGTGCTTCTCAGTGGCATAAAAACTTGAGTTACAAAGATAAGTTTTTTGGTGGTGGAAAAAAGTATGACAAAGACTTTAAAAAAGAATTTGGTTATGCTCCTCCATACCAATCAGCTGAATCATCTGCTGCTTTACTAGTATTTAAAGATGCGTTCGAAAGAGCAAATTCTTTTGATAGAGATAAAGTAAGAGATGCTTTGAAAACAACTGACATGCAAACTTTCTATGGAAATATTAAATTTGGTCCTGGCGGTCAAAACGTTGCTAAACCAATGATCTTATTCCAAGTAAGATGTAAAGGTGATTCGTGTGAGAACAAAGTTGTTGCTCCAACTAAATGGGCTTCAGATAAGTTCTACCATCCGATACCTAAGTGGTCAGAAAGAAGCTAATATCTAATTAATACATTGATAAGCCCCTGGTTTTCCGGGGGCTTTTCTTTTAAAAGATTATAGTCTTTTATGGATTTATTAATATTTCAGGCACCTATCTTAATGGTCCAAGCTTCTTTGGATGGAATTCTTCTTGGAATTTTATTTGCTTTGATAGCTTACGGCATGGCTCTTCAGTGGGGTGTGATGAACATAATTAATATTGCACAAGGTGATTTAGTAATTCTTGGAGGTTATATTGCTTACACCATGTATCTTGTTGGAATTCATCCAGCCTGGGGAGTAATTGTTTCTCCAATCATAATGTATTTTGTAGGTTGGGCTTTATATAAACTAGTTATCAATAAAGTTGTAGACCGAGATCTTTTTATTTCAATTTTAGCAACTTTTGGAATTGCAATTGTATTTCAACAATTAATGAATTTTGTTTTCGGAGCAGATGTAGTTGTTGCTCAGTCAGAGTACGGAACAACAATGTTATTTGATAATTCAGTAACTCTGCCAAATTCTAAAATATTCGCTGCTTTTATAAGTGTTATTTATGCAATTGGTTTAGTTATATATATGAGAAGATCTAGACTCGGACGAGCTATAAGAGCTACAGCGCAAAATGCAAGAGCAGCAAAAATTTTAGGCGTAGATACTGAAAAAGTTTACGCTGCAACTTTTGGCATAAACGCAGCGTTATGTGGAGTTGCAGGAGCTTTAATTTCAATTACTCTTACACTTCATCCTTATGTAGGACTTCCTTATACAGTAAGATCTTTTATGATAGTTATTGTTGCAGGTCTTGGAAACCTACCAGCGGTAGCATTGTCAGGAATGGGATTAGGACTTTTTGAAGAATTTGCAGATTATATTTTAGGAACAGAATTTAGAATTGGTGCAGTATTTATGCTGCTTGTTTTCATATTAGTTTATAGAAGATTTAAACTTTCAAAGAAAAGGGAGTATTTAAAATAAATGAATGCCATAAAACAAAAAGATCTGATCTTATATTCGGGCTTAATAATCCTAGGATTGGTAGCACCTTTCTTATTTTCTGCTTTTAAAGTTCAGCTTACATATCTTTGTGTCTTGATCGTTCTAGCGATGACTTGGAATTTACAAGGTGGAGAGATGGGCTATAATTCTTTTGGAAATATTCTTTTCTATGGTCTTGGAATGTACTTAACTGCATCAGTTCAAGTGGGTATGTTTTTTCCATTAGCAGAATGGACAGAAAGTGGTGGAGAAAAAACGTTTGTACATACTACAGCGCAATATTTTCAAGGAATAGGCGTTGGGTTATTAGTTGCAGCTATTGTTCCTACCATTGTTGCTGGGGCAATTGGCTATGCTATTTTAGGTTTAAGAGGTCATTACTTTGCGATTTGTACTTTAGGTTTAGGAATTGCAGCAGGTGAAATCGCCGGAGGGATAGAAATTATCGGGGCAGGTCAAGGATTCACAACACCACCTTTCCCAGCAGAAATAGTTGATCCTGAAGCAAGAGGACAATTTTTTTACTTCTTAAGTTTTCTAGTATTAGTTCTAGCATTTGTTTTTGTTAAATATATTTATGGCTCTAGATTTAGATTAATACTAAATGCGATAAGAGATAACGAGGATAAAGCAGAAGCTATGGGCATTCAAACGATGAAATATAAAATTGTTGGTTGGATGTGCTCTGCATTTTTCTGTGGTCTTGCTGGCGGAATCATGGGCGGACTAATTGGATACATAGACTCCACTGATGTTGCGTTTGATGGAAGAGAGATGGGAGTATTCATGGTTCTTATGGCAATACTTGGTGGTAAAGGAACTTTATGGGGACCAGTAATTGGTGCAACCTTATTCCATTTCTTCAAAGAAGGTCTTTGGACCTTTATATTGGGTTGGCAATATGTTGCGCTTGGAGTTTTAATTGTTGTTATCGTAGTTTATTTTCCGGAAGGATTAATGGGTTGGTTAAGAGAAAAATACCCAGACAGATTTGGTGAAGTAATTGATGAAAAAGATCGTAAAGCACAGGTGGAAATAAAATGAGTATTTTAGAAGTTAAAAGCGTAAGTAAATCTTTCGGCGGTGTGCAAGCCAACGTAGATATTTCAGTTGCGGTTGAACAAGGATCAATTGTTGGTTTAATTGGACCTAATGGTTCAGGCAAAACAACTTTATTTAATTCTATTGTAGGAACACATCCAATAGATAAAGGATCTATTGTTTTTGATAACACAGAGGTATCAGAAATGCCTGTTCCAGCAGTAGCTAAACTTGGTTTGTTAAGAACTTTTCAACAAACAAGAATTTATTCAAAACTTAATTGCGTAGAGAATATGCTGATAAGTCATAAGGCTAGTGACTCTGGATTTATTTTTGCAAAAGTACCTGCTGAACTTACTGAAAAAGCAGAAAATCTATTAAACTTTGTAGGTCTCTACCAAAAAAGAAATTTGAGAGCAGGTGATCTATCATTTGGACAGCAAAAATTATTAGAACTAGCAATGGCTTTAATGAATGAGCCTAAAATGCTTTTATTAGATGAACCAACAGCTGGAATTAACCCAACTTTAATTAACGGGATAATAGATAGATTAATCACAATTAATAAAGATTATGGAATTACTTTATTAGTCATAGAACACAATATGAAAGTGATTATGAGTTTAGCGCAAAAAATATTCTGTTTAGCTCATGGAAAAATGTTAGCAGAGGGATCACCTGATCAAATTAAAAATGATAAGCGAGTAGTCGATGCTTATTTAGGAGCTCAGTAATGGCAAATCAATATGATGTTTTAGGCAAAGCACCTGGTTTAGAAGACCTTAACAAACTATCACCCAATAATGTTCATCTAACTATTAGGGGTTTAAACGCAGGATATGGAAAAATGGAAATCCTTCACAACTTTGATTTGACCGTAAGTAAAGCCCAGTCATTATGTTTAATAGGACCGAATGGAGCAGGGAAATCTACAATACTTCACTCTATTTATGGTTTTACAAATATTTTTGATGGAAAAATTGAATTAGAAGGTGATGAAATTACAAAATTAACTCCTGCACAAAAACTAAGCAAAGTTGGTATAGCTTACATCTTGCAAGACAATTCAGTGTTTCCCGATATGACGGTAGAAGAAAATCTTTTGATGGGTGGTTATATAAAAGATAAACAGGACGAAGCTTTTGAAGAAGCTGAAAGAATATTTCAAAAATATGAAAGATTAAGAAATAGAAGAAATCAACCTGCAAAAGTTTTATCAGGTGGAGAGAGAAGATTATTAGAGATCTCCAGAGCCCTTGTCATGAAACCCTCAGTACTATTGGTAGACGAACCATCAATAGGTTTAGAACCAAAGTACATAAGTATGGTTTTTGAAATTTTAGAGGATCTTCAAAAAACTGAAAAGAAAACAATTATTCTGGTAGAGCAAAATGCTAAAAAAGGTTTAGAGTTCGCTGATATCGGATATGTTTTAGTTTCAGGTCAAACTGCAATCGCAGGTAAAGGTGATGATCTACTAAAAAATCCAGACGTAGGAAGACTATTCCTGGGTGGATGATAAATTTAAAAGTTTTTTTTCAAGGTTTAAAATCTCTTAAAGGTTCTAAAAGTCCAGCCATTCCACTAGCAGCATGTTTTATTGCTTTAGGTGCTTTACTAAAAGATGCTGGTTTTAATTTACAACAAAGTGCTGCCTCAAGTTTATTTACTTACGCATTACCTGGCCAGCTAGTAATGGCAGAGTCCTTGTTAGTTGGTGCTTCATTAGTAAATATATTTATAGCAGTGTGGTTAGTAAACTTTAGACTTTATCCTATGACAGTTTCTTTATTTCCTTTACTTGAACATAAAACTCAACCGAAATGGAAATATTATTTATCATGTCATTTCTTAGCAGTGACATCTTGGTTGATTGCTAAAGATGGTTACAAAAAAATAGATAAAAAACACAGAATAGATTTTTGGATTGGAATAGGTATTGGAACTTGGTCAACTGCAATTTTAATGACAGTATTAGGTTATCTTTCGGCTGATTATTTAAATAAAGATATGCTAATTGGTTTAGCAATTGTTAACCCAGTTTATTTCTTTTGTATGATGGTTGGTGCAATGAAAAACTTGAGCATATCTATTGCAGTTATTGGAGGAACAATTTTGGGTCCTTTAATTTATTTAGCCTCAACAGAGTGGGCTTTATTGTTTGCAGGCTTAATTGGTGGAACAGTCGCTTTTTTATTTGGAGAAAAAAAATGGCAAGTAGTCAAATAATAATTCTAGCAATTATAGCCACTTCACTAGCAACATTTATCTCTCGTTTTGTGGGAGCTCTAACTTCAGAAAAAGTAAGTGTTAAATCTAAGATATTTCAGTGGTTTAATTGTGTTGCCTATTCAACTTTAGCAGCATTATTAGGTAGAATGATTATATTTCCCGCAGGAGTGCTTGCCGAATCATATCTTTTTATTAGAGTAGCGGTATTAGTAATTTGCATCATTATTTTTATTGTAACTAAAAAAAATCTAGTAGTTCCAACAATAGTTTCTGCTATACTTTTATCTGTTTTAACAAGTGTATGAGTTTAGAAATTAAAGATCATAATAAGTCCAAAAGAGTAAAAGTTATAGGACTAAAAGAAAGTAGCTTAGATAAGCTTATTTTTCCTTTTAAAAAACACACTATAACTTCATTAGAGTACAAACCTTTCTCGAGATTTACTTTAGCTAAAAGTTTAGATGAAGTTTTTGAAGACAAACTTAGCAAATCTTTAATTAAGATATTAAATGATAGAGATTCTGGTACAGCTATAATTGAGCCTGAAATTAATAATAAAAAGTTTGATAAAGATTTCTTAGTAAAACTTTCTACAGGCTTAGCTTATTTAGTTGGTAATCCAAATTTTGATTCAATGACTGGAAAATATTACGCAAGATTTTATGTAAAACATCAAGATAGCAGTGACTCATATCTTAGAAAAGCTTACACCAATTTAGACCTTCATACGGATGGTACTTATGTTAAGGAAAAAACAGATTGGTTAATCATGACAAAAATGGAAGAACAGGGAGTTTCTGGTGGTGAAAGCGTTATTCTGCATTTAGATGATTGGGAGCACTTAGATGAATTAAGCAATAACCCTGTAGGACAGCAAAATTTTACTTGGGGATCTCCTAAAAGCAAAAATATAGATTACAAAGTAGAACATCCTGTTTTTAAAAAAGATAAGAACGGCAAACCTATAATTTCTTATATAGATCAATTTCCAGAACCAAAAAATATGGAACAAGGTTTGTTTTTACAAAGACTTTCAGATTGTCTGGAGGAAAGCAAAAATAAGGCAGAGTTTCCGCTACCAGTTGGGTCTACCATATTTTCTAATAATTATTTTTGGCTTCATGGAAGAAAGCCATTTAAAGAAAACACCAATTTGAGCAGAGAATTGCTTAGAATCAGAGGAACTTTTTTCAATTAAGACTAGTTGACTCAGATCCTTAATTCATTTTTAATAAGTTTTTAATTAATTAATTAACAGAGGAAAATAATATGTTTAATAATTTGAAAAAATTAATTAGCTTAGTTTTCGCGACTGTTCTTTTAACTTCAATCTCATCAACTAGTTTTGCGATCGATAAGTTACACTTTATTATCGGTGGTGGTGCTGGTGGTGGTTGGGATGGAACTGCTAGAGGAACTGGAGAAGCTTTAACTAAAGCTGGTTTTCTAAAAAACGCTTCATTTGAAAATATGTCAGGTGGTGGTGGAGGAAAAGCTCTATCTTACATAATTAATTCGAAGCCAGAAGGAACTATATTAGTTCAATCAACACCTTTAGTATTAAGATCAATTACTAGACACAAAGGATACGTTAAAGGTTCTGGTGTATTGTCTTATAAAGATGTTAAACCAATTGCTGGTGTTATCGGTGACTACGGTGCAATCGCAGTTGCTAAAAACTCACCATATAAAAACTTTAAAGATGTAGTGGATGCTTATAAAGCAAATCCTAAGTCAATTAAAATGGCTGGTGGTTCTGTAAGAGGAAGCATGGACCATTTAATTGGCGCACTTGCATTTCAAGAAGCTGGCGCAAACCCTAACAACGTAGTGTACGTACCTTACGATGCTGGTGGTAAAGCTTTAGCTGGACTTTTATCAGGAGAAACTCAAATTCTTTCAACTGGTTTGGGAGAAGTAATGGGTGCTAGAGACCAAGTAAGAATTATTGGTATTACTGCTCCTAAAAGAGTAGGTGATGCTCCAGAAGTTCCAACTTTAAAAGAACAAGGATACGATGTTCAGTTTGTTAACTGGAGAGGTTTCTTTGCTCCTAAGAGTATGTCAAGTGGAGATGTTAAGAAGATTGCTAAAATGTTAGGTGATGTTCAAAAAACTCCAGAATGGGAAACAGTTAGAAAAAGAAATGCTTGGGTAAATATTTACAACCCAGGTAAAAAATTTGACAGTTTCTTAAAAACTCAAACAAAAGAAATGACAAAGTTAATGAAAAAACTAGGCGTTATCTAGTTAATTAATCTATAGGAAGAGCAGTGAAAATTAATTCAGTAAAAATAATCTCACTGCTCTTCTTTGTTTTATCTGCATTTTATTTATATACAGCTCATCAAATACAAGTTTTTTCTTTCGATGAAAATGCTCCGTTCAATGCAAAAACCTTTCCTATTTATCTAGGATATGCAGGAATGTTTTTTTCTGGCCTAAAATTAGTTTTACCAGATCAAAAACCAGTAGAAGTTGATGCTAAATATCTTGAATTTAAGAAAACGACTCTTTTAGTCCTAGCAGTAATTTTTTATGGATTTACTATTCTTAAAGTTGGCTTCTTTTTATCTACATCATTATTTTTAGTTTTTTCTTATTACTTTTTAGGTGAAAGAAGATGGAAGTTAATTTTGATTTTTTCTTTTCCTTTTGTAGCAATATTTATGTATTTACTTCATGGAGTATTACAAGTTTACCTTAGAGATCCGTTACTAAAATACATAGGAATTATGGGATGATAGAAGGAATTTTAATTGGAATAAAAACTGCTTTATCTTTTCAAAACCTATTAATGGTAATGATTGGTTGTTTTGCAGGAACTATTATTGGGATGCTTCCAGGTCTAGGCCCAATGACAGCGATAGCACTAATGATACCAATCACTTATGGTTTTGATCCTGCTACGGGTTTAATTTTAATGGCAGGGGTGTATTACGGAGCTGTCTTTGGAGGATCAACTTCATCTATTTTAATTAATGCACCTGGTGTTCCTGGAACAGTTGCAACTTCATTTGATGGTTATCCTATGGCTCAACAAGGCAAAGCCGGTAAAGCTTTAGCCATAGCAGCTTACAGTTCTTTTGCAGGAGGTACCATTGCAGCAATATTTTTATTAATCGCTGCTCCAAGTTTATCTAAAGTAAGTTTATCTTTTAGGTCTCCAGATTATTTTGGTTTAATGATCCTAGGTTTAACTGCAGTTGCAGCTTTTTCATCAAAAGGCAATTTTTTAAAAGCCATGATGATGTGTGTGTTTGGATTAATGTTAGCATCTGTGGGACAAGATACTTTATCAGATATTCCAAGATTTACATTTAATACCATGAATTTATCAGATGGCATTAGTTTCGTTTTAGTTGTTATGGCTACATTTGCTATGAGTGAAGCTTTAACAATTATTCTTAAAGGAAATGATCCTACAAAAGCAGCTAAACAAATTTCTTTAACAGAATTAGGATCTATAAAACTTGATAAGAGTGAAACTAAAAAAATGGTTAAAACGATTCCAAGATCTTCAATTCTAGGATTTATAGTGGGAGTTTTACCTGGTGCAGGTGCAACCATTGCATCTTTTTTAGCTTATGGAATGGAAAGAAATTTTGTAGATGAAGAAGAAAAACAAAAATTTGGAAAGGGTAGTGTCCAAGGACTTTCAGCACCAGAGACTGCAAATAACGCGGCATGTTCTGGAGCTTTTGTGCCTTTATTGACTTTGGGAATACCTGGAAGTGGAACCACAGCTGTTATGCTGGGAGCATTGCTTGGATTTGGTATTCAGCCTGGTCCAAGACTTTATGAAACTAATCCTGAAATTTTTTGGTCGGTTATTATGTCTATGTATATAGGAATGGTAGTTTTATTGATACTTAATCTCCCTTTAATCCCATATATTGCAAGAATACTTGCAGTTCCACGAACTTTTTTAATTCCAATGATTTTATTTTTTTCGGTTACTGGAATCTATTTAATGTCATTTAACAATTTTGATATTTTTTTAATGATTGGAATTGCTGTAGTGGCAACTATTTTACGGCTTTATGATTTTCCTATGCCGCCTTTAATATTAGCTTTCGTTTTAGGTGGGTTAATGGAAGAAAATTTAAGAAGATCTTTATTAATAAGCGATGGTTCTTGGTCTTTTCTTTGGGATAGACCATTAACACTTTGTATAATGCTTGTGATTATATCAATTGTCAGTTGGCAGATGTATAGCAGTTTTTTTAAAAAAAAATTATAATCTAACGTATTTCTTTTTTTTATCTATAGCCCAGTCTTTAGGACCATTAATCGCTATAAAAATAAACCCTCCTGCTAAACCAAAGTTTTTAAGAAGAGCGATTGTTTGCATTTGATTAGAAAAATCTAAATGAAAAATTAACGCAGTCACTATCGAAAAAATTGCTAAAAGAACTGCTGATAATTGAGTTTTGTAACCAATAATAATTAAAATGGGTAAAATAATTTCTAATACAATTGTTGGCCACAATAAAAAACCTGTAACTCCATATCCTTCCATCCAAGTTACTGTTTCATCAAAATTAAAAATTTTATTGTATCCAGACAATAAAAAAACCGAAGAGATAAAAACTCTTCCTATCAAATCTAATAAACTTGCCATAAGAGATTTAAACTTATTAGAGAATATATGTCAAAATGAGATTGTTTAAATTAGGTTTTTTTTACAATAAACTTCAAAATTAAAGGAACAATAAATAAAATCATTAAAAGCCTTATTATGTGATGAAAAGAAACAAATTCTGGGTCTAGATTGAAAAATATCGCAATTACAGCCACTTCATAGATTCCTCCAGGACAGTAAGAAAGAATTAAAGTGAAAAAATTTTTTTCTATTACTAAACTTGCAGCGAAAGCAGCAACAAGTCCTAAAACAACTAATAAAAATGTTGCAATAAAACTATGCCATGCATTTCTTGCAATTTCTCCAAAAGATTTATTCGCAAATCTACATCCAACTGAAGCACCCAATATAAGTAAACAGTAATCAATTATATTAGGTGATAGTTTATATGTTGCTATCTCTGAAATTTGCAATATTCCACTTGCTAACAAAGTTCCTGACAGTAAAGCAGCAGGAATTCTGAGCTTGTCAAATATAACAATTAAAAAAATTGAAAATATTATTAGTATGATTAAATTAATAACATTTTGGTCCTTAAAAACTTCTTCAGCAATTTTTACATTCTCCACTTCGTAAAAACTATTCACTATAAATGGAAAAACAGTGATGATTATTATTAATCTAATTAAATGAGAAGTCGCAACTTGGCTTAGATCAGCTTTTTTTTCATCTTCTGCTAAAATCATAAGTGGTCCTAAAGCTCCTGGAGCAGCAGAAAAGATAGATGTTTTTCTTTCGTATTTTGAAAAAAATTGGAGATATTTTGAAACAATTAAAACGCTTACAATAATATATATGAGCATTATTAAGGATGTCCAAGCCCACTGGTGCATCTGAGAAAATAAGCTCTTATCGATATAATTTCCTATATATAGACCCAATAAAATTAAAGTCGTTGATAATGCTAACTTTGGCATTTTAATATTTAACCCCATCAAAGAAGCTATGGAAGTAGCTATCATTGGACCTAAAAACCAAGCTAAAGGAATATTAAAGAACTCAGCCATTAAGGCGCTAGGAATTGATACTAAAATAACTAATGCAAATTCTTTAGAGAATATTAGTTTAAAATTTTCTTTATTAAAGGGTATAGCTTGGTTATTCTGCATAATTCATGAATTTAGGTTTTTTAGGAACTGGCCATATTGCTTCTTCAGTTATAGAAGGTATTTTAAAATCAAAATTAAAAATCAAAAAAATTTACATATCTCCTCGTAATAAAACACTAGCAAAAAAATTAAGCAAAAGATTTAAAAAAATAACTATTTCTAAGAATAATCAACAATTAATAGATAGTTCTAATTGGATATTTTTAGCTATAACTCCTAAAGTTGGAAATAAAATTTTAAAAAATCTTGATTTTAAAAAAAATAAAAAGATTATCAGTTTTATTTCTACGATAAGCTTAAGTAATTTAAAAAAATTAACAAAATGCAATAATATGACCAGAGTAATTCCACTTCCTTTTATTGGCATGAAAAAAGGGCCAGTTATTGTTTGTCCTGCAAACAAAAGCGTTAAAAATTTTTTTAATAATTTAGGCGAAGTAATAGAAGTAAAAAATGAAAAAATTTCAAAAGGTTTTTGGGCAACGTCTTCCTTCATGGCATCTTTTTATAATTTATATTCGTCTACTAGTGATTGGTTAGTTTCAAAAGGTGTAAATAGAAAAGCTTCAGAAACCTATGTTAGAGAATTATTTTTAGCTTTAGCAGAGGACTCAATATATAAAAAACAATTATCTTTAAAACAACTGGTGCTAGAATCACAAACTCCTGGTGGTACAAACGCTTATGTTCTTAAGGAACTAAAGAAAAAGAAATTTTACAAAGTCCAACAAAAAGTTTTAAATAGCGTTTTTAAAAAATTTAAAACTTAATTAATGGATTTAGCATATTTTTTACAACAACTGATAAACGGAGTAACGCTTGGTTCAGTCTATGGTTTAATAGCCATTGGTTACACTATGGTCTATGGAATTATCGGGATGATAAATTTTGCACATGGCGATATATTTATGGTAGGCGCGTTTGTTGCATTAATTTCATTTATACTTTTTGCGCTAACTAGTATTGCATTGCCAGTAGTTTTATTACTAACCTTATTAATAGCTATGGTTTTTACAGCTTGCTACGGTTGGACAGTTGAAAAATTAGCATACAAGCCTTTAAGAAAATCTTTTAGATTAGCGCCCCTTATTTCAGCTTTAGGAATGTCAATAGTTTTACAAAATTATGTTCAAGCAGCTCAAGGCGCAAGAATCAAAACTCTTCAGCCAGTAATACAAGGTGGCTTTACTTTCATGGAAGAAACTGGTTTCACCGTATCACTTAGTTATTTGCAAGTTTTTATTGTTTTAGTCACTATATTTTTAATGGCAATTTTTACTTTATTAATTACTAGAACTGCCTTAGGCAGGGCTCAAAGAGCTTGCGAACAAGACAGAACTATGACTGCCTTGATGGGAATTAATGTTGATAGAACTATTTCAATAACATTCATTATTGGTTCTTCTTTGGCTTCAGTCGCGGGTATGATGTTCGTAATGTATTATGGAGTTATAGACTTTTACATAGGTTTTTTAGCTGGAATTAAAGCATTTACTGCCGCTGTACTAGGCGGAATAGGATCTATTCCTGGAGCTATGTTAGGAGGATTGCTTATTGGATTAATTGAAGTTTTTTGGTCTGGTTATATTTCAATCGAGTATAAAGATATTGCAGCTTTTACCGTTTTAGTCGTAGTTCTAATATTTTTTCCAACAGGATTTTTAGGCAAACCCGATATCGAAAAAGTCTAAAAATGGAAAAAAATTTTCTTCAATCATCTATTAAAGATAGTCTTTTCACAGGCTTAATAGCTTTAGCTTTGTTTGGACCAATTATAGGTTTAAGGACTGTTGCGCAAAATGAAATATTAGTCGTTCAACCAAAATGGTTGCTAGTTATTTTTATAGTTGCAATATGCGCTGTAGGAAGATTTTTAATAAACCTTTATACATTTAATAGAGATCAAAAAGCTGGACATCAGTCCAGTATTGGAAAATCAATAGGAAATTTTTTAGACACAAAAGGAACTCAAATAGCAATTAGTGCAATAATTTTTTCAATAATTTTTCCTTTCTTGCCTTTTACTGACCGTTATTTAATGGACATAGGGATAATGATGTTGACTTACATCATGCTTGGATGGGGGTTAAATATTGTTATTGGTTTAGCTGGTCTTTTAGATCTAGGCTATGTAGCATTTTACGCAGTAGGCGCTTACTCATATGCTCTTTTTGCTATACATTTTGGTTGGTCTTTTTGGATTTGTTTACCAATAGCAGGAATATTTGCTGCAATGTTTGGTGTTCTTCTTGGATTTCCAGTTTTGAGATTAAGAGGCGATTATCTTGCAATAGTTACTTTGGCTTTTGGTGAAATGATAAGAATTTTATTATTAAATTGGTATGAATTGACCAAAGGTCCTGATGGTCTTACAGGTATTCCTAGACCTTCATTTTTTGGCTTACCTTTTAAAAGTTTTCCTGAAGAGGGCGAACAAACCTTTCATACTTTTTTTGGATTAGAGTACAGTCCTATGCAAAGAATAATTTTTCTATATTATTTAATTTTGGTTTTAGCTCTAATAACAAATCTATTTACTATAAAAATTAGAAGATTGCCTATAGGAAGAGCATGGGAAGCTCTTAGGGAGGATGAAATTGCTTGCAAATCTTTGGGAGTTAATCCGAGAAATACAAAACTTACTGCATTCGCTATAGGAGCGATGTTTGGTGGTTTTGCAGGTTCCTTTTTTGCAACAAGGCAAGCTTTTATAAGCCCAGAGAGTTTCACTTTTATCGAGTCCGCTATAATAGTTGCAATAGTAGTTCTTGGCGGAATGGGATCGCAAACTGGTGTAGTTTTATCTACAATCTTTTTAATTGGACTAATTGAAGTATTTAGAGATTTTGAGTCCTACAGAATGATAGCTTTTGGAGGAGCAATGGTTTTGATTATGATATTTAGACCAAGAGGAATTCTAGCAACAAGAAAACCAACAATAACTTTGGAAAAGAAAAAAGGATAAATTAATGGCAATAAAATTACTTGATGTGGAAAATTTAACTATGAAGTTTGAAGGACTTGTAGCGATTGATAATTTAAGTTTTTCAGCCAATAAAGATCAAATTACATCTATAATTGGTCCTAATGGAGCAGGAAAAACAACCGTATTCAATTGTTTAACTGGATTTTATAAAGCTACAGCTGGTTCAATGTTTTTAAATAAGGAAAATGAAAAATTAAACTTAAGAAAATTTTCAGACTATAGAGTAGCTCAAAGAGCAGGAGTAGCAAGAACTTTTCAAAATATAAGATTATTTCCTCAAATGTCAGTATTGGAAAATATGATGGTAGCCCAACATAATAAATTAATGGATGCTTCAGGTTTCACATTGCTTGGTTTATTTAATTCACCTTCATTTGTAAAAAAAGAGAAAGAAGCAGTAGAAATTTCAAAATATTGGCTAGATATAATTGGATTAACTCATAGAGCTGATGATGACGCAGGAGATCTTCCATATGGTGATCAAAGAAAATTAGAAATAGTAAGAGCAATGTGCATTAATCCAAATTTACTTTGTTTGGATGAACCAGCAGCTGGGTTAAACGCAAAAGAGTCAGCAGAGTTAAATAAATTACTTCTTTTTATAAAAAATAAAAAAAAAACAGGAATTTTATTAATTGAACATGATATGAGCGTGGTAATGGAAATTTCAGATCATGTTGTAGTTTTAAATTACGGAAAAAAAATTTTCGAAGGAACTTCTCAAGAGACAAAAAAAAGTCCTGAAGTAATAGAGGCTTATCTAGGAACGGATGAATAAATTATGCTAACTATTACAAATATAGAAACTTTTTATGGAAATATACAAGCCTTGAGAGGTGTTAATGTTAAAGTGAACAGTGGAGAAATCGTAACTTTAATTGGATCTAATGGTGCAGGAAAATCCACGTTACTAATGACTATTAGTGGAGTAAATAAAGCTTCAGCCGGAGAAATTATTTTTGACAATAAAAATATACAAAATTTACCCGCACATGACATCGTAAATTTAGGAATTTCACAAGTTCCTGAGGGAAGAAGAATTTTTTCTAGACTAACTGTTGAAGACAATTTAAGACTTGGAGCATCAGCAAACCAGAAAGGAGTTCATTATAATAAAGAAGTTAAAGATGTTTACGATTTATTTCCAATCCTTAAAGATAGATTAAATCAAAGAGGTGGAACTTTGTCTGGGGGAGAACAACAAATGTTAGCTATTGGAAGAGCTATGATGGCGAAACCAAAAATGCTATTATTAGATGAACCCTCACTTGGTATTGCACCTAAACTTGTAAATCAAATCTTTCTAGCAATTAAAAATATTAACAGAGAAAAAAAAGTTACTATTTTTTTAATAGAGCAAAATGCCAAGAAAGCATTAGAGTTAGCAGATAGAGGCTACGTTTTAGTAAATGGCAATATTACCCTGGAGGGAACAGGTCAAGAGTTACTTAAAAATCAAGATATTCAGGCTGCTTACCTTGAGGGGGGCGGAAAAAAATAGTTTTTTTCCTTATTTACAAGAATGCCTATGTAGTGTTCAATAATCCAAATTAATTAATTAATTAACAATAAAAATGGGGAAGAATATATGTTTAGAATAATGAAAAAATCTCTTTCATTAATTGCTTCAATCTTTTTATTAGGATCTTTATCTGTGAAAGCTGATGTTACGGTAGCTTCTGCAGGACCAATGAGTGGTCAGTATGCTTCTTTTGGTGCTCAGCTTAAGGCTGGTGCTGAAATGTGGGCTAAAGATACTAATGCTAAGGGAGGAATTTTGGGAGAAAAAGTTAAATTAGTAATTGGTGATGATGCTTGCGATCCAAAACAGGCCGTGGCTGTTGCAAATAAATTTGCAAGCCAAGGTGTTACATACGTAGCAGGACATTTCTGCTCAGGATCTTCAATTCCAGCTTCAAAAGTTTATACTGAAGAGGGAATTATTCAAGTTTCTCCAGCTTCAACAAACCCTGCTTTTACAGATGAAGGCGGTCCTAACGTATTTAGAGTTTGCGGAAGAGATGACCAACAAGGAGAAGTTGCTGGTGCATTTTTAGCAAAAGAATACAAAGGAAAAAAAGTTGCAATAATTCATGACAAAACTGCTTACGGAAAAGGTTTGGCAGATGCTACAAAGAAAAACATGAACAAAGGTGGCTTAAAAGAGACTATGTATGAAGCGTTCACAGCAGGAGAAAAAGATTACTCTGCTTTAGTTTCAAAACTTAAATCAAAAAATATTGATGCAGTTTATCTTGGTGGGTATCATACTGAGGGTGGTTTGATCGTGAGACAAATGAGAGACCAAGGTATGAAAACTAAATTGATAAGTGGTGATGCCTTAGTAACAGCTGAGTATTGGCAAATTACTGGAGATGCTGGTGAAGGAACATTAATGACTTTCAGTCCAGATCCTAGAAATAATCCTGAAGCTGCACCTTTAGTTAAAAAATTTAAAGCTGCAGGTATTGAACCTGAAGGATATGTGCTTTATTCATACGCTGCATTACAAGTTTTTGAACAAGCTGCGAAAGCTGCAAACTCTTTAGATAGAGCAAAAGTTTTGAAAGCTATGAAAAAAGGTAAATTTCAAACTGTACTTGGAGAACTAAGCTTTGATAAAAAAGGCGATGTAAGTTTACCAGGTTATGTTTTTTACGAATGGAGCAAAGGTAATTACAAACAGCTGTAATCATATTGCTTAATTCATTTTAAAGGGGGCTCAGGCCCCCTTTTTTATTTATAGAAAGGAAAGACATGGAAATAACTTATGAAGATTTTAAAAAAGTAAAAATTAAAGTGGGAACAGTTATAGAGGTCAAAAAAAATGAAAAAGCTAGAAAACCATCACTAATAGTTAAAGTTGATTTTGGAGCAGAAATAGGAATTAAACAATCTTCTGCACAAATTACACATTTTTATAATTCTGAAAATTTAGTTGGAAAACAAGTAATTGGAGTATGTAATTTTCCATCAAAAAATATTGCTGGCGTCAAGTCTGAAGTATTAATTCTTGGTGCTATCGAGAAAGACGGAAAAGTTGTTTTAGTTCACCCATCACAAAAAACAGATAATGGTCTTGATATAGCGTGATAGGAATGTTGAATTTAAAAGCGAAAATCAAAATAAAAAATAGTTAGTTACAAAATGTTTTTTAATATTTTATCTTTAAATATTATGTGGTGAACAATCACAGCAAGAATATGCAAGGCAACAAGTGCTAATAATAAGTAATTAGCGTAAATATGAACCTCGTAATAAACATCTGCTAAAATAAAATTATCTTTTTCAAATCCATATTTAAAAAAAATGAAATTAAGTTTTTCTCCCATGTAAAGTTTCTTAAAAATTCCTGAAATAGTTATAGTAAAAATACTCAGATAAAGTAAAAAATGGTTAGCTTTTCCAATCAATACTTGCCCTTTGAAAAAACTTCTAGTTCCAGACGGACTTGGGTTAAAAAATTTCCAAATTAGTCTAAATAGAGTTATGTAGAAAACAGTTATTCCAACTAATATATGGATATTTTCTAATTCTATTCTTTGATCGGAAAATTCTAATCCTACTAAATAAAATCCAAAGGGTACTTGCGCTAAAAGGACTATAAAAGTTATCCAATGAAACAATTTAGCTAGTAGACCATATTTGTTAAAACTGTTAAAAAACTGCATATTAAAAGTATTGATTATATATGTTTAAAATCAAAACGATAGTTGTCGCAATATTTATCTTTATTTCTCAGCAATTACACGCTGCTCAATCTGTTGAAGAAATAATAAAAGGTAGAAAAGCTATGTTTAGTGAGAATTACCAGAATGCAAAAAAAATATCTATTTTACTTAAATCTAAAAAAATTGAAGAAGCAAAACCTTTAATGAAAAAAATTTCAGATAATTACAAAAAATTATTAAATTATTTTCCTGAAAATACAAAAGAGGGTTTTAAAACAGAAGCGCTGCCAAGTATTTGGGAGAACAAAGATGAATTTGACTCGCTTATGCAAAAAGCATCTGATGATATGATAAAACTTGCTAAAGCAATCGAAACTGCACAAAATTTAAGAGCGGTACAAAAAGAGCTTATGTGGAGCAATTGTTCGGCTTGTCATGATAGATTTAGAGCACCACATTAAATTTAAATGCAAATACTACCTTTAATTTTATTCGGTATCGCGACCGCGTTTTCTCCTGGACCAAATAATATAATGACATCTTACACAGCTTTTAATTTTGGTTTTAGAAAAGCCATCCCTACAATGCTAGGAGTTATTATTGGATGGACACTTTTAATTATTCTTTTACAATTAACATCTGCAGCTGTTTTTCAAAAGTATCAATTTATTCAAACTACAATTAAAATATTGGGATCTATCTATCTTTTATATATGGCTTACAAACTATCTTTTGCAGGAAAAACAAAAAATAAAAAAATTGACCCAAAGCCTGTGACTTTTTTAAATACTTTTTGGTTTCAATTTGTAAATCCTAAAAGCATAATTGTGGGATTAACTTCAATTTCTTTATTTATTGATACGCAAAATAATTATCTTAGAGACTCTATAATTTTAACTTCTGTTTGGTTTTTAATGGCTGTTGGAAGTCAGACAGCTTGGTGTTTAATGGGAAAATATATGAGAAAATTCGCCACAAGTGATAAATTTATAAAGAATTTTAATTATACGATGTCTTTTTTACTTATCGTTTGTGTAATTTTGTTCTATGTATAGCCCATGAAATTTAATAGTAAAAATTCCTTTAAATCATTAGATAGTATTTCATCATCTGGAAAAGAATATAAAATTTTTAATTTAAAAAAAGCTGAATATAATGGTTTAGATGGCATTTCAAAACTTCCAAAATCTCTTAAAGTTTTATTAGAAAATTTATTGAGGTATGAGGATGATCTAACTGTTGATAAAAAACAGATTTTAGCGATTAAAGAATGGCTAACAAATAAAAAATCAAATACTGAAATTGCATATAGGCCTGCTAGGGTTTTAATGCAGGATTACACAGGAATTCCAGCGGTGGCCGATTTGGCTGCTATGAGAGATGCTGTTAAAGAAAAAAATAAAGATCCAAATAAAATTAACCCACTTTCAACTGTTGATTTAGTAATTGATCATTCAGTTATGGTAGATGAATACGCATCCGGCAAATCATTTAATCAGAACGTTGAAAAAGAATTTTCTAGAAATGGAGAAAGATATGCATTTCTTAAATGGGGTCAAAAAGCTTTTAATAATTTTAGAGTCGTTCCTCCGGGAACAGGCATCTGTCATCAAGTTAATTTAGAATATTTAGCAAAAGTAGTTTGGTCATCTAAAAATGGAAATGATTTATATGCTTACCCAGATACGTTAGTAGGAACAGATAGTCATACAACCATGGTTAATGGTTTATCAGTTTTAGGATGGGGTGTAGGAGGAATAGAAGCTGAAGCCGCTATGTTAGGCCAACCTATATCAATGCTAATCCCCGAGGTAATTGGTGTAGAGATTAAAGGAAAATTACTTGAAGGACTGACAGCTACAGACCTAGTGTTAGCAATTGTTGAGATGCTAAGAAAAAAAGGCGTAGTAGGAAAATTTGTAGAATTTTATGGCGAGGGTTTAAAAAATCTCACGCTAGCTGATAGAGCTACAATAGCAAACATGGCACCTGAGTATGGTGCAACGTGTGGTTTTTTTCCTGTAGATGAAGAAACTTTAAAATATTTAAAACTTTCTGGTAGAGATAAAGAAACAATTGAACTTGTAGAAAAATATTCAAAAGCACAAGGTCTTTGGGCAAGTGAAGGCATGGAGTTCACTGATACTTTATCTTTAGATATTAGCACCGTAGTCCCAAGCATTTCTGGTCCTAAGCGACCACAAGACAAAGTTTTATTAACGGATTCTTCCACTGGTTATGCTAAATCTTATAAAGAAAACACAAAGAGAGCAAAACCCATTCAAGCAGATGTTGCTGGTGCTGACTACAAAATCACCGATGGAGATATTGTAATAGCAGCTATTACTTCTTGCACTAATACTTCAAATCCAAGCGTAATGATTGGCGCTGGACTACTTGCAAAAAAAGCTATTGAAAGAGGTTTAAAAATTAAACCGTGGGTTAAAACTTCTTTGGCTCCTGGATCTAAAGTGGTTACAGACTATTTAGAAAAAGCAGGTCTAAGTAAATATTTAGATGAACTTGGATTTAATTTAGTAGGTTACGGTTGCACAACATGCATTGGAAACTCTGGTCCCCTTAATAAGAATATTTCTGATGCGATACACAAAGAAAATTTATATACAGTTTCTGTTTTATCGGGAAATAGAAATTTTGAAGGAAGAATAAGTCCAGATGTAAAAGCTAATTATCTTGCTTCACCTCCACTAGTAGTTGCTTTCGCTTTAGCTGGTAATATGAATTTTGATATGTACAAAAATTCTCTCGGTAATGACAAAGAAGGTAAAGAAGTATTTTTGAAAGATATTTGGCCAACTAATAAAGAAATTGAAGACATAATGCTTAAGTCAATCAATGCAGAAATGTTTATTGGACGTTATTCAAATGTTTCAGAAGGACCTAAGGAATGGAGTGCCATTAAAACAGTAGATAGCAGTATTTATAATTGGGAAGATAATTCTACATACGTTAAAAGACCTCCTTTCTTTGATAATTTACCAGATCAACCAGAGGGCTTTAAGCCAATCAAAGATGCAAGATTATTACTTTTACTAGCAGACTCAGTTACTACAGACCATATCTCGCCTGCTGGTAATATAAAAAAAGATAGCCCTACAGGTGATTATTTTATGAAAAACCAAGTCCAACAAAAAGACTTTAACTCTTATGGCGCAAGACGTGGTAATCATGAAGTCATGATGAGAGGTACATTTGGAAATATAAAAATTCGAAATGAAATGGCCCCAGGAACTGAAGGTGGATTTACGACTTTACAGCCAGATGGAAAAGTAATGAGTGTTTATGATGCTGCTATTGAATACAAAAAAAGAGGAAATGATTTAGTTGTTATGGCTGGAAAAGAATATGGCACAGGGTCTTCAAGAGACTGGGCTGCTAAAGGGACGAAACTTTTAGGTATTAAAGCTGTAATTGCTGAGAGCTTTGAAAGAATTCATAGATCAAATCTAATTGGAATGGGTGTTTTACCTCTTCAGTTTAAAGAGGGCTTTGATAGAAAAAAATTAAATATTACCGGCTCTGAACTAATCACTGTAGTTGATATAGATAAAGGTGTTAAGCCGAGAGATGAAGTGTCTTGTGAAATAAAATATAAAGACGGGACAAGTAAAACCATTAAAGTTCTTTGCAGAATTGACACTCAAAATGAAGTGGAATATTACAAAAATGGCGGCATACTTCAGTACGTTCTTAGAAATATGTTAAATTAAAAGAGCTTATTAATGAGAGATATAATTGTAAAAGTTCATCCATCAAAAGCTAATTTAAAAAAGAAAGATCAGTTAGCTTGGAAAATTGCAGAGATAGCTTCCGATAAAGCTAAAATAAATAAAGACGCAGTTGAAATGGTTATTAATAGAATTATTGATAACGCATCAGTTGCTATAGCTTCATTTAATAGAAAGCCTGTTGTGTCTGCAAGAAATATGGCTAAAGCTCATCCCAGAAAAAATGGTGCAAACATTTTTGGTTTAAATACAAATATAAAAGTAGATTGTGAATGGGCGGCATGGGCAAATGGTACAGCTGTTAGAGAATTAGATTATCATGATACCTTTTTAGCAGCAGATTACAGCCACCCAGGAGATAATATTCCTGCCATTTTAGCTGTTGCTCAACAAAAAGGTTGTAGTGGAATGGATTTAATTAGAGGGATAATTACGGGTTATGAAGTTCAAGTAAATTTAGTAAAAGGCATTTGTTTACATGAACATAAAATAGATCATATAGCTCACTTAGGCCCAAGTGTTGCTGCTGGACTTGGAAGTTTATTAAAACTTAGCACAGAAATAATTTACCAATCTGTTCAACAAGCTCTACACATTACTGTTTCTACAAGACAATCAAGAAAAGGAGAAATTTCTAGTTGGAAAGCTTTTGCACCAGCTCATGCAGGAAAACTTGCTATAGAGGCAGTGGATCGTTGTATGAGAGGAGAGGGAGCACCTAGTCCAATCTACGAAGGTGAAGATAGTGTAATCGCCTATGTTTTATCTGGGCCAGGTAAAAAATATACAGTTCCTTTGCCAAGAGTCAATGAGCCTAAAAAAGCTATTTTAGAGACGTATACCAAAGAGCACTCTGCAGAGTATCAGTCACAAGCTTTAATTGACCTTGCTAGAAGTTTAAATAAAAAAGTTAAAAATTTATCTGATATAAAAAAGATTATAATAGAAACAAGTCATCATACTCACTATGTTATCGGAACTGGTGCAAACGATCCTCAAAAAATGGATCCTTTTGCTAGCAGAGAGACGTTGGATCATTCAATAATGTATATTTTTGCAGTAGCCTTAGAAGATGGCACTTGGCATCACATAAAATCTTATACACCTCAAAGAGCTAGAAGAAAAAGCACAGTAAAACTTTGGCAAAAAATAGTAACACGTGAAGACAAGAAGTGGACTAAGAGATATCATGAGAAAAATCCTAAAAAAAAATGTTTTGGAGGAAAAGTTATTATTAAGTTAAAAGATGGATCAATTATTTCAGAAGAAATCAAAGTAGCAGACGCACACCCAGCTGGGAAGAGACCTTTTGAAAGAAAAGAGTATATTAATAAATTTAAAACTTTAACAAATGGAATTATTACCAAAAAGGAGTCAGATCGTTTTTTAAAAAATGTTCAAAATTTAAGGAATTTAAAATCTAAAGATTTAAAAAATCTCAATTTGAAGGTGATTCCAAGAGTAAATAATAAAAAAACGTCAAAAAAAGCAATATTTTAAAATCTTAATTTAAAGTCTTTTAATTATCGAAAGTTGCAAAAAAGTCACAAAAAAGCATTGAATTTGTTGGTTTTTCTCATATTTCTGAGTGTTTACAATATATTTAGTCGTAGACATCCTCTTAGAAAATTACTACAAAACACCATTGATCAATTCTAATTAAAAGGAATACGTATGAAAAAAATATTAGCAACCGCAATAGCCTTTTTGTTCTTAGGAACAATGACAGCTTATGCTGGAAGTTTTGGTGTAGGTATCAGTGGATCTTACGCTTTAATAGACGCTTCTGGTAAAGAGACTGAAGGTGCTGCTGGTTCAGAAACTGAGGCTTCTGTAAATACCAAAGATGTAGATAACTTTGCAGCTATTGGTTCTATATTCGCGGAATATATTACAGACACAGGTTTTACTTTAGGATTTGAACACGTACCAGGTTCAGCTGATGTGAGTGATAAAACACATTCACGAGCAGAAACTGCAGTGGGTGTTTCAGGTGCCGATACGTCAGGTGCAATTACAAGAAAAGCATCTGCTGAAGTAGAAAACTTCAATACATTCTATGTTGAATATGGTGACCAAGCTTACTTAAGAGTAGGTTACGCTCAATTAGATGTAAACACGCAAGAGACAGCTCAAACAGATGGTGGTACTTACGGTAATACAACGATTGACGGATTAAATCTTGGCGTAGGTGTTAAAAGTGATATGGGAGGTTTTTACGTAAAAACTTCTTTAGAGTACACAGACTTCGAAGAATTAAGTCTTACATCAACTAGTAGCAATAAATTAACAGCTGACTTAGACGTAACGCAATTTAAAATTGCGGTAGGTAAAGCTTTTTAAATTATTTAAATAATTTTTAAAAATTAAAACCCCCTTATAATTTAAGGGGGTTTTTTTTTATCTTTTTCATAAGATCATGTGCACTTATCCAGGCATCTTCTATTTTTGGACCATTAAACCAGTCGGCACAAATTCCAAATTTTTGATTTTTATTCCAGAAACTTTTTAAAACAGTTTTCTTGTCACTATAAGAAAATTTCCATCCGTGAATTTTTTTATAAACTACGTTTTTTTTCTCAAAACCCGTTAGTCTTAAAAAACTCGATTGAATATTATTAATTATATTAAAATTTTTTTTATATTGATTTATATATTTTTTAGAAAAACTTAGTGTAGATTGAATTGTCCATAAATTTAAGTTTGAATTAAATCTTTGCTTGCTATTTTCATTTGCTGCCCAAGCTAAGATTTTATCATTAAATTTAATACTATTGATTGGCAGCTTTCTTTTGTTTTTAATTGCTATCATTAATGTAATGTTTGGCTCCATATTTATTTTTAGATTAAATAATTTTTTACTTAGGTATTTCTTTGCAAGACTTTTTGTTTGAATGTAAGGACAAGTTAATATTAATGACTTAAATTGATATTTAGAGTCATCTTTAAGTGTAATTTCCCAAATATTTTTTTTGAATTCAATTTTTACTATTTGGGAAGCAAGAGAAAATTTAACTTCTTTTAATTGATATTTGGAAAGATCATTGTTTCCTTTCATTCCAATATATTTTGGAGCAGTATCTTTTTTCTTAAAAGAAAAGTCTAAATGGTTACCTTCCCACTTTTTAATAATTTTTTTTTTTATTAGACTTTCAATAAATTTTTTAAATTTTTTAGATTTAGGAGATATATATTGTGCGCCATGATCAAAACTAAGGTTTTTTTTTAGTCTTTTATTTGATGTTCTTCCACCCACACCTTTTGCTTTATCAAAAACTTGAACAGAATATTTTTTTGAAAGTAGTTTTGCTATTGTAGAGCCAGCTATTCCTGACCCCAAAATACAAAAATCTATCATATGCTAAATAAAAATTTATACTTTTCGTTAATTGACAGGACTTCATAATTTACTAATCCTCCAATGATTAATTGTATTGCTATAATCAAGATTACTACCAGCCCTAGGTAGCCAAGCCACTGATGTTTTCTTATATAGTCCGCAAAATAACTTGCTAAAGTTGCTATTAAAAATACTGATAAAAGCAAACCAATTACCATTATATTAAAATTTCCTTTTGAAGCCGCAACAACAGCTAATGTATTATCAAAACTTAATATAAGATCTGCGACTAACACTTGATATACTCCTGCACCAAAACTCTTTGTTTCTTTAGATTTTAAATCTGGTGATTTGACTTTGTTTTTTCCAAAAAAGTCTTGTCTTAAATTATTAATTACCCAAAGCAGAAGAACACCACCTAAAATTTTTATCCAGGCGAACTCAAATATATAATTTACACCTGTAGCAAAAAATATTCTAAATAAGAAAGCAGCTGCCACACCCCATGCAATAATTTTTCTTCTATTATCTTTTGCAAAACTTGCTGCGATTAAACCTATAATGATGGCATTGTCTGCAGCCATGACTATATCAATTATCAGTATTTGAGAACCAATGATTATTTGCTCTAACATCTTAATGTTTGATATATAATCTTATTTAACAATATAAAAGAATAAAAAACCAATCATGAAAAATTATTCAGCTAATATTACAAAAAAACAATTGTTATATCTGTCCATCCCGGTTTTTTTCTCCAATATGGCTGTTCCATTGGTAGGAATAGTCGATACCGGATTAATGGGCAATATGAGTGATGTAAAATACTTGGCTGCCACAAGTATAGCAACCTCCATAATGACAATGATCATTTGGAGCTTTGGCTTTTTACGTATGGGAACCGTAGGTATAATTTCTCAGTTATTTGGAAAAAGTGATTATAGGGAGATTACAAAAACTTTATTAAGAAACTATCTTATAGCTATTCTTGTAGCTGTTTTAATAATTTTATCAAAAAACTATATTTTATATTTGATTAAGAAATTCTTTGTAATTTCTCTTGAAACTTATGAACTAATAGAAATTTATATTTCGGTGAGAATATTTTCTTCCCCTGCGGAACTCATAATTTATATAATAATTGGTTTTTTTTTAGGAATACAAAAGACTAAAGTTTCAAGTTTATTAATCATAATTTTTTCTTCTTTAAACATAGTAATAAGTTCGTTCTTAGTTTTATCGATGAATTACAATATATATGGGGTTGCTTTAGGAACAGTGTTAGCGAGCTATATAACAGTTTTTATTTTTATAATTTACACTTATAAATTTATAATAAAAAAATTTCAAATTAAACCAAATTTTAAAAAATTGTTTGTACCGTCTAAAATCATTAAGTTGTTAAATATAAATTTTGACATCTTTGTTAGAACTATATTTCTAACTTTCTCCTTTTTATGGATAAATTATTTAGGAGCGAAATTAGGAGAGGATTATTTAGCTGTTAATGCTATTTTAATGCAGTTTATTATAATGGCAGCTTTTTTTTTAGACGCTTACGCCTTTTCTACAGAGGGTGTAATTGGTTTTTCTATAGGCAGAAGAAATAAAAAATCTTTCTTAACTTCTGTCAAAAATTCAATAGAATTAAGTTTTTTTACCGCTTTAATCATCTCTTTGGCTTATTTGTTTTCCTTTAAAATAATTGTAAACTTACTAACGGATGTTGAAGTTTTGAGATATATTTCGTACAAACATTTAATTTGGATTATTATAATACCACCTCTAGCATCATTAAGTTATCAACTTGACGGTATATTTATTGGAGCATCTCAAACTCAAGAAATAAGGAACGCTATGATGATTTCAGTTGCTTCTTTTATTACATTATCTATATATCTAACTAAATACTTTGGAAATCACGGCCTTTGGTTTTCTTTTTTGATATTTATGATTTTAAGATCGCTTACATTGAATTTTTATTTCAAAAAAATTTTAAGAAAGTTTTAAATGAAGTTTCTTTATAAGACTCCTGGTTTTATTTTACTTTTATTTGGTGGATTCTGTTTGAGTTGGGGTGGTCTAATAATAAGATCATTTGAAGCAGCAAGTGTTTGGCAAATTTTACTTTTAAGATCTGTTTTTTTTATGTTCGCTTTAATGACTTTTTTGTTTCTGGCGTATAAAAAAAAAACCTTTAAGATTATCAAAGAATCTGGATATCCAGCTTTATTAGGTGGATTTGTAATGTCATTAAGCTTTATTGCTTTTGTTGTATCAATGAGCAATACGACTGTAGCTAACGTTGTCTTTATTATAAGCACCCAAACTATGTTCTTGGCCTTATTTGGATATTTTTACTTAAGAGAAAAAATTTCATTGATAAGTTTTATTTCAATATTATTAGCGATGAGCGGCATAACTGTAATGGTAGGAGATTCTCTTTCTTCAGGGTCTTTTTTCGGAAATTTAGTCGCCCTAGCCATCCCTATAAATTTTTCAATCCTGGTCATGATTATTAGGAAAAATAAAAATTTAGATATGGTTCCAGCTATTTTTTATTCTGGAGTTTTCAGTATTATCTATGGTTTGATTCTGTCAGAGTCTTTTCATTTTACTAATCATGATATTTTAATGGGTTTTTTGCTGGGTGTTCCTCAATTAGCTTTTGGATTCATTTGTATTACTATTGGTTCAAGAACAACTCCTTCTACGACAATAGGGCTGCTAATGTTAACCGAGACAATTTTTGCTCCTATTTGGGTTTGGTTATTTTTAAATGAAATTCCACCTATCAGCGTTTTATTAGGTGGTGCAATTATAATATTAGCTATAATTTTAAAGAGTTTTGATAAAAGTAAATTATTAACCAGTTAGTTTTTTAATAATCTCTTATTTGCTATTTTTAAGCATATTTATACACATTTTAATTTAAATATTTGACATCGAACTATTTTTAAAAGAATATGAGACTAACGGAAGAGACTATAAAAAATATAGCGCCGAAGGAGCAACCACCCCGGAAACTCTCAGGCAAAAGGACCGTTAAGATAATAACTCTGGAAAGAAGGCTTAGGCCTCACCGAAGGATTAAATCTCTCAGGTAACTAGACAGATGGGGTCAAAATAAAGAGTTATTATGAATGTACAAAAAACAGCGTTATACAACTATCATAAAAGCTTAGGAGCAAAATTTGTATCTTTTGCAGGTTACTCAATGCCTATTCAGTATAAGGAAGGTATTGTAAAAGAACATCTTTCTACCCGAGCTAACGCAGGTTTTTTTGATGTATCTCACATGGGACAATTTTTTTTAGAGGGAGATACCTCTCTAACCAAAGCTTTGGAAAAAATAATTCCAGCAGATTTAAATACTTTAAAATTAAATCATTCTAAATATTCTTTTTTATTGAACAAAGACGGAGGAATAATTGACGATTTAATCATAACTAGGACCCAAAAAGGATTTAGTATTATTTTAAATGCATCTTGCAAAGAAAACGACATAAAACAAATTTCAAAATTTTTGGATGATACTCATAAATATTTTTTAAAAAGTGATTTATCTTTAATAGCTTTACAAGGGCCTAAGGCTGCTGAAATTTTAGAAAAACTTATTCTAGGAATATCAAATTTAAAATTTATGACTGGTAATAATTTCACTTTTGAAGGCACTAATTTATATATAACAAGATCAGGTTATACAGGAGAAGATGGTTTTGAAATTTCCATACCTAATAATAAAGTTGAAAAATTAATCGATTTATTAATTGCAAATAAAGTAAAACCAGTTGGGTTAGGTGCCAGAGATACACTTAGGCTAGAAGCAGGACTATGTTTATATGGCCATGATTTGAACGAAAAAATCAATCCAGTTGAAGCAAACTTGAAATGGGCGATTGCAAAAAAAAGAAAAGAAGAAGGAGGTTTTAATGGTTGGGAAAAAATCAAAAATTTACTTACGAGCGGCAGTCAAAAAATTAGAGTTGGAATTTTACCAGAGGGAAAAGTTATAGCTAGAGAAAACACAAAAATTTTTTCACCTGATAATGAAGAAATTGGGTATGTTACTAGTGGAACATTTGGTCCAAGTGTCAATGCTCCAGTAGCGATGGGATACGTAAGTCCAAAATTTGGTGAAATTGGAACTATAATAAAATTAGAAATTAGAGGAAAAAAATATTCTGGAAAAGTTTCAAAGTTACCATTTTACAAAAAAAATTACATTAAATAGGAGAGATTAACAATGAGCGATAAAAAATATTCAAAAAAACATGAGTGGGTTTCATTGGAGGGAGAAATAGCTACAGTTGGTATTACAAAACATGCAACAGAACTATTAGGCGATATAGTTTTTGTTGAAGTCCCAGAGGCTGGAAAAACAGTAGAAAAAGAAAATCAAGCGGCAGTAGTGGAGTCAACAAAAGCAGCAAGCGATGTTTATTCTCCTATCACCGGAGAGGTTATCGAAGGAAATAAATTAATAGTCGATAACCCAAGCAGTGTAAATTCTGACCCAGAGGGTACAAGTTGGTTTTTCAAAATAAAAATTAAAGATAAAAACGAATTTGACCTACTAATGTCAAAAGCAGAATATGAAAAATATGTAGAGGAGAACCCAAGCTAATGATTGACGACAATTCTAAAGAGTTCATTAATAGGCATATCGGGTCTTCTGAAGCGGACCAGCTTAAAATGTTGCAATCCGTAGGCTATAAATCGCTTCATGACTTAATGAGAGATACGGTGCCAGAGCAAATTTTACTTAAAGATAAATTAAAAATAGATGACTCAATATCTGAAAACGATGCTTTAAGGAAATTAAAATCAATTTCTAAAAAAAATATTATATTTAGAAACTTTATTGGTATGGGTTATTATAATTCTTTTACACCCAACGTTATTTTAAGAAATATTTTAGAAAATCCAGGTTGGTACACATCGTATACACCTTACCAAGCAGAGGTAGCCCAAGGAAGATTAGAGATGCTTTTAAATTTTCAGCAATTAATTATTGATTTAACAGGAATGGATATTGCTAATGCTTCATTATTAGATGAAGCAACTGCAGCTGCTGAGGCAGTTGGCTTATGTCAAAGAGCAACTAAAAATAAATCAAAAAAAATATTTGTTTCAGATGAATGCAATCCTCAAACCATCTCTCTTATTAAAACTAGGACTGAACCATTTGGTTTAGAATTGATTGTCGGCAATGAAGAAATTGAATTAAAAAAAATAGACGATGATATTATTTGCGGAGTGCTTTCTTATCCAGGGACTTTAGGAAAAATTAAAGATCCAAGTGAAAGCATAAGTCAGATTCACAAAAAAAAAGGAAAAGCTATCATAGTCAGCGATCTATTAGCTTTAACTAGATTAAAAACTCCCGCAGAATTAGGCGCTGATATCGCTGTTGGTAGCGCTCAAAGATTTGGTATCCCTATGGGGTACGGAGGACCGCATGCAGCTTTTTTTGCTGCTAAAGAAGAATTAAAAAGATTAATGCCTGGAAGAATTATAGGTGTATCAGTAGATCGTTATGGGAAAAAAGCTTACAGGTTATCCCTTCAAACTAGAGAACAGCATATTAGAAGAGATAAAGCTACGAGTAATATTTGTACCGCACAAGCTTTATTAGCAATTATATCTGCAGCATATGCAATTTATCATGGTCCCAAAGGAATTCTAAAAATAGCTAACAGGACAACAAAACTTGCTAAATTATTTGCAGATGAAATAAAAAAAGGGGGGTTCGAAATTATTTCTGAGCATTTCTTTGATACAGTTACAATAAAGACGAAAAAAAAAACTAATGCTATTTACCAAGCAGCATTAAATGAAAAAATAAATTTGAGAAAAGTTGATGACGAAAAAATTTCTGTTGCTTTTGATGAAGCGAAAAAATTGAAGGATGTAATTATTTTGCTTAAATTATTTGGAATTTCGAAAAATATTAAACAGAATACTGATATTAAATTGACTAACTTGCCTAATAATTTGTTAAGAACCTCGAAATATTTAACTCATCCTGTTTTTAACAAATATCATTCAGAAACTGAAATGCTAAGGTATCTAAAAAGACTAGAAGATTGCGATATTGCACTTAATAGATCCATGATTGCATTAGGCTCATGCACCATGAAATTAAACGCAGCTGCTGAATTGATTCCTATAACTTGGAAAGAATTTTCACTTCCTCATCCCTTTGTTCCAACAAATCAAATGGAAGGTTATAAATTGCTTTTCAACGATTTGATAAATGATTTAAAAGAAATAACAGGATTTGATGCAGTTTCTTTACAACCTAATTCTGGAGCCCAAGGAGAATACGCTGGCTTAATGACTATAAGAAAATTTCATAAAAACAACAATCAAGCTAATAGAAATATATGTTTAATTCCAAATTCTGCTCACGGAACTAATCCAGCTAGCGCTCAAATGAGTGGAATGAAAGTTGTAGTAATTAATTGTGACGAAGATGGGAACGTTGATATTAATGATTTAAAAAATAAAGCTGAAAAATATTCAAAAGATTTAGCAGCGTTAATGGTTACTTATCCTTCAACTCACGGTGTTTTTGAGGAAAAAATAATTGAAATTTGTGAAATTATTCATAATAAAGGTGGCCAGGTTTACATGGATGGAGCAAACTTAAACGCTTTAGTAGGCGTAGCAAAACCAGGTGAATTTGGACCCGATGTTTGTCAT
>QCAW01000010.1 GCA_003281795.1 Pelagibacteraceae bacterium AG-345-F21
TTTTTCAAAACCCTATCTATAGTTTTTTTGTAGCATCTAATAAAAAAATCAATGGTATAGAAATAACTTTTCAAAAGAGTGATTTAGGAAATAAACTGAGTAAATTCATAAATTCTTTGGCGAAATAAGATCAATTTTTCATTGATTTACCTTATTAATAATGTCTTTACTGTTCAATCATTGAACGCTATTGTGTTCAAGTTTTGAACATTTAATTAAACATTATGAAAAAAAAAGTTCTCTTATATATATCGTCTTATAAATTTACTAAAATCGATAGGTATAAATATGAATTCGACAAACTTGAAAGTAAACACAATCTAAAGATTATTATTCATGATCTCTCAGATATTTTGAGTAAAAGATTAGACGCAGTCTTTTTAGGTGAAATAAATAAAAAAAATTATTATAAATTTGGCTCACTATCTAATTGGATTAAGTCATTTGAAAGATTGAAAAAAAAATACGATTTAACAATTTTCAACAACGTGAGTCGTTATGGTTTTAACTCTATTATAATTAATTTTCATTTAAAAAAATCAAACCTTCCTATAATAGTTTCACCTTCACCACAAGTTTATGATCCTCCTATAGAACAAAATTTAAAATCTTATATTAGTAAATATAAGAAAGTTTTTACAAATCCATTTTTAGTGTATTATTATTTAAAAATTTATATAGTAACTTTTTTAAATTCTTTAATAACTTTTGAACATCTTTTTATTTTACAATCAGGATCTTTTAACAATTATGTTGTGTTAAAGTCAAAAAAAAAAACAATAGTAGATTTCCATGCGAGAGATTATTCAAATTATTTAAATATAAAAAAGAATTTAAAGAAAAAAAATATTATAACTTATGTTGATACGGCCGGCCCATATTTTCCAGATGATTGGGTTATGATTGGAAAAAAATTAAATTTCAATTACAAAAATTGGTATAATATAATTAATAATTTTCTCAATTATGTTGAAAAAAAGTATAAAGCTAAAGTTATTGTAATACCTCACCCCAAAAATAGAAATAAAACTAATCCATATTTTAATGAAAAACATGGTCGGACTTTTGATAGATCAATAGATGCTTCAACTAAACTTATACCATCAAGTAAATTTGTCATTTCTTACAATGCACATTCAACTGCAGTTAATTACGCAATAGCATCATCTACACCTTATTTTAATACCTACTCAAACGAAGTAAAAAAAGATTATAGGCTATACGGATTGTGTCTTGCTCTAGCAAAAGAGACAGGATGTAAAATAGTAAACATTACACAAAATTATAAATATAAAAATTTCAAATTTGATAAAGTTAAAGCAAATCAAAAACAATTTGATTATTATAAATACAAATATCTTACTTCAGAAAAAATTAAAGGAACTTCTAATTATAATATTTTAGCAAATATTATATTTAATAAAACTAATTGAAATAATAATGAATATTTTAAAACTTTTAAATAATAATCAAAAACAACAGTTTGTTATCTTAATTTTTTTGAGTTTTATTGCATCTTGTGCAGAAATATTGAATCTCGCGATTATTTTACCAATCATAAATACATTTTTAGGCATAGATAATTCTTTCTCACTTGAAATTTTAAATAATATTTTTAATTTTTTTAATTTAAACATAGAAAATATTTTTTTAGTCTTAATTGTAATATTTGTTTTATTTTTAATAATTAAAGCTTGTCTACTAATATATGTTTCTTGGAAAACTAATCATTTTGTCTTCAAGTTTATAAAAGAATTATCTAACAAGCTTTTTTTGAAATATCTTACATCTGACTACAAATATATAGTTCGCAAAAACTCATCTGAATTATCAAGAAATTTAATACCAGAATTAGATGAACTTAACTTAAATCTAACATCATTTATGTTTGTAATTCTTGAAATCTTTATATTACTAGGTGTGATGACTTTCTTATTAATAGTAAATCCTATAGCAACAATAATTTTATCATTATCATCATTTTTGTTTGGATTAATATATTTTCAATTAATCAAAAAAGTTATGGGTAACCTAGGCCTACAAAGACAAGCAGCTCGAGAGAAGCAAATGAGGTTTATGTATGAGGGATTATCTTCAATCAAAGAAATTAACATTTTTGGAAGAAAAAACTTTTTCGTTGATAGATTTAAAGAGCAAAATAGTTTTCTTGCTCAAATTTCTATAATATTTAATTTTCTAAGTCAGCTACCAAGAATAATTTTTGAAATATTTGTAATTTTTTTAATAGCTATTATTTTTCTTTATTTATTAAATACAGGACAAAGCAACAACGAAATAACAAAATTTATTGCTCTTCTGTTTGCAGCCAGTTTAAGAATTTTACCCTCGATTTATAAAATATTTACTTGTCTGCAAAATATAAAATATACAAATTCTTCAGTTAAGGTTATTTACGATGACATAAATAATGTAGATCACGCAGAAATACAACAGAATGAAAATCACAGTCCGATTCAAATCAGTAAATCAATTGAATTAATTGTACCTAAATTTAAACATAACGATAATGAGAAATTCAGTCTAGAAAATATTCAAATTCTAATACCAAGAAACAAAAAAATTGGGTTGATAGGTAAAAGTGGATCAGGGAAAAGCACAATTCTAAATATTTTGACAGGACTTATTAAATCCGAAAATATTAAATTGTTGGTTGATGATAAATTAATAAATCATAATTTAATTAATTGGAAAAAGCTGGTTGGGCTAATTCCGCAAAACATTTTTATTTTAAATGATACTATAAAAAATAATATTCTTTTTGGAATTGATAATAAATTAGTTACGGACGAAAAAATCTTTGAGATAATAAGAATATCAAATCTTTTACCTCTTACTTCCAGATTTAAGCTTGGTGTAGAACATAATTTAAATGAAAAAGGGACAAATCTCTCCGGAGGTGAAATTCAAAGAATAGGAATAGCACGAGCTTTATTACATGATCCAAAAATACTTTTATTTGATGAAGCCACAAGCGCATTAGATACATTTACAGAAAATGAAATACTTAAAGAAATAAATAATTTAGAGGATAAAACTATATTTTCAATTTCCCACAGAATGAACACGCTAAAATATTGCGATAAAATTTACCATTTAGAGGAAGGTAAAATAATAGATGAGGGAAATTTTCAAAAATTTAAAGACAAATAAGCATTATGACTAAAGAACCTTTTATAGATAAAAATTTTGTAAGTATTATTAAAATACTTAAACAAAATAAATTAAAGTATTGGATTGGACAAGGTACACTTTTAGGAATAATTAGAGAGGGGAATCTAATTGATTGGGACCATGATATAGACATATGCATGTGGCCTGAAGAAATAGAAAAAGAAAAAATTGTAAATATACTGACAGACAATAATTTTATTTTTAGAGAAGATCTTACTTTTGGTGAAAAATTTGATCAATTATCTTTTGACAAACCTGGAGGCAGAAGAGTAGATATAAATTTCTATCAAAAACAAAAACTTAAAGACAACACAATAGTTGCTTGTAATAAATACGGTTTTCCTAGAAATAAATTAATGAGTTTAATTGATGCTATCTCATTAGTAGACGTTTACAACGGGAAATATAAAAATTTCATAAGAAAATTGAGATTTTTAAAAGCTACAATGAAATATTTTAAAAATGTTTTAATAAAAATTGGTTTTTTTTACAAAACTGCTGGATATATGCAACCTATTGAATTGCTAAAAGAATTTAAAGAAATAGATTTTTACGGAATAAATGTAACGGTGCCAATAGCAACTGAGAAATACTTAGAACATGTCTATGGTGAAAATTGGAGACAGCCAGTTAAAAATTTTACATGGTGGAAAATGAAAAACGTTAATACTTATTATGATTAATTTAAGAGTAAAAGATAAAAAAATTAGTGTATTAATAACTGTTTATAATAATGAGAAGTATATAGGAAGATGTATTAAAAGTTTAAAGGATCAAACCTACAAAAATTGGGAAGCAATAATAGTTGACGACGGTTCGATCGATGATACTCCAAAAATTCTCAAAAAAAAGTGTCGTGATAAAAGATTTAGAGTAATTACCTTTAAGAAAAATAAAGGCAGAGTAGCAGCTTATAATTACGGGGTTTCAAAATGCAAAGGTTATTATATAGCAATATTAGACTCCGACGATATTGCATTAAAAAATAGATTTGAAGAACAAATAAGTTTTTTTAATAAAAATAATACTGCAAAAATTGTAGCATCGTGGGCTTATTTAATAGATCGAAATTCAAAAATTATTAGAGAAATGACCGGTCCAACTGAAAAAAGGAAAATCAAAGAAAAACTTTTATTATTCAACTTTATCCCTCACTCAACCGTAATATACTGCAGAAATTATGCAAAAAAATTAAAAATATTGCCATTAAATTTTAAGTATGCAATTGATAATGAATTATATCTTAAATTTTTAAGACACACTGATATTTTTGTCATTCCTAAATTTCTTGGAAAAATTCGTTATTTAACTAATAGCATCACTCATTCAAAAAATAATAAGCTTACAGTAATTAATGACGATCTTAAAAGCTTAAATTATGTTAAAACATATTTTAGTCTAAATAACAAAAAAAAATTTTATTTATTTTTAAAAAAAATGCAATTAATACTAAAGTTAATCTTTTATAAATTAAATTTTGTATAAAATGAAATATCAACAAATAAGAAAATTCAGTTATAAAACCGAAAAAAAAGTCTTAGAGTCAAGACATCATAATTTTGATATGAATAATTGGTTTAAATCACCATACACATGTTTAAAAATTAGATTTTATATCGAGTTTTCAAGTTTATTTGTTTATTTAATTCAAAATTCAAAAATAAAGCCAAATCATATTAGCTACATTTACGCACTAGCGGGACTGTTGGGAGGTGTTTTTATTTCAATCAATAGCAATAATTTTATTATTGCTGGCATATTTATTATTTTTTTTAAAGTAGCAATTGATGGCGCTGATGGTTTATTGGCTAGGGTAAAGTATAAACCTTCAAATTTCGGCTCCGCAATAGATAGTTGGGGAGGTTTGGTAGGAGAGTATAGCTTCATAGTTGGATTTGGTTTTTATATATTTAATATGACACAAAATCAAAACTATATTTATTTAACTTTTGTAATAGTCTTGTTAAAAGCTTTAGATTTAAAAAACTACGTATTGTATTATATTGGAACCATTAAAAGTCAGAAAATTTCCTTAACAAATGAAAAAAGCCAAAAGACAAATATATCGCAAAAAAAAACACGTGGAATAGGAAAATTATTCAATTTTTTTAAGAATATTGTTAAAAACGGGTTTAATTATCAAGCTAAGACTGTAGACACAATTTTATTGATCATTTTAATAGAAATAAATTATCAACAAATATTTATTTCCCAGTATTTCTTTTATCTATTTTTGATAAGGGGAATAATAATTTTTTTTGGAGATATATTTTTAGCCCAAAAAGAAAACTTTCTAATGAATGTTGCTAAAAATAAAATTAAATATAAAAACAATAATTAAGATTATATGAGAAAAAAAAGAGTTTTAGTTGATTTATCCGCCACTATTATCCATCATGGGCATATAAGATTATTGAAAAAATCAAAAAAATACGGAACTATTATTGTTGGTTTAAGCACGGATAAGGAAGTAAAAAAATACAAGGGTTATTACCCCGAATTGAATTTTAAGTATAGAAAAGAAATTGTATCCTCAATAAAGTATGTAGATAAAGTAATCCCCTCTAAATGGAAAATTACAAACAGTTTTTTAAAGAAAAATAAGATTGATATTATCATACGTGGACATGATCATAAAAAAGATAAGTTTCAAATTAAATCAATTATCTTTCCAAGGACTAAAGGTATAAGTAGCAAACTACTCAGAAAAAAATCAGCAATGATATATAAAAAAAAAAAATGATAAAACCAAATCAATTTATAAAAATTTTAAAAAAAAATAAAATTAATTTTTTTGCAGGAGTTCCAGACTCTTTATTTGCAAGTTTATGCAACTATTTTCAAGATTATGAAAAAAAAAACCATATATTATCTACTAACGAGGGATCAGCAGTAGGTTTAGCGATAGGTTATCATTTAGCTACTGGAAAAGTCCCATTAGTTTATCTACAAAACTCAGGTTTAGGTAATGTTATTAATCCTGCAGTTTCTTTATCAGATAAAAAAATATTTAATATTCCTATTTTTTTTCTAATTGGCTGGAGAGGAGAACTAAATAAAAATAATATTCAAATTAAAGACGAACCTCAGCACAAAACTCAAGGACAAATTACTAAGGCACTTCTTAAAATATTAAATATTAAATTTGAAGTTCTTAATAGTAAATCAAATTATGTAAATATTATTAATAGACTTAGTAAATATTCAAAAAAAAACAATAAACCTGTTGCAATTTTAATTCGAAAAAACTCTTTTGCTGGGAAAAAAAATATACAAGTTAAAAAGAAAAATAATTTTTTAACAAGAGAAATTGCACTTCAAACGGTATTTGATTGTATTCCAAAAAATATACCAAAAGTTTCAACCACTGGGATGTTATCTAGAGAGTTGTATGAAATGAATAAAAAAATAAAAAAAGAGAAAAATACTTTTATGTGTATTGGAGGAATGGGACATGCAATATCTATTACTTCAGGTTTAGCGATGGTCAAGAATAAAAGAAAAATTATTTGTTTAGATGGCGATGGGTCAAGTCTTATGCATTTTGGTGCGATGGCTGTTAGCGCAAAAATGAAAAACATAATTCACATAGTTTTTAATAATCACGCTCATGACTCGGTGGGAGGTCAAACACCACCTTCTGAAAATATTGAATTTTACAAAATATCAAAACAATTTGGGTATTCGCATTCGTATAAAGTAAATAGTAAAAAAGAAATTGTTAAAAAAATTAAAGTTGCAATTAAAAATAAGAATAACACATTTATTGAAATTTTATGTATAAAAGGACATAGAGATAATTTATTAAGGCCGAGCAAAGAAGCCGCATACTACAAAAAAATTTTTATGAAATTTATTAAAGAAAATTGATTAAATTTATGATGAGACAAGCTATAAAGAAAAATTGAATATTTAGAGCTATTCTATTCTATTTGATTTGGTTAATATTTAGTATAATAACATTAAACAATTTATGAAAAAAGCTAGGATTTTACTTTGTACACCTAATCTTAAAGGGATTAAAGACGGTTTAAACCGAATACAACCCCCTTTGGGTTTAATGCTAATTGCACAAACTTTGCTTAATCAAGGTCATGATGTAAAAATTCATGATTTTGCTTTAGAAGGTTGGAAAAATAGAGTTGATCTTGATATTAAAAATAATCTTGTTTTAATTGGTCAAAATGACGAAGAAGTAAGAAAAGTTATTTCTGATTATAATCCTGATCTTATTGGAATTTCAGTTTTATTTCAAAATCTTATAGAACACGCACAACATATTGCAAAAATTGCAAAAAGCGTTAATAAAAAAATTCAAGTTTTTATAGGTGGAAATTGTATTTCAAACGCTGTCATTGACTATAAACATGGAATAGCAGATAAAAATTCTAATTTACCAGACTTTATTTCTTACCTTGATGATCCAAATATAGATTGTGCTATTTCAGGTGAAGGTGAGGATGCAGTAAAACATTTTGTAAATTCTTTTATTGAAAATGGTGATATCTCTAAAACACCAGGCTTGGTAAAGAAAGTTGGACATAAAAAATATATTATCAACGATCCATCCAAAATTCATTTTATGGATACACTTCCAAGACCCGCAAGATATTTAGTTAATATGGAGGGTTACTTTGATATAGGCGCGTTCCATTCATCTAAATCAAGATCAAATAGAGTATTAAACGTTATGTGTTCACGAGGTTGTCCTGAAAAGTGTACTTTTTGTACAACCCCAGCAATGTGGGGAGCAAATATCCGCTGGAGATCAATCGAACATATAATGGAAGAAATAAAAAATGATGTTAAAAATTATAAAATAGGGGAGATACAATTTGATGATGACAGCTTAACTTTAAATAAAAAGATGCTTTACTCTTTATGCAAAGAGCTCGAAAAAATCGGTGTCCCTTGGTGCACTCCTAACGGAACAAAAGTTAATTATCATTTGAGAGAACAGTACGATATGTACAAAGCTATGCATGACTCCGGTTGCTATCAACTTACTCTTGCTTGTGAAAGCGGAGTCCAGAGAGTATTAGATGATATAGTCAAAAAAAACCTTCCTTTGGAAAATATCAAACCTGCAATAGAGAGAGCAAAAAAAGCCGGTATGTTAGTTCATACTTTCTGGATATTAGGGTACCCTGGAGAAACTTACGAAGAAATGCAAAAAACAATAGATTTTGCAATGTCTAGCGGAGCGGACAGTTTTACCTTTTCAGTTTTGACACCATTATCAGGAACTCCAATATATAGAAAAGTTTTAAAAGAAAATTTATGGTGGGATGGTCGAGAAAATCAGAATACTTTTAGATCATCATTAATTAAAGTTGATGGTTTTGATAACGCTGAACAATTTGAAAAATTTGTAAATGACGCAAACATCAAAGCAAATATGCTTTTAAAAGCAAAAGACCCAGCTAGATTCGAATATAAATACAGAGAAAGAACTGGAAGCAAAAAAACTTTTGTAAAACAAACTTAGTAAGTTTGTTATTAAAATGAATATAAATAAATTTGTTATAACTCAAAATAAAAAAAAAAAATTATTGACACCAGGTCCAGCAAGTCTATTGGCTGAAAACATATCAGGTCTTAGACCTTGTTTTGGCCGAGGGGATAAAGATTATACTAAACTAGAATCAATCGTTCTTAACAAATTAAAGAAAATTTCTGGCCATAGATATATTGCAAGATTACAAGGGTCTGCAAGTCTTGCCTTAGAAATACTTACTACAAACTTTTTGTATGGGAAAGTTTTAATAATAGACACGGGAGTTTACTCTGAAAGAATTAAAACCATGTCTAAATACAACAAAAAAGTTTTTAAAAAAGTTAAAAGCGTTGAGTCAGTTAGTTGGACTAAAATAAAAGATTTTAAAAAAAATTTTGATTGGATTTTTGCTTGTCCCACTGAAACTAGCATTGGTTTGAAAGTGCCTATTAGCGATTTATTTCGACTTAAAAAAAGATGTAAAGCGAAACTTGCGTTAGATGCTACTGCTTCAATTGGATTGGAAAAAAACCATGATTTGTCTGATGTCTTAGCTTACAGTTCTTGTAAAGGTTTGTTTGGTTTGACCGGTGCAAGTTTTATTGCTTTTAATAATTATCCTCAGAATGAAGTTGAGTCTTTTTACTTAAATATTAATAATCATCTAGAAAGTAAAATGACGGGTCCTTACCATACTATTTTGTCATTATACGATGTCTTAAAAGAATATAACAATTTTAAATACTCGGTAATTATTAATAAAAGAAAAATTAGCAAGATCATGGGAAATCAAATGCTTTATCCCAAAGTTAATCAACCTTTGTTGTGCACTTATATAAAAAAAAAATTAATTTCATCAAATAATAAGATTATATTTTATAAAACAAGAGCCAACTTACCAGGAAGTGTTGTTTGTCATTTAGGAGAAGTGCATTTAAAAAAGAAATCTAGAGGTAACATATTAAATAATCTTAATTATGGAAAATAAAGCTAAACAGAGAAATTTTTTTGAAAAAAATGGTTACATTAAAATTTCAGGTTTTTTTTCAAAATCTGAAATAAATTTATTAAAGAATTTAGTTTTGAAAATTCAAAAACTCAAGCCTCAAAAAGGTAAACATATGATTTATACAGACAAATTAAAAAATAAAAATGTTTTAACTAGAACAGAAAATTTTTTCGATTACGAGAAAGGAATGAAAAAATTCTTGAATAAGAAAAAAATCAAAAGTCTTTTAAAAAATTTAACTGGATTTGAACAAGTATTATTCAAAGATAAGATTAACTGGAAATACCCAGGGGCTAAAGGTTTTGAGCCTCATCAAGATGCTCAAGTATGGGAAAATTTATATAAAAATGTAAAAAGTTTTGTCTCTTTAACTATTTCTGTAGACAGAACCACTATTAAAAATGGCTGCTTAGAAATTGCTAAAGAAAAACATACAGAGGGTCTTTTAGGTGACAATAAATCAGCTATACCCGATAAAGTAGTCAAAAAATTAAAATGGAAAAAAATCACGACCGAACCGGGAGATCTTATTATTTTTGGAGCATACACCCCTCATAGATCAAAACAAAATAAATCTAATCGAGCTAGAAGAATGATGTATTTAACTTATAATTCAAAAAAAGACGGTAATTTGAGAAAAAATTATTATAGAAATAAAAGATTAAGTTTTCCTCCTAATAATGAACGAGTAAAAGGAAAACAATATAAATATTTAATATGATAAAAATACCAAAATCTTTAAAAAAAAACATGTATGACTACGAGACTTTCTATCATCTTTCAATGACTGAAGACAGATTGGGTAAATTTTTAGCGCATTATGAGGCCTACAAAATGGCAGCCAAAATTCCTGGTGAGGTAATAGAATGTGGAGTTTTTAAAGGAACCTCTTTTGTAAGATTTGCTTTGCTAAGGGAATTATTTGGTGGAGAAAACAGTTCAAGACTAATAGCTTTTGATGTTTTTAGCAATTCTTATCCAAAGACAAAGTTTAAAGAAGATAATGCTCAAAGGTCATTTTGGATTAAAAATGCGGGTAGCAAATCTATAAGTACTAAGCAATTATCTAATAATTTAAAAGAGAAGAAAATTAAAAATTTTAAATTAATCGCAGGCGATGTACTTAAAACTATCCCTAAATTTAAAAAGAATAATCCAGGGTTAAAAATCTCATTATTAAATATAGACATAGATTTTGTAGAACCTACCTTGTGTGTTCTTGAACACTTTTATGAAAACGTTACTAAAGGTGGTGTAATTTTATTTGATAATTATGCTGGAAGAGGAGAGTCAGGCAAATATTTGCATGGAGATACAGCTGGAATAGATAAATTTTTAAAAAATAAAGACATAATTATTAGACGATTTCCTTTTGCAGCTAGGCCTTGTTACTTAATCAAAAAATAAAATCTTTATGAAAAAAAAAAAGAAAACAGTTTATATTGCATTAGCAGCAGATACGATTCATCACGGACATATAACTCTTATTGAAAAAGGGAAAAAGTACGGAGATATAGTTATTGGGTTAATCACCGATAAAGCTATAGCTGAACATAAGAGAATACCTTATTTAAATTATGAACAAAGAAAAAAAATTTTATCTAATTTAAAAGGTGTTACCAAAGTTATACCTCAAAAAGAGTATGATTATTCGGTAAATATTTTCAAGTTAAAACCCGACTATATGATACATGGAGATGATTGGAAAAAAGGTTATGACAAAACTTTGAGAAACAACGCAATTAAAGCTTTAAAAGCATGTAAAGGTAAGCTTGTAGAAATTCCTTATACCAAAGGAATATCTTCCGATGCTTTAACTAAATCACAAAATTTGAACTTAGTCACTTCTGACACTAGAAGAGGAATGTTGCAAAGGTTATTACGAGCAAAAAATTTTTTAAGATTTATTGAAGCTCACAGCCCTCTTTCAGCTTTAATAAGTGAAAATGCATTGGTAAAAAAAAATGGCAGACATATTTTCTTTGATGGTTTTTGGTCGAGTTCTTTGACAGACTCAACTTCAATGGGTAAACCAGACAATGAATACGTTGACAACTCTCTAAGACTAACTGGAATTAATCATATTTTTGATGTTACTTCAAAACCACTAATATTTGATGGAGACACAGGTGGAAAAAAAGAACATTTTGATATGAAAATAAAAACTATCGAAAGATCTGGAGTTTCAGCTATTATTATAGAGGATAAAACCGGTTTGAAAAAAAATTCATTATTACAAAATACTAAAAATCAACAGCAAGAAAACATTAAATCTTTCTCAGAAAAAATATCCATTGGAAAGAAAGCTCAATTAAGTAGTGATTTCATGATTATAGCAAGAATAGAAAGTTTTATTTTAGGAAAAAAAATTAATGATGCAATGACAAGAGCTCATGCTTATATAAAGGCAGGAGCAGACGGAATTATGATACATAGTAAATCTAAAAACCCAAATGAAATTTTTAGTTTTGCCCGAAAGTTTAGAAAAATTTATAAAAATGTTCCATTAATCGGTGTACCATCAACTTATAATCAAGTTACTGAAAAAGAATTAGAAAAAAATGGGTTTAATATAGTAATCTACGCAAACCAAATGTTGAGAGCCTCTTACCCAGCGATGATGAATGTTGCAATGAAAATACTTAAAAATGGAAGAGCAAAAGAGGTAGAAAAAGACTTATTTTCAATAAAAAATATTCTTAATCTTATACCAGGTACGAAATAACTAAAATTAATGAGCTTATCAAAAAAAACGATTCATTACTGGAACAATTTTTATTCAAAAAAGAAAGTAATAAATAAGCCTACAAAATTTGCTTTATTCTGTTTAAAATATTTAAATTCTTATTCTGGAATTTTGTTTGATGCTGGTTGTGGAAATGCAAGAGACACAGTTTTTTTTAATAAAAAAAAAATTAATACAATCGGATTAGATATTTCAGATAGCATAATAAAGATTAATAAAAAACATAATAAAAGGCTTAAAAAAAAATTTATCAAAAAAAATTTTTGTAATTTTTTTAAAAAAGAAATTAAATCAAATTTTTCAGTTTATTTGAGATTTACCATACACACAATTAACCACAAAAGTGAAAAAGTATTTTTTAACTCTTTAAGTAAACAAAAAAATTTAAATTATTTGTTTATCGAAACCAGAACTACTCAAGATGAATTTTATAAAGTTGGAAAAAAAGTGGGAAGAAACGAATATATTTCAGATCATTTTAGAAGATTCATTGTGCCTAAAGAAATTAAAAAAACATTGTCTAAAAAATTTGATATTATTTTTGCAAAACAATCGACACAATTTGCTAAATATAAAAACTTTAAACCTAAAGTTCTTAGAATAATTGCAAAAAAAAAATTATAAAGGGCGTGTAGTTCAGTGGTAGAACGCTACGTTGACATCGTAGAGGTCATAAGTTCAATTCTTATCACGCCCACCAAATTATAGTAAAAATGTGGTTTTTTATCGGTTTACTTAGGTATTGAAAAATATTATAAGTCTTTGCCTGGTAATTATTGCGAAGGGGCTACACCCGATCCCATCCCGAACTCGGAAGTTAAGTCCTTCAGCGCCGATGGTACTTTGTCTTAAGATACGGGAGAGTAGGACGTTGCCAGGCTATTAAAATTATGAAAATAGCTAGTTCATTAAAATCATTAAAAAAAAGAGACTTAAACTCTAAGTTAGTAAAGCGTAGGGGCAAGTTATATATAATTAATAAAAAAAACCCCAAATTTAAAGCTCGCCAGGGCTAATAATGAGCAATCAAGATTATAAAGATACTTGGAAAGGATTCACAAAATTTGTTCTATGGGGCACTGTTGCAGTTATATTAATACTAGTAATCCTTGCTTTAACCTTACTTTAATCTAAACAATATTCTTAAATGATAGTAGGTTCTACCAAAGAAGATTTAACTCAAGAAAAAAGAGTTTCGCTTACTCCAGAGACTGCAAAAAATATTATAGGACTTGGATTAAAAATATTTATAGAAAAAAATTACGCTAGCCATTTAGGAATTCAAGATAATGAATATAAAAAAGTTGGTGTTGAAATTAAAAATTCATCTAATGAAATTTTGAGTTTATGTAATTTACTAATTAAAGTTAATTGCCCACTTGAAAAAGAAATAGAAAGTTTGAAAGAAAAAACACATTTAGTTGGTATGTTAAATCCTTCAAAAAATAAAAATCAAATTAAAGAAATTATAAATAAAAATGTTAATATTTTTTCGCTAGAACTATTACCTCGTATTACAAGAGCTCAATCAATGGATGTGCTATCCTCTCAATCAAATTTAGCTGGGTACAGAGCAGTAATAGACTGTGTTTCAGAATTTGAAAAAGCAGTGCCAATGATGATGACTGCTGCAGGAACAGTACCGGCTGCAAAAGTTTTAGTTATAGGTGCTGGGGTTGCAGGTCTTCAGGCTATTGCAACAGCTAAAAGATTAGGTGCGATTGTATCTGCAACAGATGTTAGGGCTGCTTCTAAGGAACAAGTTGAAAGTTTAGGGGGAAAATTTTTAATTGTTGAAGAATCTGAAGATATGGAAACAACTGGTGGATACGCAAAAGAGACTAGTGATAATTACAAAAAGAAACAAGCAGAAATGATGCGAGAGGCTTTAAAAAAAAATGATATAGTTATTTGCACTGCATTAATCCCAGGAAAACCCGCCCCTAGAATTTTGACGGAAGATTTAGTAAAACTAATGAAACCTGGCTCAATAGTTTATGATTTAGCTGCAGAGCAAGGTGGAAATTCAGCTTTTTCAGAGGCAGGAAAGATTAATTTAGTGAATGGAATTAAAATAATAGGTGTAAAAAGTCTGATGAATAGGTTGCCACTAACAGCATCTAGTTTATACGCTAAAAATTTATTTAGTTTTATTCGCAACCTGTATAGTAAAGAAAAAAAGGATTTTAATGTTAATTTAGAAGATGAAATAATTAGCAAAACACTTATCAAGGAAATTTAGTTATGGAAATAGATCCTTTTATATTTAGATTAAGTATATTCATTTTGTCAATTTTTATTGGTTATTATGTAGTTTGGAGTGTTACACCTTCTCTACATACGCCTTTAATGTCAGTTACCAATGCCATTTCATCAGTAATTATCGTTGGTGCAATAATTGCAGCCCTAGCAGGATCTTCAGAAAATGTTTTTAGCACATCTAGTGTGTTTGGATTTATAGCCATTATCTTAGCTGCAATAAATATTTTTGGAGGGTTTTTAGTTACTCAAAGAATGCTTCAAATGTATAAAAAAAAAAAGAAAGATAAAAAATAATGATATCTGCCAATCTTTCAGCAGCTTTTTACTTAATATCAGGAATTCTGTTTATTCTAGCACTAAGAGGCTTATCTTCTCCTGATACATCAAGGCAGGGTAATTATTTTGGTATAGCGGGAATGGCAATCGCAATTGTTGTTACATTTTTATCGGTCGGAAATTTTTCTAGTTCACTGGCGTATATAATTATTTTTTTAGTTATAGGTGGAGCAATAGGTGCTTTTATAGCGTTTAAAATACCTATGACCGCAATGCCAGAGCTAGTTGCAGGTTTTCATAGTCTAGTAGGTTTGGCAGCTGTTTTTGTTGCTATCGCAGCATTTTTAAATCCTGAGGCATTTAATCTTGGAACTTTTGGCAACATAAAATTAGCAAGTTTAGTAGAAATGTCGATTGGCGCGGCGGTAGGTGCTATAACTTTTTCAGGATCGATAATAGCTTTCTTAAAACTTAGGGGCTTGATGTCTGGTGCCCCAATTACTTTTAGTGGCCAACATCTTTTAAATTTAATTCTTGGAATAGCAATTTTTATATTAATTTTTTATTTGTGCAAAACACAGTCAGAAAGCATGTACTGGTCAGTCATAGCAATTTCCTTTTTGGTTGGTGTTCTATTAATTATTCCTATTGGGGGCGCAGATATGCCCGTAGTTATTTCAATGCTTAACTCTTATTCGGGTTGGGCAGCTGCAGGTATTGGATTTACTCTAGAGAACACTGCGTTAATTATTACCGGCGCTCTAGTCGGATCATCAGGAGCAATTCTTTCATATATTATGTGTAAAGCAATGAACAGATCTTTCGTTAGTGTAATACTTGGTGGCTTCGGAGCCGACAACTCTTCTGACAACAAAAAAGATAAGAAAGATCATAAGCCAGTAAAAAGCGGCAATGCTGAAGATGCAGCTTTCTTAATGAAAAATGCTTCGTCTGTAATTATTGTTCCAGGATATGGAATGGCTGTTGCACAAGCGCAGCACGCTCTAAGAGAAATGGTAGACAAGCTTAAGAAAAACGATATTAAAGTTACCTACGCTATACACCCGGTGGCAGGTAGAATGCCAGGTCATATGAACGTTCTTTTGGCTGAAGCAAATGTTCCTTACGATGAAGTTTTTGAACTTGAAGATATTAATAACGATTTTGCTAATTCTGATGTAGCTTTTGTGATTGGAGCTAATGATGTTACTAATCCTGTTGCTAAAACAGACCCTAAAAGTCCAATATTTGGCATGCCAGTACTTGACGTTGAAAAATGTAAATCGGTTTTATTTGTTAAAAGAAGTTTATCTCCTGGGTACGCTGGAATAGACAACGAATTATTCTACAAAGACAATACTTTAATGCTGTTTGCTGATGCTAAAAAAATGACAGAAGATATTGTAAAAAATTTAGATTAATGAAAACTAAAATATTTTGTGACATAGCTGATATAAAAACTATAAAGTTTTATAATAACAAGACTCTTGTTGATGGCTTTACTACCAATCCAAGTTTAATGAGACTAGCTGGAGCTAAAAATTATAAAGATTATTCAACCAAAATATTAAAATATTGTAAAAATAAACCTATTTCTTTTGAGGTTTTTGCAGACAGTCCTACAGAAATGCTTAAACAAGCATATAAAATAACTGCTTGGGGGAAGAATGTTTATGTTAAAATTCCTGTAGTAAACTCAAAGGGTTTATTTATGGGCTCAGTGATTAAAGAACTGAGCGGCAAAGGAATAAAATTAAATATCACCGCAGTATACACCTTTGAACAAACTAAAAAAATATACAAATGCTTGAATAAAAAAAGCAAGTCAATCATATCTATTTTTGCTGGAAGGATGGCGGATAATGGAAAAGACCCATTACCTATATTCAAAAAAAGTATTTTTTTAACAAGAACTAATAGAAACATAGAAATTCTTTGGGCTAGTACTCGTGAACCTTACAATTATATACAAGCAAGACAATTAAATTGTAATATTATTACTATGCCACCAAAAGTGATTAATAAGATAGACAGATTTGGTAAAAGTTTTAGGTCAATGACTTTAGACACAGTAAAAGGTTTTTTAGCTGATAGTAAAAAATCTAAATTTAATCTTTAAGAAGCTTTTGCTCTTGATTGTCTTTTTCGCTCGTTGGAGCTCAGTAATAATTTTCGAAGTCTACAAGACTTAGGGGTTATCTCTAGAGCTTCATCTGTATTAAGCATACTTAGCTGTTCAGCTATAGCCATTTTTCTCACAGGAGTTAACACTACATTTTCATCTGTTCCCTGTGTTCTCATATTTGTTAATTTCTTTCCTTTTAAAACATTAATTTCGAGATCACCACTTTTAGAGGATAATCCAACTATCATTCCCTCATAGACAGGATCATTATGAGTGACAAACATCTCACCTCTAGCTTGCAAATTAAAGATTGCAAAAGCTACAGCTTTACCATTTTCCATAGATATTAACGCTCCATTTCTTCTGCCTTCCATATCGCCAGTATATTCCCCAAAAGAGTGAAAAATTCTATTAATTACCCCAGTTCCTTTTGTTAAAGTTAAAAAACGACTTGTATAACCCATTAGTCCCCTCGTAGGAGCATGAAAAATTAATCTTTTTTTATTTTTTCCCGTATCTTTAAGATCTATAAGTTTACCTTTTCGTCTATTCATAGAGTCAATAACTTTTGATGAATACTCTTCATCTAGATCCATGGTAATTTCTTCTAATGGTTCTAATTTTTTTCCAAAATTATCTTTTTGAAATAAAACCTTTGGAGGGCTTACAGTCATTTCAAAACCTTCTCGTCTCATTTGAGTTAATAAAATCTCAAGCATTAACTCGCCTCTACCGCTAATTACAAAAGAATCTTTATTTTCGTTTTCATTAAATGTGATTCCTACATTATTTTCAGCTTCTAATATTAGCCTATCTCTTATTTGAGTACTCGTTAACTTTTTTCCTTCGGTTCCTGCTAATGGTGAGCTATTAACCGTGACTGTTATAGCCATAGTTGGTGGATCAATTGGTGTCGCACTAATAGGCTCATTAACTTCTAAATCACAGATAGTATCAGCTACGTTCGCTTTTTCTAATCCTGCAATTATAACAATATCACCTGCTTCTCCTATTTCGATTGGTACTTTTTTAGTTCCCTCATATCTAAAAATTTTTGTTAATCTACCTTCATCCACTTTTTCTCCTTGAAGATTTATAGCTTTGATATTTTGATTAGCTTTTGCTGTTCCTTGTGCTATTCTCCCAACTAAACTTCTACCTAAAAAACTGTCAGCGTATAGGAGGGTAGACAGCATTGCAAAAGGCTTGGTTTTATTTGATTTAGACGGCTGAACTTTATCTATAATTAAGTCTAATAATGGATGTAAATTTTCCCGAGGACCATCTATTTCCTTAGTTGCCCAACCAGATCTTCCACTAGCATACAAAACCGGAAAGTCTAATTGTTCTTCGTTGGCATCTAAACTTACGAACAAGTCAAAGGTTTCATCTAAAACCTCATTAGCTCTTTGATCTGCTTTATCAAGTTTATTAATTACTACAATTGGTTTAAGTCCTTGTTTTAGAGCTTTTGATAATACAAATTTTGTTTGAGGCATAACCCCCTCGGCAGAGTCTATCAGAAGCAACGCTCCATCTGCCATATGAAGTACTCTCTCTACCTCAGCAGCAAAATCCCTGTGTCCTGGGGTATCAATAATATTAATTCTAGACTCCTTCCAATCTATAGAGGTAGGTTTAGCTAAAATTGTAATACCTCTTTCTTTTTCAAGCTCACCTGAGTCCATTATTCTTTCCTCTACAATTTCATTTTCTCTAAATGATCCACTTTGCTTCATTAAACTATCAATTAAGGTTGTTTTTCCGTGGTCTACGTGCGCAATGATAGTTATATTTCTGATTGTCTTAGTCATTATTTTGGTTGCGGGGGTAGGATTTGAACCTACGACCTTCAGGTTATGAGCCTGACGAGCTACCAGACTGCTCCACCCCGCGTTAAATTAAAATTTTCTTATGTTTATAGCTTGGAGTTTATTTTTTTCCTCTTTGATATCAAATTTTATTTTTTGTTCCTCTTTTAAAACTCTTAATTTAGACACCTCTAAAGCTGACACATGTAAAAAAATATCTTTGTTAGTTTCCTCATCAGTTATAAAACCATAGCCCTTTTTGGAATTAAACCACTTAACTTTACCCGATGGCATTATTGATCCTCTCATTCTAATAAATTAATATCTATTTTTAAGTTTTTGAAGTTTTTTTATTCTTTTAATATTTTCTGTTTGAACTCTTTTTTTTCTCTCTGATGGCTTTTCATAAGTACTTTTCATTTTCATAACTTTAAAAAAACCTTCTTTTTGAAGTTTTCTTTTAAGTACTCTTATAGCCTGTTCAACATTATTATCTTTAACGTCTATTTTAATAAAAACCTCCAGTTAATTTCACGTTAGTTAGCATTTGATTACTTGATTGTCTATACTGAAGCTGATTGAGATTTTTTTTCTTCCCTAATTTTAGCTTTTTTTTCTCTTTCAACCCGCCTTTTTGCTTTTTGAAGACTTTTTTGAAAGGCTTCTTGTGTACAAAGGGCTAAAATTACTGGATCTCTTGGTTTAAGATTTGAGAAATTCCAGTAGCTTCTTTTTCTGATCAAAGAAACAGTTCCTTTCGTACTACCTACTAATTTGGAGATTTGTCCATCTGTCAGTTCAGAGGCATTTTTACACAACCACAAAATAGCATCTGGCCTGTCCTGTCTTTTTGATAAAGGTGTGTATTTAGGTTTCTTTCTTTCTTTTATTTCAACTTCATCTACTTTTTTTATCAAAGTAAGTTTTTTTTCTGGATTTTTAGAACAATTCTCTACTACTTCTCTTGACAATTGACCTGCTAAAATAGGGTTATAAGCTTTTATACCTTTTGCGACATCCCCATCAGCAATTCCTTTTATTTCAAGTTCATGCAAATTACAGAATTCCGCAATTTGTTTAAAAGTCAATGTTGTATTTTCTACTAGCCAAACAGCAGTAGCTTTTGGCATAAATGGAGCTTTAGACATAATTTATTTTTTTGCTCTTAGGTTGCTAAATTTTTTGTTGTATTTGCTTACTCTTCCTTTATCCAATATTTTTTGAGCTCCGCCTGTCCAAGCATAATGAGATTTTGGATCAATATCTAATTTTAGAATATCGTTTTCTTTTCCCCAAGTAGATCTAGTTTCGAATTCACTTCCATCAGTCATTACAACTTTAATTTTGTGATAATTAGGATGTATGTTTTTTTTCATGAAGCGAGTTTTATATTATTAAGGCTTCTTACTCAATATTTTTTTTTATAATTAATTTGCTTAATTCTTCATGAATACTAGAATTTGAAGCCAATATATTCCTTTTTAATGGAGCGTTATTATCTTCTTCAAAAAAATCGACAAATCCTCCAGCCTCTTTTAGAATTATTATTCCGGCGGCTATATCCCAATAATTAAGCTCTCTCTGCCAATAACCATCAAATCTACCACAAGCTACATAGGCAATATCTAATGCCGCACTTCCAAATTTTCTCACTGAGGAAAAAGGAACTTTAGATATTTTTACAAATTCTGTAAAAATATCCTCTTTGATTTTGCTTGAGTGTTTTGGGCCACCAGTGACAAGCAACGAGTCTTGTAGTTTTTTCTTTTTTGAAACTCTTATTCTTGAATTATTCAAGAAAGCTCCATTCCCTTTTTCTGCACAGAACATTTCATTTTTAATTGGGTCGAAAATAACACCACATTTTATTTCATTGTTCTCTTCATAACCTATAGAAATGGCAAAATGAGGTATACCATTTAAAAAATTATTTGTTCCGTCAATTGGGTCAATAATCCATCTATTTTTAATATTTGATTTATTAATAACTCCAGACTCTTCAGTAATAATTCCATATTCTGGATGAGCTTTTTGTAGTTCATTTATAATTGTTTTTTCAGTTCTTTTATCAGAGGATGAAACAAAATCTCCAGGTCCTTTAGATGAAACTTGTAATTTTTCGATTTCACCAAAATCTCTTATTAAAGATCTTGATGCTTTATTACATGCTTTCATGATAATATTAATATGGGGAGAAGCAAGTCTCATTAATTTACTCTTTTCACATATTCTAAAGATCTAGTATCTAATATAATTGTTTCTCCACTTTCAATAAAAGGCGGTACGTCTATTTTAATTCCGCAATCTAATAAGGCTGGTTTATATGAAGAAGATGCAGTTTGATTTTTAATCGCAGCGTCTGTGCTTTCAATTTTACATTCTATATTATTTGGTAAAGCTATTGAGATAGGTTTTTCATCCATAAAAGAAATCGTAACTTCAAGATTTTCTTTTAATAACTTATATTGTTCTCCTGCAGTAGATTTTGGAATTTCAACTTGTTCAAAAGTTTTGTTTTCCATAAAGTGACATTTTTCTCCGTCTAAGTATAAAAAATTAAATTTTTTTTCTTCAATTTCTGCTTTTTCAACAGTCTCATTTGATCTAAATCTTTCATTTAACTTTGTGCCTTTCACAATGCTTTTTAACTCCACTTGATTGAAAGCTCCACCTTTTCCTGGCTTAACATGTTGTGTCTTGAGCACATTCCAGTAATCATTTTTATGTTCAATTATCATCCCTGGTTTTATTTCTATGGCTGTAATTTTCATTTAAACTTTCTTGTAGCAATTTCTGGTTTTAATTTTGGGTTATCCCAAATATAACTTGATATTGCAATATAATTAGCACCAGATTTTAAAAATTTTTTGTAATTTAAATTGTTTATTCCTCCAATAGCTACTATCGGTTTTTTAATATTTTTTTTTGCCCATTTTAAAATATTTAAATTCGCCCTCTTGGCATTTGGCTTGAGTTTCGATTTATTAAAAGATCCAAAAGCTAAATAATCAGCTTTATCATTTATTGCATTTTTTGCTAATAATTTTGAATTATGACAAGTTACACCTATAATTTTTTTGTTAAGATATTTTTTTGCCTTTTTGACCGATCCATCATTTTGACCTAGATGACATCCATCTGAATTTGTAATTTTTGAAATATCGTAATAGTCGTTAATAATTAATTTTACCTTGTATTTTTTTGTAATTTTTCTAATTTTTTTGGCAATTTCGATGATTTTATTTTTTCGTTTTTTTTTAAGTCTTAATTGAAAAAATTTTACATTGCCTACTGATAAAATTTTTTTTAGATGCGTGTAAAAATTATTTTTGATTTCATTCGGGGATATTAAATAAACTATTTTTTTCAAGAAAATTAAGCTGCAACCTCTTCTAAATTTTTAGACCATTCTCCTTTTGAGGATAGACTATTCATTTTAGCCCTGTGGTCAAAAGCTTTTTGAATACTGGAATGATCTTTTTGGTCTTTTCCAAATGCTTTCAGTGCGCTGGCTTGCAAGCCTCTTCCGTAAGAAAAAGTAATTAAGAAATTTGTATCATTAATTTTATTAATCTCATTTAAATTTTCACTGGCTTCTATTTCAGTTTGTCCTCCTGATAAAAAAGCAATTCCAGGAACATCGCTTGGAACATTTTTTTTAAGGCATTCTAATGTTTTTTTAGCTATTTCTTCCGAGTTTGATTTTTTTTTTGATTCAGTGCCAGGAATAATCATGTTAGGCTTTAACACTGTGCCTTTCAAATCAACTTTTTGAATTGTAAGTTCATTGTAACACTCATTTAACACATTAGTAGTAACTTTATAGCACATATCAATATCATGATTTCCATCCATTAATACTTCTGGTTCTACTATTGGAACCATTTTTGCCTCTTGTACAAGAGCAGCGTATCTTGCAAGAGCGTGAGCGTTTGACTTTATTGATTGTGAGGACGGAAATTTATTTGCAATTTTATAAACAGCCCTCCATTTTGTAAATCTAGCTCCTAACCCGTAGTATTCTTTTAATCTTTCTCTGAGACCATCAAGACCTTCCGTCACAGTTTCATCTAGTGATCCAGCCAAAGGTTTAGCTCCTTTATCAACCTTAATCCCTGGAATAACATCATTATCCGAAATCAATTCAGGAATAGTGGGTCCAAGTGTAGATTTTTGTTTTATTGTTTCATCAAAAAGAATGACTCCACCAATATAATTTTTCATAGCTTGAGAGTTAAAAAGTGTCTGTCTAAAAAATAATCTATTTTTTTCAGTATTTTCAACATTTATACTTTTAAACCTTTTTGCGATTGTGCCAGTACTTTCATCTGCTGCCAATATTCCTTTTCCTTTAGCACACATTTTTTTTGCTATTTCTTCTAACGTCATAAACAGTATTTATTTTAAAACATTAAGGCCGGGCAAGTCTTTTCCTTCTAGAAATTCTAAAAATGCCCCACCTGCTGTTGATAAGTGTGTAAATACAAATTTTTCTTTACTCTTATTAATTGCTGACACAGTATCTCCTCCGCCAAGTATTGATATTAAGGATTTTGTGGAGGTATTTTTTGAAATCTTGCTTGCGATTGCCAAAGTACCAATCGAAAAGTTTTTATTCTCAAAATATCCCGCTGGTCCATTCCACAGAACTGTGTTTGATTGATCTATTATATTTTCAATATTTTCAACTGTTTCTGGTCCAATATCTAAGATTATTTCATTTTCCTCAATAGAGTCTTGTTTTTTAGTTTTTCCAGAACCCTCAAAGCTATTTGAGACATTACTGTCTTTAGGAATAACGATATTACAATTATATTTTTTAGCTTCAGAGTATATATTGTCAATTATATTTCTAGAATTTTTTTCTATTAGTGATTTTCCAACTTTAAAACCTTTGAAGGTTAAAAAATTATTAGCCATTGCTCCAACAATGATGATATTGTCAGCATTTTTTATGAGATTAGTGATTACATTTATTTTTGTAGAAATTTTTGATCCCCCGATAATACAAGTAACTGGCTTTTTTTTATTTTCAATAATTGTATTTATTGCCTCAACTTCCTTTTTTAAAAGCGGACCTGCATAGGACTCTTTAATATATTTTGTAATTTTATGAATAGAAACTTGTTTTCTGTGTGAACATGAAAAAGCATCATTAATATAAATGTCACCAAGTGAAGCAAGTTTTTTTGCAAAATTATCATCATTTTCATTCTCTTCTTTAAAGAATCTAATATTTTCTAGTAAGATAACTTCACTTTCTTTTAAGTATGAAAATTTACTTTTTGTATCTTCATTAATATCCCCCGCAAAAAAAAATACGCTTGTTTCTAGTTGTGTTTTTAAAAATTTATATATTGGCGTTAAAGACAGTTCATTATTTTTGACACCTTTTGGTCTTCCTAAGTGACTTATAATAATTATTTTTGCCTTTTTTTTTATTAAGTTTTCTAAAAAAGGTAGAGCAGCTAAAATTCTGCTTTTATCTTGGATTTTTTTTTCATTTAATGGGACGTTTAGATCAAGTCTAAGAATTATTGTTTTATTTTGAACATCTAGATTTTCAGAAAAATATTTAATTTTACCCATCTAAATCGTGGTTATTTTCTAAGACTTTCTTGAATGGTGGTAACTATTTTTTCCACCGATAAATTAAGATGTTCGTATACTTTCTTGTAAGGAGCACTTTCACCAAATCTATCAATCCCTAAAGATATACCTTTATCCCCTAAATATTTTTTCCATGAAGAGACATTGCCAGCCTCAATCGTAACAATCAAAGATTCTTCGTCCAGAATATCTTTTTTAAAATCTTCAGACTGTTTATCAAAAAGCTCTTGGCATGGCATCGAAACTACTTTGGATTCAATATTATTTGTTTTTAATGCTTCGTGCACGTTTAAAGCTATCTCAACTTCTGATCCAGAGGCAACTAATGTAACTTTATTGTTATGAGAATTCATCTTCACTACGTAAGCACCATTTTCACATTTATTATTTTCTGAAAATTTAGGATTAATGTAGGGTAATTTTTGTCTAGATAAAGCAATTGCACTCGGTGTATTTTTATTTTTTAAAGCGATTTCCCAACACTCTAAAGTTTCATTTATATCAGCAGGACGAAAAACATTTAGATTAGGAATTGCTCTTAAACCATTTAATTGTTCTATAGGCTGATGTGTTGGACCATCTTCACCAAGGCCAATAGAGTCATGAGAAAAAACATAAATTACTTTTAAACCCATCAAGGCCGCTAGCCTTATTGACGGTTTACAATAATCAGAAAAAATTAAAAAAGTTCCGCCATAAGGAATTAATCCGCTGTATAATGCTAATCCGTTCATAATAGCAGCCATCCCGTGCTCTCTAACACCGTAATGAATGTAATTTCCATCAAAATTTTTTGAATTAATTACTTTAGAATTACCCGTTTTAGTGTTGTTTGATCCACTAAGGTCTGCTGAACCACCAATTAATTGAGGTAAAATACTTGAAATACTTTCTATTGCAACTGATGAACTTTGTCTTGTTGCCATGCTTGGCTTTGATTCAAAGTATTTTATTTTTTCTTTTTTAATTAAATTTTTAAGATCTTTTAAATTTGACTCTACATATGTATCTTTTAAATTTGATTTAATTTTAGAGCTTTTTTTATCTAATATTCCAAGCCATTTTGCCTCTAATTCAATTCCTTTTTTTCCAATTTTTCTCCAAGTATTTAAAATATCTTCAGGAATCTCAAATGGCTCACTGCTCCATTTAAGTTTTTTTCTCACTAAAGCAATTTCTTCATCACCCAGAGGAGAACCATGCGAAGAAGCTTTTCCAGATTTATTTGGAGACCCAAATCCAATTACAGTTTTGCACGATATTATAGTTGGTTTATTCGCTTTAGAAGCTTTAGTTATAGCTTTCGAAATTTGTTTTTCTTTATGTCCATTTATTTCTAAAAAATTCCATCCATACCCTTCAAATCTTTTTTTATAATTATCAGACACGCTTAACGAAGTAGGACCATCAATTGAGATTTTATTATTATCAAAAAAAACTATTAAGTTTTTTAGCTTAAGATGACCAGCTAAACTCATCACTTCGTGACTAATTCCCTCCATTAAATCTCCGTCACTGGCCACCACATAGGTTTTGTTGTTGATTAAGGATGGTCCAAATTTCTTTCTCAATTTTTCTTCAGCGATCGCCATTCCGACTGCATTACCAAGACCTTGTCCTAAAGGTCCAGTAGTGGTTTCTATACCAGACCCTTTTTTATACTCTGGATGACCGGCACAAATTGATTTTAATTGTCTAAATTTTTTTAGATCATCGATTGAAATACTTTTATAACCTGTGAGGTAAAGCAAAGAATATAAAAGCATTGAACCATGACCCGCTGACAAAACAAATCTATCCCGATTAATCCAATCTGGACTCTTTGGATTAAACCTCAGGTGGTATTTAAATAAGACTGTTGCCACGTCAGCCATACCCATAGGCATACCGGGATGACCGGAATTAGCCTTCTGCACAGCGTCGATCGACAGAAACCTTATTGCATTTGATAGTTCATTAAATTTTGCTTTCACTTTAAAATTACCTATATAGACTTAAACTAAGTATAGCAATAATATGATATAAAAAACTAATGAGCGCTTTTGAACAAAAAGAAAAAAATTTAAATAAGTTAATAGACAAATTAACAAATTTATCATCGACTTATTCACAGTCTTCTTATGAAGCTGAAAAAATAAAAACCGAGAAAAACGAATTGTTGAGACATAAGTCAGAAATTGAAAAAAAAAACGAGGAGCTAATGAGAGAACATAGATATCTTAAAGAAAAAATAATTACCCTTCAAAATGAAGTAAAAAAAAAAACAATTATTGAAGATAAATTTAATCAAGATATAGAGGAGCTAAGCCAAGAAACAGAGAATCTAGTTAGCGAAATTGATAAATGGCGAATGTAAATATAAAATTTAATAACAAAGACTACTTGCTTTCTTGTGACGATGGCCAAGAGCAATCCTTAAAAAATCTAACTAAGTATTTGGATAAAAAATATAAAGAATTAAACGATAAGCTGGGTAACATCGGAGAAAACAAGCTTTTACTTATTACTACTATTCAATTAATCGATGAATATTTTGATTTAAAAAATCGTGTTGCATTACAAAAAACAAAAATTGACGAAATATCTAATAAATTTCAGGAACTAAAAAAACTTGCTATTAATTATAAATCCGAGAAGGACAAGGAAATAAGCCAATTAAATAAAAAACTTGATAATTTTAAAAAAACTATAGAGGAAAGCAATGATCTTTACGAGACAATGCTAGACAAAACGACAAAGTCGTTAGAAAAAATACTATCAAATACTGAATCAATTTCTAAAATTCAGTAAATGCAAAACAAAGAGAGATTAAGAAAAAAATTTTTTTTACTAAGAAAAAAAAGATATTTCAATATTAATAAATCTTTTTTCATTCCTCTAATGAGACTACTTAAAAAAAGATATGAAAAAAGAATTTATACTTTTGGATGTTATTATCCAACTTCATTTGAAGTAAATATATTGAAATTATTTGACATAGATAAATTTAAAAATTTTAGAGTTTATTTGCCAGTGATTTCTAAAAAAAATCTAATGAAATTTTATTTATGGAAAAACAAGGATGTGCTGCAAATTAATAAGTTTGGAATGTTAGAACCTCTAAAGTCCTCAATGTATTCTATACCTAATATTATTTTAGTTCCTTTATTGGCCTTCGATAGCAAGAAAAATAGGCTTGGATATGGAGGAGGGTTTTATGATCGGTATTTAAAAAGATATAAAAATAAAAATAAAAATATTATTACTATTGGTATTGCATTTTCTTTTCAAAAATATCATAAGCTTCCAACAAATAACAATGATGTAAAACTAAATTATATTTTAACTGAGAAAGGTATATTTTAATGAAAATCCTCATTTTAGGCGATGTAATGGGGCCATCTGGAAGAGAAGCAGTTAAAAATAAATTGGAAAAAACCATTAAGGATAACAAAATAAATTTTACAATTGTTAATGGCGAGAATGCTGCAGATGACGGACGAGGTATTACTAAATCAATAGCTGAAAAATTATTTTTAATGGGAGCGGATGTTATCACATCGGGTAATCACATTTATGATAAAAAAGAAATAGTAGATTACATTAACAAAGAAGAAAGACTTCTTAGACCAGCAAATCTTGCAGATGGCTCACCTGGGCGGGGATATAAAATTTATTTAACAAAAGACAAACAATTTAAAGTTGGTGTGATAAATTTAATGGGAAACGTTTTTATGAGAAAGACGGATGATGTTTTTAAGGCTGCACAAAAAATTAAAGAAAAAATTATCTTAAAAAAAAATGCTGATTTTATAGTTGTTGATTTTCATGGAGAAATTACTAGTGAAAAAAATGCCATTGGACATTTTTTTGATGGCGCTTCTACAGGTGTAGTAGGAACTCATACACATATACCTACGGCAGACACTAGAATTTTAGATCAAGGTACAGCTTACCAAACCGACGTAGGTATGTGTGGAGATTATAATTCTGTTATTGGAATGAACAAAGAAAACTCTATAAAAAGATTTTTGAAAGATAAAAAAGCTACTGAACATTATCCTGCAAATGGTATTGGTACTTTGTCAGGAATAATAATCGAGGCTAATCCTAAAACTGGATTAGCAATTAAAGTAACAAGATTTATTGAGGGCGGAAATTTAACTAAATAAATATGGCAGGTCATTCACATTGGGCAGGGATAAAACATAAAAAAGGTCGAGCAGATAACGAGAGAGCAAAAATATTTTCCAAATTATCAAGAGAAATTACTGTGGCTGCTAAACTAGGGGATAAAAATCCCGACATGAACCCTAGATTAAGAACCGCTGTTCAAGCAGCAAAACAAGCAAATATGCCCAAAGAAAATATTTTTCGAGCTATCAATAAATCAGAAATTAGTGATTCAAAAAATTTTGAAAATTTAAGATATGAGGGTTTTGGACCTTTTAATGTAGCTTTTATTATAGAAACATTGACAGACAATAAAAACAGATCAGCCTCAAGCATTAGAACTGTTTTGCAAAAAAATGGAGGTAGATTAGGAGAAGCTGGATCAACTACACATTTGTTTTACAGTTGCGGAGTCATTCATATAAATAATAAAAATTTTACCGACGATGAAATATTTGAAATAGCTACAGAGTCAGGAGCTAAGGAATGTTTTCACTTAAAATACATACATGAAATAATCACTGAAAAGGAAGATTTTTATAAAGTTAAGAGTGTATTCGAAAAGAAGTTAGATAACTTCGAATACTCTGGTATAGAATGGAGATCAATTAACAAATTAAATTTAAATGAAAAGGAAAGCGAAAAAATACTTGAAATATTGGAAACGATGGATGAGTTAGACGACGTGCAAAAAATTTATACAAACGCAATTTTAGAAAATTAAAATATGAAAATTATAGGAATTGATCCTGGATTAAGTGGAGGTATAGCTATTTTAGAAAATAATAAAGTTTTACATCTATTCGATATGCCTGTTATGTCAGAAGGAAAAAAAAATAAAAGACAGCTAAACAGCGCTCAATTAGTGAAACTTTTAAAGGATCATATCACAAATAAAGATGAATCTTGCGTTGTCGTTGAGCAAGTAAATGCAATGCCAGGTCAAGGAGTTACAAGTATGTTTAATTTTGGCCAAACATTTGGAGCGATTAAAGGTATTTGCGCAGCGCTCGGTTTGCCTATTTTTTTTGTAAGACCGTCAAAATGGAAAAAACATTTTGAATTAATAAATTCTTCAAAAGATTCTAGCAGAACTAAAGCAATTGAAATGTACCCCTCATTATCTGGTGATCTAGCAAAAAAAAAAGATGTAAATAAATCAGATGCTATATTAATTGCAAGATTTTATAGCGAGACTAGACTAAAGAATTAAATTAATTTAACGCTAATTTATCTGTAAAAGCGCCAAATTCATGACACAATCTAAAAGTATTCAGTTTTAATGGAACAAGAAATTGCGTCTCAAGTAGTAGGCTTAGGTGGAAGCACAGATTTTTCGTTATGGAAGCTATTTTTGCGAGCAGATTTTGTAGTTAAATTTGTAATAATCCTACTAATTGCAAGCTCTATATTTTCTTGGGCCTTAATATTTGATAAATATAAGTTATTCAAAAAAATAAATTCTTCAACAGAAGATTTTGAAAAAAAATTTTGGAAAGCAAAATCAGCAGAAAGTTTTAATAACAATCTACCAAATAATTCACAAGATCCGGCTACTAAAATTTTTAAAGCCGCGATGAATGAATTAGTTAAAACTAAAAGACAATCGTCTTCTGTCCAAGCTGCAAGAGTAGAGAGAATTTTGGAAGTAGCAACTGATACAGAAGTTAAAAATGTAGAAAAAAATTTTACATTTCTTGCTACGGTTGGATCCACTGCTCCTTTTATTGGTTTGTTTGGTACTGTTTGGGGTATTATGAATTCATTTCAATCAATAGCAATTTCAAGAAACACAAGTTTAGCTATTGTTGCCCCGGGTATAGCCGAAGCATTGTTTGCTACCGCATTAGGATTGCTAGCAGCAATACCAGCAGTAGTTGCTTATAATAAGTTTAATAGTGACTCAAAAAGATATTTTTCAAAAATAGACAATTTTTCAAAAAGATTTTTGTCAATTATATAAATAATGGCTTTTAAATTTAATCGCTCAAGAAATGAACCCATGAGTGAGATTAACGTAACTCCATTCGTTGATGTTATGTTAGTATTATTAATTATATTTATGGTGACTGCCCCATTATTAACCGTAGGAGTGCAAGTAGATCTTCCAGAGTCTGCGGCAGACTCATTACCTGATGATCAAGAGCCATTAACTATAACAATAAATTCAAAAGGTGAAATTTATATTCAAGAACATAAGGTCAATTATCAAAAAATAATTCCTAAACTTTTAGCCATTGCAAAAAATAGAACAGATACGAGAATTTATGTCAGGGGAGATAAAACTATTAACTATGGAAGAGTGTTGGAAGTAATGGGAACTTTGTCTGGAGCAGGTTTTTCAAAAGTAGCATTGATATCTGAACCATACAAAAACTAAATGGAAAATGACAAAAAGTTTAATTTATTCACTAATATTTCACTCGGCAATGATTTTATTAACTGTATTAACCTTACCTTTTATGATTAGACAGCCGGTCGATTTACCTCCAATAGTTTCGGTCGAACTGATTCAAATTTCAGACAAGACAAATATACCGTTTGCGCCCAAAGCAAGAAAAATAATTGAAGATACAAAAAAAAAAGAAGAAAGAGTAGTTTCTGAGCAAGCTCCTCCTGCGGCTAAAGCTAAAGAAAAACCAGACAGAATTCCACTGCCAGATGATAAAAAGGAAAAAAAGCAGTTAGTTAAAAAAAAACAAAATCCTGAAGAAATTAAACCCCAAATAAGACAATCTTCAGAATTTGAAAAAAAAGAAATTATTGATACAAATCAGATCGCTGCTTTAATTGACAAAGCAAAAGAAGAAGAAGCTGTTAAACGAGAAAAAATAAACAAATTGACTCAAAGCAGTTTAAAAAATACTTTCGCAACTGGTTTAACTTTATCCGAGGAAGATGCGTTAAGAGCACAAATATTTGGCTGTTGGAGCGTTCCTTTAGGACTTCCTTATGATGAAAATTTATTAGTAAGAATTAAATTAAATTTAAAAAAAGATGGCACAATATTAAAGTCTGAAATTTTGGATCATGAAAGAATGAATAAACCAGGACAAAACTTTTACCGAGTTTTAGCTGAAAGTGCTCTTAGAGCAGTAAGAATATGCCAGCCTCTTAAAGTACCTCCAACTGGATATGAAAAATGGAAAGATATTCAATTGAATTTTAATCCTACAGAAATGTTGAAAGGCTAGAATGAAAAAAACTCTTTTATTTATTATATTTTGTTTTTTTAATTTTAACTCGTCGATAGCTTTGATCAAAGTTGATATAACTAGAGGTAATTTAGATCCACTTCCTATAGCTGTTTCACCGCTTCATGTTGATATTAAATCAGAAAATCTTGAAGGATTAAAAGTAAAAGAATTAGGAAATAATATTTCAGAAATTATCGAAAGAAATTTTAAAAATACCGGTTTGTTTAATCCTCTCAAAAAAGAAGCGTTTGTTCAAAAACCTGATATAGCTCATATAAAACCAAGATTTGAGGACTGGAGATTAATTAAAGCCCAAGCGCTTGTTACAGGCAAACTATTAGTAAAAAATGGTAAATTAAAAGTTGAGTTTAGACTTTGGGATTTAACAGCGTCAAAAGAAATTACAGCTTTAGCATTTACCACAACACCGTCTAACTGGAGAAGAGTGGCGCACATAATATCCGATAAAATCTATGAACGTTTAACAGGTGAAGAGGGATATTTTGATACCAGAATAATTTACGTTGCGGAAAGTGGCCCTAAAAACCAAAGAGAAAAAAAACTAGCTATTATGGATCAAGATGGCGCTAATACAAAATATTTAACCCTAGGAAATGAATTAGTTTTAACTCCTAGATTTAATCCTACAAACCAAATGGTTACCTACCTTTCTTATTTTAGAAATATGCCTAGAGTTTATTTGCTTGATATAGAAACAGGAATGCAAGAGGTAGTTGGAAATTTTCCTGGCATGACTTTTGCTCCAAGGTTTTCACCTGATGGAAAAAAAATAATAATGAGTTTTGCTGAAGACGGAAATTCAGATATTTATACGATGGATTTAGAAACTAGAATAGTTGAAAGAATTACTAATCATTCATCAATAGACACTTCTCCCTCTTTTTCCCCAGATGGAAAATACATAGTGTTCAATTCAGATAGAAGTGGTTTGCAACAAATATATGTTATGAGAAGTGATGGCAGTGATGTAAAAAGAATTACTTTTGACAAAGGAATTTATGGAACACCAGTTTGGTCTCCTAGAGGAGATTTGATAGCTTTTACTAAGATGAGAAAAGGAAGATTTTATATCGGAGTTATGAGAGTTGATGGAACTGGAGAAAGGTTACTAACGGAAAATTTTTATCAAGAAGCTCCTTCTTGGTCACCAAATGGAAGAGTTTTAGTCTTTTATAGAGAGACAAAATCCGGAAAAAAAGGAGAGGGTTTTTCTGCTAAATTATGGTCTATTGATATAACTGGATATAATGAGAGGAGGCTAAATACTAAAACAGATGGCTCAGACCCATCTTGGTCTTCTTTATTGTCAAAGTAAGGGGTTTTACTATGTAATTAAAGCTTGAATAATCTTGAATAATTTGAAATATTTCAACAATCAACTTAGGGGAAAAAATGACACTTAACAGAAATTTAAAAAACATATTTTTAGTAATATTCGCAACTCTAATTTTAAGCGCTTGTTCTACTGCAAAGAAATCTGGGAATATAGACGGAGACGTTTATACAGGCAAGGCAACAGTAGAGTACTTGGCGTCAGGGGTTCCTGACAGAGTATTTTTTGCTACAAATAAATCTTCTTTAACAACAAAGTCTAGAGAAACTCTTAGAAAGCAGGCTAAATATTTAAGAAAGAATAAAAATCTTAATGTAACAATTGAAGGTCACGCTGATGAAAGAGGAACTAGAGAATATAACTTAGCTTTAGGTGAAAGAAGAGCTAATGCTGCTAAAGATTATTTAATGACTTATGGAATATCTGGAAAAAGAATATCAACGATAAGTTATGGTAAAGAAAAACCAGTTAATCCAGACTCAAGTCCTTTAGCATGGTCTCAAAACAGAAGATCAGTTACAGTTAAAGTAAACTAATTTAATTTTTAACAAAAGACCCTTTAATATTAAGCGTATTAAAGGGTCTTTTTTTTGCCATTTTGTATTATTAAGAACTCTATATGTATAAAAAAAAAAATTTACTAATTTTTTTTATAATTATTTTATTTGCTACATTTAACTCGTTTTTAAATGCCGAAGAGGAAGAAAATGCCATCAGAGCAATCGCTGATCAAATCCAAATTATAACAAAAGATTTAAAAACTTTGGAGAAAGCTGTTTATCAAAAATCAGATATTTCTTCTAATTCCTCGATACAGTCAAGCGGATTAAATGAAGATATACTTACAAAACATTTACTAAAACTAAATGAGATTGAGGATCAATTTAGAGAACTTACAAATAAATTTGAAGAAGTGAATTTTAAATTAGATAAATTGTCATCTAGAGTATCAAAAATTCAATCTGATAATCAATTACGATTCACAGATTTAGAAAATTCAAATATAACAGTTGGTAAGACTAAAAAAGAACTTCCTGGGACAAGTAAACCAAAAGATTTTGGCGCAAATCCTGGTTACTCGTCAAATAATTTACCGAAGCAACAGGTAATAAATTCTGTAGAAAGTGCTCAAACCATTGTTACTGAACAAGCAGAAAAGAAAGAGTCTTTATTGCCTGATAAGCCGGCAAACGAACAGTATGAATTTGCAGTAAGCTTTATGAAAATTGGTGATTATGAAACTGCAGAATTTGCACTAAAAGAATTTATCGAAAAAAATAAAGATCACGATTTGGCAGGCAACGCTCAATATTGGTACGGAGAAACTTTTAGAATTAGACAACTCTATTCAGATGCTGCTACTGCATACTTAGATGGATATCAAAATTATCCAAAAAGTAAAAAAGCACCTGATAATCTTTTAAAATTAGGTATCATCATGGTCCAACTTGGAGAAAAAGATCAAGGCTGTAAAATGATTTCAGGTCTAAAAAAAGAATACCCAAAAGCAAGCAAGTCTGTGTTACAAAAAGCTCAGTATGAGCAAAAAAAATTCAAGTGTAATTCTTAAAAAAGTATTTAAGAATAATAAAGAAATATCAAAAAGTTATTTAATATTTCGCAATAAACTAAATTCTCTAAAAAAAAATTCTTTTTTAGTTGCTGTCTCTGGTGGACCTGACAGTCTTGCTTTAACAGCATTTTCTAAAGCGTATAGCTTGGAAAAAAAATGTAAGATATACTACGTTCTGATTGATCATAATTTGAGAAAAAACTCTTCCAAGGAGGCTTTATTGGTAAAGAAACTTCTCAAAAAAAACCAAATTAATCTAAATATTATAAAAAATAAAAAAATCATAAAAAAGAATATTCAAGGAAACGCAAGAGAGATTAGATATAATTTACTTAGTTCTTTTTGTAAAAAAAAACAAATTAACATAATTTTAACAGCTCATAATTTAGAAGATCAAGTGGAAACATTCTTTATTAGATTATCTAGAGGAAGTGGTTTACATGGCCTTTCTTCGATGAAGCAAGAAAATAAAATTAAGCCTGGAGTCAAATTAGTAAGGCCACTACTTGAATTGAAAAAAAAACAATTAATTAAAATTTCTAAAGAAGTATTTGGTACATACTATAAAGACCCCTCAAATATTAATAAAAAGTATTTGAGAACGAGAATAAGAAGTTTAAAACAAATTATAGAAAAAAGTGGAATCGAATATGAACAAATCTTCAAGTCTATTAAAAATTTAGCTTCTAGTAGAGATACTTTAGATCTATACCTGAGCAAAATCTACAAAGAGTCAGTCTATAAGGAAAAAAATAAAATAATAATAAATCTTTATAACTTTAATAATTTTAACCAAGAAATTAAATTGAAAGTGTTAAATCATGCTATTATAAAATTGACAAAAGCATACTATGCCCCAAGATCAAAAAAAACCTTAAATCTGATTGATAATTTAAAGAGTAAAAATTATATCAAGTCAACTTTAGGCGGATGTACCATCTTTAAGAAAAAAGATCGCATAATTTTAGTAAAAGATGAAAAAAGATAGGGATTTAAGTAAAATTGCTATATTTTGACTTATTTACAACTTATTTAAAATTACAATATACTTGTAAATTAAAGAATAAATACTATTTAATATTATATGAATTTTAAAAATCTTATCATGTGGGCGATTATAGTCCTTCTTTCTGTGGGACTTTTCAATATGTTCCAAGATCCTGAAAAAATAAAATCTGAAAGAAATAAATTAGCATTTTCAAATTTTTTAAACGAAGTTGAGGCAGGGAGAGTAGTTGAAGTAACTATTCAAGGAAACAATATTTCTGGAATTTTAGCAGATGGAAAGACTTTTAGCACTTATTCTCCTAACTATCCAGAGCTTGTAGAAAAGTTAACTTCCAAAGACGTAAGCATAGTTGCAACTGCCCAAGAAGATAAGATGCCATCATTACTAGGAATATTATTATCTTGGTTTCCAATGCTTTTACTTATTGGTGTTTGGATTTTCTTCATGAGACAAATGCAAGGAGGAAAAGGTGGTGCGATGGGATTTGGTAGATCTAAAGCTAAATTGTTAAACGAAGCTCAAGGAAAAGTTACATTTAATGATGTAGCAGGAGTTGAAGAGGCAAAAGAAGAAGTAGAAGAGATAGTTGAATTTTTAAAAGATCCTAAAAAATTTAGTAGATTAGGTGGTAAAATTCCAAAAGGAGCATTGCTGATTGGTCCGCCCGGAACTGGTAAAACATTATTAGCTAAAGCGATAGCAGGTGAAGCTAACGTTCCATTTTTTTCAATTTCAGGATCAGATTTTGTTGAGATGTTTGTTGGAGTAGGTGCATCAAGAGTAAGAGATATGTTCGAACAAGGAAAAAAGCATTCACCTTGTATTATATTTATTGACGAAATTGATGCAGTGGGAAGAAGTAGAGGAGCAGGTTTAGGCGGAGGTAACGATGAGAGAGAACAAACATTAAATCAGCTATTAGTTGAGATGGATGGATTTGATACAAATGAAGGTATAATTCTAATCGCCGCAACAAACAGACCAGATGTTTTGGATCCTGCTTTGTTAAGACCCGGTAGATTTGATAGACAAGTAGTTGTTGGAAATCCTGACATCATTGGAAGAGAAGCAATTCTTAAAGTACATGTTAAAAAGATAAGCACTGGACCTGATGTAAAATTAAGAACGATCGCAAGAGGAACACCCGGTTTTTCAGGCGCCGATTTAGCAAATTTAATAAATGAGTCTGCTCTTTTAGCGGCAAGAAAAAATAAAAGAGTAGTTACAATGTCAGATATAGAAGAAGCAAAAGATAAAGTAATGATGGGTGCTGAAAGAAGGTCTATGGTTATGTCTGAAGATGAGAAAAAATTAACAGCTTATCACGAAGGAGGCCATGCAATAGTTGCCTTAAATGAAACAGCATCAGACCCTATACATAAAGCAACAATAATTCCTAGAGGTAGAGCGCTTGGTATGGTTATGAGACTGCCTGAAAGAGATCAACTGTCCGTTACCAGAGAAAAAATGCATTCTGATATTGCTGTTGCCATGGGCGGAAGAATTGCCGAAGAAATAATTTTTGGACATGACAAAGTAACTTCTGGAGCGTCTTCTGATATTGATATGGTTACAAAAATGGCAAAAAATATGGTTACTAAATACGGAATGAGCACTGAACTAGGTACAATAGCTTATGGAGAAAATGAAGAAGAAATATTTTTAGGAAGATCAGTAACAAAACAACAAAATATGTCAGAAGAAACTGCTAAAAAGATTGATGCAGAGGTTAAAAAGATTGTCGACAAAGGTTACGAGAGAGCAAGAAAAGTTCTGACTGAAAAAATTGAAGATCTACATAAGCTTGCTAAAGCTTTATTAATTTATGAAACTTTATCTGGCGATGAAATAAGAGATTTAATATTGAAAAATATTAAACCCACGAGATCCTTTAAAGACGAAGATGAAGATGATGGCAAGGCTTCTTCTGCACTAGGTTCACTAGGCTTAAAACCAAAGCCTGCAGTCTAATATATTAATGAAAAAATATTACACAAGAGCGTGTAATTTTTACTATGGTGCTAATGCCAAACTCTTAATCAAAAAAAAATTAGCTTTACCATTGTGTGGTAATGTAAATATTGCATTTGATAAGATTGAAGTTATTACCAAAATAAATAATAAAGTAACATCAAAAGTCATAAACATAAAAAAAGTTGAAAGTTTAAATTTTTCTTCTAAGAAAAAAATTAAGCATGACTTAAAAAAGATTATTTTAAAAAGGAAAAATTTTTTAAATAATGTAAATTTTTTAGAACCTACAATTATGGGAATTTTAAATTTAACCCCAGACAGTTTTTCTGATGGAGGAAAATTTAATAATAAAGAAAATGCTAGTAATCATATAAAGAAAATGATTAAGGCTGGTGCAAAGATAATTGATATTGGCGGAGAGTCTACTAGACCAGGTTCAAAAACAATTCCAATAAATATTGAATGGAAGCGAATTGAAAATATTGTTAAAAATTTTAAAAAAAAATACAAAAAAATCTGTCTATCTGTTGATACAAGAAAGTCAGCAATTATGGTTAAATCAATAATGCACAAAACTGATTTAATCAACGATGTTTCAGGATTTAATTATGAAGATCAATCTTTGAACAAAATAAAAAAATATAATATTGCGAAAGTTCTTCATCACATGCAAGGAACCCCAAATACTATGCAGAAGAATCCTAATTATAAAAATGTTTTATTGGATATTTATGATTTTTTTGAAAAAAATGTAAAAAAAATAAATAATAGTAAAATAATTATAGATCCGGGCATAGGTTTTGGAAAAAATTTGAAACATAATTTGACTTTAATTTCTAATATATCTTTGTTTCATAGCCTTGGACTGCCTATTATGATTGGAACATCTAGAAAAAAATTTATTAGTCAGATATCAGGAGTAAATGATAGTAAAGAAAGAATTGGAGGCACTGTTGCCTCAGTCCTATTTTTATTATCGCAAGGAATTCAAATTTTTAGAGTTCATAATGTAAACGAAGTAAAACAGGGAATTTTGGTATTTAGAAAAATTTTATCAATTTTTAAGAATTAATGAAAAACAAATATTTTGGAACTGATGGTATTCGTGGGACTGTAAATCAAGGCAATATTACAGGTGAAAAGTTTTTTAAGTTTGGCTTAGCATCAGGAACATATTTTAAAAATCAAAAAAAATTTAAGCAAGTTGCTATTATAGCTAAAGATACAAGGTTATCCGGATATACTTTAGAGCCTGCGTTAGTGTCAGGCTTAGTTTCAGGAGGAATGCACGTTTTCACTCTAGGACCTTTGCCGACGAATGGTCTTGCAATGTTGACGAAGACAATGAAGGCCAATATGGGCATTATGATAACTGCATCCCACAATCCCTACCATGACAATGGGCTGAAACTTTTTGGACCTAATGGCATGAAACTATCTGATAAAATAGAAAAAAAAATTGAAAAATTAATTGATGCTAAAAACACGAAACAACTTACAAACCCTAAACTATTAGGAAGAGTTAAAAGATTAGAAGATGGAAATGATAAATATATTGAAATATTAAAAAAAAATTTTCCTAAAAATTTTCATCTAAAAGGTATAAAAATAGTTTTGGATTGTGCTAATGGAGCTGGATACAAAGCCGCCCCTAAATTATTAAAAGATTTGGGAGCAAAAGTTATATCTATAGGTGTAAAACCCAATGGTTTTAATATCAATGAGAATTGCGGGTCTATGAATCCATTCAAAATCAGGTCGGCAGTAAGGAAGCATAAAGCACATATCGGAATTTCATTTGATGGAGACGCAGATAGAATTATTATGTGTGACGAAAAAGGTAAAATTATAGATGGAGATCAAATCATCGCTATGATTGCTCGCAGATGGCAATCAAAAAGTCTTTTAAAAGGAGGAGTTATAGGAACATTAATGTCTAACTATGGATTAGAAATTTTTTTAAGAAAAAACAGAATTAAATTTTTTAGATCAAAAGTTGGAGATAGATATGTAAAAGAAAAAATGAAAAAATTGAATTTTAATCTAGGAGGAGAACAGTCTGGACATATTATTTTAGGAAAATTTGCCACCACAGGTGATGGACTGTTGGTAGCCTTGGAAGTTTTATTTTCTCTAAGAAAAAGAAAAATAGCAAGTAAATTACTTAATGT